>NC_010581.1:3109722-3412500 GCF_000019845.1 Beijerinckia indica subsp. indica ATCC 9039 | reverse complement strand
TGTCATCCATGACGAGCGATCCTCAGAACCAGGAGATCAGGGCAATTCCCGCCACTATGAGCGCTGCCCCGATCGGGCACCCGAGGTTCACGGAATGCACCTCCATGCGCAGCAAACCGAAGTGCTCGATGGCCAGCGACATCAATGTTCGCCGTAATCGTGAGATCGGCGAAGGCGCCTGCGCCCACGCGATCGACGAACAGCAAGCCCGCAACGACGGCAAAGGCGCCGATCAGCCCGCCGTGAGGCGACCACCAATGCATCACGGTCAGTCCTTCGATGGTCGGCAGCGGTCGCGGCATGCAGACGAAGACCACGATCAAGAGGGCCACGATCTGTAAGAATGAGACCAGGCTGGCAAGCCAAGGATTCGTCAACGCGATGCGCAGAGCGCCGTTCATTGGCGGTCCCCACGCCTGCAACGCTCCGGCCGCAAGAATGAGAGGATAGAGCCAGGCGGAATCCATCGGTTCTCTCCGAGAATGGTGCACGGATCAGCCGCCAAGAACCAGCGCGGCGATCGCCAGCACCAAAGCCGGTGGCATCACCAGCAAGCCGATCTTAAGGAACGACATCCCGCTCACCCGGAGACCCTCGCGGCGCAGCGCCGCGAGCCAGAGGAGCGAGCCCGTAACACTGAGATTTGGTCCTAGATCGACGCCAATGAGCGCAGCGCCGGTTACCAGTGGAGGGCTCTGAGCCCCTTGGATTGCCGTTCCCGCGATCAATCCAGCGGGCAGATTGTTCATGATATTCGAGGCGAAGGCGATGACGACGCCGTTGGCCCAGGCGGTGTCCAGTAGTGACCAGGACGCACCGGCACGCAGGGCGGTACTTAAGAGCCCGATCACGCCGGTGCGATCCAGCGCTTCGACTAGCACGAAGAGGCCAGCCACCAGCGGCAGTACGCCCCAAGAGATATCGCGCAGGATGTCCCACGGGGCACGGCGTTCGAGCAGCACAACCGACGCCGCAGTCGCGAGGCCGGCGATGCAGGTCGGCAACCCCAGTTGCCAGCCCAACGCCGAAGCCATCATCAAGACGACGGCTGTGACGACGATACCGATTCCTGCCGCGCGTCCGGAAAGCGATAGCGCGGGGACTTCGACTTCTGCGGCAATCGTTTGGTTCAGCATTCGGCGCTGCGTCAGGCGGAGCACCACATAAGTTGCAGCGATCGACAGCAGCGACGGCGCAGCATAGCGCGGCAGCCATTCGAGCAAGGACGGCGTATGACTGCCATAGATCACCAGATTGGCGGGATTGCTTATCGGCAGGACGAAGGAGGCCGCGTTTGCGATGAACGCACAGATGAGCAAATAGGGGAGCGGCTTCTCGGCCTTCGCGGCACGCGCGACCGCTGCAACCGCTGGCGTCAGAACGACAGCCGTCGCGTCGTTCGACATAAACGTCGTTACGACGGTTCCAACCACATAAACCAACGTGAACAGCCGCGTTGCAGAGCCATTCGCCAGATTGGCGGCGCGAGCCGCCAGCCAGTCGAACAAACCTTCTCGTCGCGCGACCTCCGCAAGCAGCATCATGCCGATCAGGAAGAGGTAGACATCCGTTCCTTTCAGCACACCGCGCCACGCGTCGGCGAGCGAGAGCAGGCCGGCAAGGACTAGAATCGCGGCGCCAGTCACCGCCCAAATGGCTTCCGGCAGACGCCAAGGACGTAGGATCACGCCCCCCGTTGCCAGGGCTACGATGCCCCATGTTGCCGCAAGCGCGCTCACCACTTGCGTCCATTGCGCTTGGGGCCGAGTTGGGTGCCGAGGATGCTCTTTTCTGGCCAAGCGCCGACGGTGTCGCGATCGCTACCGTCGCCTATCGGCGACGGCATGTAGCGTCCGTTCCGGGCTACGCAAACGGTGATCGTGTCATGCCCGGTGTCGCCAGCGCTCTCGCGCGCCTCGACCATGAGCGCATGGCGCCCGTCGGACAACGTGCGGATATCTTTGATCGTTTGCCAGGGTGAGGGATCGTTCGGATCAGGGGCGAGTGCAATCCGTTTGCCGAAATGCACCCAGCTCAGGACGGTCTTTGTGTCCGGCATCGTCGTCTCCATCGCGACAAAATGGAGGGAGACCGACTGGACGACGGCCTCCCCGGGGGCAGCTCAGACAGCCGTCGCGGCATTCACCTCGGCGTCACCCTTTCGAGGGTGCTTCTGGGGCTTGGGTTCTTTGGGCTTCAGCGGATGCAGGTCGTCTGCGGAGGGACCAACCTCTCGCGCGTCGATGACGGTGCCGAATTCCGATGTCAGTCCCTGACCGCGCGCCGCCAACCGCTGCCCCCGCGAGAGAAACTGCGCGATGTGCTTGGCCTCTTTCGCGGGGACGCAGATGATCCTTCCGTCTTCGAGCAGCGCGCCGCGCGCTTCGCCCTTCGGACCATGGAGAACACGCCGCACTATGCCTTCGGCGTGCATGGGCTCATGCTTGGATTTCGTCGCGCGCCCATCCGGCTTCTCGTGCTCGTCGTGCTCTTTCGGCGGTCCATTATCGACGATACGCTTGCCGTCCATCGTTTCGATCGCCACGGCCACGATCACCGCGCCGCCACGTGGCCACACACCGCGAACCTTGATCTTCGGCGTCTCGCTTGAACGAATCGTGGCGCAAAGCTCGACCGACATGTGCGGTGGGAAATGGATCTCCAGCCCCTCACTCAGAATCATCCCGTCAGCGTCGCCATGCGGATTGAGGAGGAAGCGTTCAAAAGTGCCCAAGACTTCGGGCAAATAATCGGGGTCAAGCCAGTGCATGTCGTGTCTCTTTTCCAGGTCGGGAATCGAAAGCTGTTGCGCGAAGCCAATTGCCTAGGGGCGTGGCGCCCCTGGCGGTTCGAAGCCAGGAATAGGCGCCGGCGGGCGCCGTCCCGGACTTGGACGGGGTACCGTTTCGACGAGGCTCAATTGGTCACGCGACGCGCCGATCTGCTGCGCCTCAATAACCTTGCCGAGCGCGGTGACAGTTGCCGTGCCTTCGGCGACGAGTGGCTGTCCCGGCTGCAGTAAGCTCGCAAAGCGATAGGCCTCCGACGGCGGCAGGAGCAGAATCGTACCGTCGTCCAGTAGTGCGCCGTTGATGTCGCCCCGTGGGCCGTGCAGTGCAATCCGCACGCGGCTTTGCAATTCTGTGCGCCTGGGAAGCGGTCCGTCCGCGCCCGGAGCGAAAGCGACCGGCGGTGGCGGTGCGGCAGGTCCGCGACCAGGTCCAGGCGGTCCATTGTCGATGACTTTCCGCCCGGTCGCGTCGTTCGTGATGGAGACAGCCTGCACCAGCGGCAATGCCGCGGCATGCAGTCCGTGATCGTAACAATGTCCCCCGGCTTGATCGCATAGGCGATCTGAGTCGAGAGGTGCGGAGGGGTCTTGACCTCGGTGCCGTCGGTCAGGATCAGCCCGTCTATGTCGCCGCGCGGCGTCAACGTGAACTGCTGGACTTGCCCGCGTTGAGCCGGAAGCTGTTGTGGGTCATAGAGCGGCGCTTGCCCGGCAGGCGGGGGCAGTTGATTTGCAAACGGCTGCGCCTGATTCTGCGCAAGCGCGTTGGCGCTCAGCGCCAATAGGGTCGATCCACCGACGAAGACGGCCTTCCACTGGGGGTCGCATGTGATTCATTCCTCAAGAGCACTGCCTGAAGGATGAAGGGCAAGCCGTGCGCCAGTGATTATGCTATTGAAGTTATTGTTATTTTTTAGACGGCTGGCCCGTCGGAATGTCCGCTTCCCCGACACGTTGCGTCCGGTCTTCGGACGCGTCGAGGCCATAGCGCTTCATCTTCGTATAGAGAAGCTGCCGGTGGATGCCGAGCAGGCGCGCCGCTTCCGCCCGATTGCCTTCACTCCTTGCTAGAGCGCGGCGAATCAGCATCTCCTCGAGCCGAGAGGTGGCCGACGGCAGATCTTCATCCGGCCAATCAATTGCTCGATCGGTTGCCGAGCGAGTCTCATCGATAAAGTCGAGATCGACGGAGTTGACCGCATCACTGCGCACTAGCGCCGCAGCGCGCTCCATCGCATTCTTCAATTCGCGCACATTTCCGGGCCAGGCATGGCGGACGAGCCGCGCCGCGGCCTCCGGCGCAAGTTGCTTGGCGCCGCCGGCGCGCGCCAAGAAATACTCGGCGAGAGGAACGATGTCGGCGATGCGCTCTCGTAGAGCTGGCAAATGGATCGGCACGACGTGCAACCGATAGAACAAATCCTCCCTGAAACTGCCATCTCGCACGCGCTGCTTTAGATCCCGATGGGTCGCTGCGATCACGCGAACATCGACGGGAATGGCCTTGCCGCCGACGGGTGTAACAACACGCTCCTGTAGCGCCCGCAAGATCTTCGCTTGCAGGGCAATTTCCATGTCGCCGATCTCGTCGAGAAACAGAGTACCCCGCTCGGCTTCGCGAAACGCGCCTTTCCGATCGGTTACGGCGCCCGTAAACGCGCCGCGGACATGACCGAACAGCTCGCTCTCCATGAGCTCGGCCGGAATCGCGGCGCAATTGACGGGAATGAACGGCCTGCTGCTCCGATGGCCGTGCTCGTGAATGGCACGCGCCACCAGCTCCTTGCCGGTCCCCGTCTCACCTGAGATGAGCACGGTCGCATTGCTGTCGGCGAGCATGCCGATGGTCTTCTGGACGGTTCGCATCGGCTCGCTCGACCCGATCAACCCGCCTGGTTCTGGCTCCGACCGGAATGCACGTGGCGCCGCTCTAGCCGCAAGCATTCCCGCCAATATGCGCGACACTTCCTCTCGTCCGATTGGCTTCGTCAGATGATCGAACGCGCCGAGCCGCATCGCTTCGATCGTGTTCGCGGCAGTCGCGTGGGCGGTCAATACCGTCACGGGAGGCGGATTTGGGAGCGCGCGGAGACGCTTCAGAACCTCGATCCCTTCCATGCCGGGCATGCGAAGATCGAGCAGCGCGGCGTCGATCGCCTGCGCATGGAGGAGGCTTATCGCCTCCGCTCCCGACGCCGCCAAGTGTGCATCATAGCCGAGATCGCGCGCAGCTTCGCTCAGCGCGTCACGCATCGCATCATCATCATCGACAATTAGGATAGACGCCATGGCACCACGATCTCAAAAACTGTTCCTGTCCGAGAACAACTCAGGCGTGCGATCCCGCCATGCGCGGCCGCAACTTCGCGCACGATCGACAAACCAAGTCCGGTTCCATCAGCGCGGCTGGTGACGAATGGCTCGAACAGATGATCCCGGATTTCCGCCGGCGGTCCTGAACCTCCATCGCAAACCGAGACGACGAGATTCTCATGGTCATGTCGTGCGGCGATAACAATGGCTGTCTCCGCAGGTGCCGCTTCGATGGCGTTGAGAACGAGGTTATCGAGCGCACGCCTCATTTGATCGGAATCGAAGCTCGGCTCCTCACTGTCGGCCGCGCAGTCCAGCGCAATGGCCTTCGATCGAGCGAGTTCGAGATGCGTCGACAGGCAGGATTCGAGAAAGGGCTTCAGGGCGACGGGAGCGCGATTGAGCGTCTCTCGTTCAGTCACGCTAAGAAGACGGCGGACCAGCGCATCGAGCCGTTCGATTTGCCCGAGCATCATGGTGAGAGCCAGGTTCTTGCGCTCCGAATCGCCAGCCATGGCGTTCTCTGCCTTGAGCCTCATGGCGGCGATCGGATTTCGAATCTCATGTGCCACGCCAGCGGCGACGCGTCCGATCGCCGCCAGGCGTTCTCCAGTCTCGACCTGTCGTGCTAGTTGATCGGCTCGGCGTCTAGCTTCAGCAAGTCGCTGTCCCGCATCGTTCAGCGCCATGACGATGCGATCGAGTTCGCGCTCGCCCGTCGGAGGCAATGTGGGCAGTTCGGCGATGTCGTGGGCCTGGAGCGCGGTCTCGATGCGCGCAACATGCCTCGACCAAGTCATCGTGAGCCGAGTCAGCAGAACCGCCGCTGCGAGCACGGCAGCGAACAAGACACTAAGACCCATCATCAGCAGGCGATAACCGCTCCCAGCGAGCGTCACAACGCGTGTCATGGTCCACGCCGTCAAGCTTGGGATCGGTCCGGGCAGCGGGCACGCGGTCAAGAGCAAGATCTGCGACGATGCGTCGTAACGGCTGACCGCCTGCCGATCGCCCGCAGCTAGCGCTGCTTGATTGACGGCTTGAATGTGGGGAAGCTCCGCTTGAGGCACATCGGTTTTAGGACCTGATCCTTGGTAGGTTGGGAATGCGTAGGCGAGAGAGCCGGCATCGCTCTGCCAAATCCCCCCTTCGATGCCTGGCCGATCCCGAAGCGCTGTTTGCACGACCGTGGTCAGACCTTGACGTAAGACATCGTCGTTGACCCCAGCAGGCGGCCCGTGCCAGCCGCTGCTGTAGAAGCGGTACGCATTACCAATCGCGTCGCAGGCGCGGCCGATTTCCGCTTCAGCTTGGCCAGCCTGGGCTGTCGCCGACTGCCTGAACAGGCCGACCATGAGCCCGCCGGCTGCTCCCGCGGCGGCAACCAGCAAGAAGAGCAGAATAATGAGGCGGCCTCGTAGCGATCGAACCATAGAACTCTACAACCGTGCCTTTCCTATCCATGATCAAATAACTCGATAGTGTCCGGAATCAAGACAGTTCATGCGCAATAAAGGGCAGACGCAATGGTAGTGGCTGCCGGCAGCCGCTGAGAGCGCGTGTAAGGGCGATTATCCCTCGGAGGGCGGCGGCGGCTTTACAATGCTGCCAGTCGGGGAATAGCCCGCTCGCCCAATCGTAAGGATCGAATGCTGCGCCTCCCCGTAACCACCCGCCCGGCCGGAAGCGCGATCCAGTCCGCCAAAGCACTATAATAATCGTGCGGGTAGGTTTGTGCTTCGCCTCTCGATCCTCCCCTATTTGGCCGGGAAATCTCCGCCCGTGCTGCTCAAACGGCGGCAATGGGAAGGGTCATGAAAAGGGTGGGTGTTCGATTGCCTTGTTTCGGACAGTTGATGTCGGTCCATTCCCAACCTCGGAAAGTTCGCTTCCTGACGTTTCGCTATTAGTCCGGAGCTGGATCAAACAGGTAAATCTACAACGACCCGTCGCTGGTAAGGAACGTAGCTATGCAATTATGCTTGCACGGAGAAGCCGAGGAGGCCCGTCAAATCGTTGGCAATCCAAAACGAAAGGCGAGCTGGCCCGATCCTTTCAAGCTGAAGAGGGCCTGGAAGAACAGGATGCGGGTCCTGGGGCCGAAGACGAATGGCACACGGCTCTTGCGGCCCTCGATGCCGTGCTGCAACGCTCCACACACAGGCTCGATCATATCAAGGCGAGAATGCCCTTGCCCGCGATCGACAACGACCAGGCGGATGCTCTCAACCGTTGGCAATCTGTGGTGTTCGGCGAGGCCAGCACCTTCCCACCCACTCTCGCCGCCGCGATCCTCCATGACGCATGGCTCACGTTGATATCGCCCGCTTGGGCTCTTGGTGGAGAAAGTGTTCAAGAGCCGGAGAAGCATTGATCCTTTTCCAATCATCACCGTGCGCGGGTGCGTTGCAAATTATGTATACGGATACAGGAAGACGTTTGAGACTGTGATTGTTATGCTTTGTTAACCAATAGAGGTCAGAAACAGACAGAGAGCAGGTT
Source organism: Beijerinckia indica subsp. indica ATCC 9039 (assembly GCF_000019845.1). NCBI lineage: Bacteria > Pseudomonadati > Pseudomonadota > Alphaproteobacteria > Hyphomicrobiales > Beijerinckiaceae > Beijerinckia > Beijerinckia indica. The sequence goes on along the minus strand of NC_010581.1, from coordinate 3,404,894 downwards.
GTCGGACTGTTGTAAGTGAGGGTCTGTCTCACTTTGCGTGCTAAAAAATGCGGCGTCATATCGGAAATGACCGATCCTATTTTATTTATGTTTCGACGGAAAATGAGCGAAGACCAGCAGCATATTTATTTATAGTTTCAAGACCTTCTTCCGATTGGAATATATGTCATAAGCACGCAAAGTGATGTGTTGAAACGGTCGATTGATCTGGAACCTGTGGCGTTTAGCATTGCTATCAGCCGCGACAGCAGAAAAGGATCATTCGATGCCCGTAGCAACAATTGGTCTGGATTTAGCGAAGTCCATTTCTTAGGTTCATGCGATCGACGAAGCCGGTGCCGTTGTTGCGCGTCGCTCACAGGTTCTCGAGTTCTTTCGGAAGCTTCCGCCCCCGTGCAACCGCAAGCTGATCTATGATCAGTGTCGGCGTCCTTTAGCTGTGTCAATCCGATAGAGTGAAGCTGAACGGTAAGGGAACGAACACCGGGAGGGACCGTTGTCCTGTGTGTTGAGTATAACGCATTGAGATTTGGCCTCGCGACTGCGGGGCGGAGGCTTTCCGCCAGAGGTCCAGCATTGGTAAGTTCGCTCGGGTTGGATGGGTGGACCAAATGACATCTTCCAGGGAGGGAGTAACACCCAATGCGCAAGCGGGTGCCAAAGAATTGCCGGATACGGCAGACCAAAATATATTGCCCGCACAGGATCCAAATACGGTCTTGTTGGCAGGTCTTTTTCTGATTGCTGCTCTAAGCGGCGCGTATGTTGCCGCCGAGGTCGTCCTCCCCCTCATTTTTGCGATCGTCTTGAAATTACTTCTGCAACCTGGCATGAGATTTTTAGAGCGATACTATATTCCTCGGCATCTGGCTGCATTCTTTCTTATCCTTGCGGTGCTTGGCGCAATTCTGGGCATTGGAGCTGCTGTGTCGGGCCCGTCGAAGGCTTGGTTCGAGCATCTTTCTGAAGGACTCCCGCTCTTGCGGGAAAGGTTACTTTTTCTCAGCCATCCGTTTGAATTACTCGACACGTTGCGGAACAAGATGGATGGCATGGGGCATTCCGGGCAGCTTAGTGTCAGCCTTGCCAAAAGCCTAAGCGAAAGCCTGCAAGAGACCTTATTGAGGACAACACGCCATTTTGCCAGCGGTCTCTTCGAAATGATCCTGATCCTTTTCTTTCTCCTTGTCTTTGGTGACATGTTCCTCCGGCGACTCGTAGAAATCTTGCCGCGTTTCAAGGACAAGCGGCAGGTCGTCGATCTTTCCCAGCAGATCGAAAGCAATATTTCTGCTTATCTGCTGACCATCACAATCATGAATGCTGCCGTCGGCCTTGCGACGGCGATCGTTATGTGGGCCTGTGGTGTCGGAGATCCGATTTTATGGGGACTCATCGCGTTTCTTTTGAATTTCCTGCCGATCATGGGGCCATTCTTCGGCGTTGGAGTGTTTCTTGTCGCAGGCTTGTTGACCATTCCGCAATTATGGCTCGCGCTTTTGCCGGCGGGGCTTTATTTGCTCATCCATATTATGGAAGGGGAGTTGATTACTCCCATGCTGCTTGCGCGCCGCTTTACGCTTAATCCCGTTTTGGTGATTGTGTCCCTCATCTTCTGGTTTTGGATGTGGGGTGTTCTTGGCGCGATCCTTTCGGTGCCTTTGCTCGCGATGACGAAGATTATTTGCGATGGAATCAAGCCTCTCAACGCTGTCGGGCATTTTTTGGAAGGAGATTCGCCTTGAACTTTGTGACATAATCCGGGCCTGTCTCAAGCTCTGCGAGAGGATGCAAGAAGGACCGGGGCCCCGACTTTTGCAGACTTCATTAGCCATTCGGATTCCGAAGCAGACGGCAAGCAGATCATTCTGGTGACGGACGGTCCAATGGCGCGTGAAGCCGAAATCTTTTTATCCAGCCTTCCTGTGCGCCCGACGGCGCGACCTTCCGCCGCCCATGTCTCGATCTTCAGGCTTTGCCTGAGAAAATCCTTGGCGGCCCTGGCGTTCTGTTCGACGAGATCGAGCGCCAGAGGCTTGTAAAATTTATCCGCCATGTCTTTGGTTACGCATTTCCAAAGATTGTCGGTTGTGATCGGCGTGTCATTGCCCAGAGCCCGGCTGCGATGCTCGGCTTGCTGCCACGAGACCGAAACTCAGTTGTGCCGGGGAGCCCTCTGTTCCTGGACCTCACGCATTATGCCCGCGCAGATATCATTCATTGATGGGTTATGCCTGCGCTTGGCGTCATAGGGAGCGTCAGCCAGCGCATCATCTCTGTATATATGTATATATAAGGAGCACAGATGCGATGATCTTGCTGGGATGCTCAGTTGATGCTGCATGTTCACATCGTCAACCTCAACGGCTACCTTGAGCTACAACCTACAGAATTGACCTCGATAAACGACGCGCTGCTCAAAGCCGCATAACTTCGCTGTTTAGGCGATCTTTCTGGTTAGCGGCTGCACGACAACTCGATTAGGAAGCCTGTCAAAAGGAACCTTCTACAAGAAGACTTGTTAGGGCGGAAACTGCGGTCTGTACGACAAGAAATGGAGGATACGATGGCACGGCAGTTCTATGAAAGTGATCGCGAGCGGCGCCCGTCTGCGCGGGACGAGTACGAAAGTGATCGTAGCCGTTTCCGCTCCGATAGAAACGAAGGCTACGGAAGACGAGAGGAGTACGGGCGTCGCCAAGGCTATGCCGAGGGCGGGCAGGGTGGCTATTATGAGAGTGGTCGTGAGCGGGGCCCATCTGCGCGGGACGAGTACGAAAGTGATCGTAGCCGTTTCCGCTCCGATAGAAACGAAGGCTACGGAAGACGAGAGGAGTACGGGCGTCGCCAAGGCTATGCCGAGGGCGGGCAGGGTGGCTATTATGAGGGTGGTCGTGAGCGGGGCCCGTCTGCGCGGGACGAGTACGAGGGTGATCGTAGCCGTTTCCGCTCCGATAGAAACGAAGGCTACGGAAGAAGGGAGGACTACGAGCGGGGCCCGTCTGCGCGGGACGAGTACGAAGGTGATCGTAGCCGTTTCCGCTCCGATAGAAACGAAGGCTACGGAAGGAGAGAGGACTACGGGCGCCGCCAAGGTTATGCCGAGGACGTCGGACAGGGTGGCTATTTTGGCGACACCGAAGGCCATTCGGAGATCGGCAGGCGTGGCGGTCAGGTCCGTCATGAGCGTGCGATGCGTGCACGGCGAGACGAGGAAGGTCACGCCGAGGACGTCGGGCAGGGTGGCTACTTTGGCGACACCGAAGGTCATTCCGAGATCGGCAGACGTGGCGGTCAGGTCCGTCACGAGCGCGCGATGAGTGCACGGCGAGACGAGGAAGGTCATGCCGAGGACGTCGGGCAGGGTGGCTACTTTGGCGACACCGAAGGTCATTCCGAGATCGGCAGACGTGGCGGTCAGGTCCGTCACGAGCGCGCGATGAGTGCACGGCGAGACGAGGAAGGTCATGCCGAGGACGTCGGGCAGGGTGGCTACTTTGGCGACACCGAAGGTCATTCCGAGATCGGCAGACGTGGCGGTCAGGTCCGTCACGAGCGCGCGATGCGCGCGCCGCGGGATGAGGAAGGTCACGCCGAGGACGTCGGGCAGGGTGGCTACTTTGGCGACACCGAAGGCCATTCCGAGATCGGCCGACGTGGCGGTCAGATCCGTCACGAGCGCGCGATGAGCGCGCGGCATGACCTTGAGGAGCCGAGTAATGAACGTCAACGCCGTGGAAATGAAGACGAGCAAGTAAGGCCTCGTGATGAAAAGTGACAAGCGCTTTGGAACAGCGAAAGTCTTATGCCCTTTTTGTCACAAGAGATGTGCCTGACTTAGCACAGAGTAACTGCAACGGGCCGGCCGATACCAGAAATTGAAGGGATGACGCTCATGACACGAGGTGTAGGTGGGCATTCGCCTGCAAACATTACGCAGCATCTGAAAGGAATCGATTTTCCTGCAAAAAAGGACGATCTCATACAACGTGCTAAAAACAACAACGCCGGACAAGATGTGCTTGAGGTAATCGAGAGTTTGCCAGAAGTCGACTATGGCAATATGGCTGATGTCATGAAGGCCTATGGCGAAGCCGACCAAGCTGGCAGAAAATAAACCCCATTAAAGCTGGGACCTATTATCGCTGAAAAGCCAAACATGACTCCCTTCCCTGTGAGCAAATAGCGGAAGCCACGCCGATCATTTTTGGCGGCAGAGAAGCGCGCTAAGTTGGAAAACTTGGCGCGCTCGACAAAGAGGTGGACTATCGCACACGATTCAAAGAATGGATCGTTCTGCTTGTGGTCGACCTACACGACTGTCCGCGAAGTGCCTGTGCAATCGGCATGATATCAAAATTGCGCGTGTATTACGCAAAGGATAGGCTGTCCTGAAATAGGCGGCTGCAGGTCATTCTATTCACGCACACGAAGCTGAACCCCTTGCGTAACCAATGCATGGCTTACGCTTCCTTCGTAGTTAACCTTGCGGTCTAAAAAGGATGGGAAGCAACGGAGCTTCAGCACGGGCCTGCTTCATCTGAAAGGTCACGTTCAACGCCTTGCTGTAGCTGTTTGGTGACCTAATCGTTTGGGCTCTTGCGCAGGTTATATGATTTCCTAAGGATTCGTCATGGACGCTTATCCAAAGCCACCCTTTCCAAGGCAACATCAGGAGATGCCGGGTATAACCAAATTAATGCAGCCTTTGCCTGATCATGGCGAAATAACTTATCATGGTTCCGGCAGACTAGCAGGAAAGCGTGCGATCATTACTGGTGCAGACAGTGGGATAGGTCGGGCGATCGCAATCGCTTATGCGCGTGAGGGCGCTGATCTTGTGCTCTCTTATTTGAATGAAGGAGAAGATGCCGAGGAAACAAAGTCCTGGGTGGCTAAGGCGGGCCGCAAGGCAGTTCTTGTCGCGGGGGATGTTCAGTATGCCAGCCATTGTCGCGGCATAGTGGCCACAGCAATGTCAGAATTGGGTGGCATCGATATTTTAGTCAATAACGCAGCACATCAGATGACCTTCACGGCGATTGAGGATATTCTCGATGAGGAATGGGAATTGACATTCAAGGTCAATCTACATGCAATGTTTTATCTTGTGAAGGCGGCTGTGCCGCATATGCTTCCGGGAAGCGCCATCATCAACACCGCTTCTATCAATGCTGATTTCCCAAATCCAACCTTGCTGCCTTATGCGACGACGAAAGGAGCAATCCAGAATTTTACCGCAGGCCTTGCGCAATTGCTGGCTGATAAGGGTATACGCGCCAACGCTGTCGCGCCGGGACCAATCTGGACGCCACTCATTCCTTCAACCATGCCTGAGGAGGCTGTTGAACATTTTGGTGAATCCGTACCGATGAAACGGCCAGGGCAGCCTGCAGAGTTGGCAACAGCATATGTCATGCTCGCAGATCCATTGTCGAGCTTTGTGTCCGGTGCGACGATTGCCGTTACTGGTGGTAAGCCCTTTCTTTGAAATAGGAAAGATTGGAGTCGAATTAACGGACAATTCGAACCCATAAGTGCGTCTTATCATCACTTGAGAGGATTACGTCTGAATATTGATAATGAAAGAAGCCTAGAATAAATGGCGGGATGTTCAAGAAATACTTGGAAGTATTTGTTTTGTCTGGTCAATGGTCGAAAATACTTATCCTCAAGAATGGATGGGAGGAAAAACAATGCAAACAGTGGAGTCACACGGGCAGATCATCTATCTTATTCGTGGCTGCGAGGCGAATTGGCATGTAGAGATCAACAATCAGCCGGGGATGTCCTATGCTAGTAAGGAGGCCGCCTTTGAGGTGGCGGTTGCGGCCGCATCCAACGCCATTCGCGACGGGCAGGAAGTGGTGATTGTCGTGCCCGGCTCCAAGATGGGCGAGCGCGCACTCGGTATTTATGATCAGAACACCTACCGGTCATTTTTTACCTGACCTACAGAGATATTGCGTTGCCACTTGGGCAAGCCCTGCTGCCTTAAACATAAAGCTATGGGGTTGATGATGAAAATACGGAAGAAGCCCTTATCTGAACAAGTCATCGTCATTACCGGAGCTTCAAGCGGCATTGGCCTTGCCACCGCGCTTTCCGCTGCCAAGCAAGGAGCCAAAGTTGTGCTCGCTTCGCGCAACGACGCAATCCTGGCTAAGATCGCAGATGATATACGAAAAAATGGCGGACAAGCTTTGGAACTGGTCACGGACGTCACACGCCGGGAAGATTTGGAATATCTTGCAGCAGAAACACTGAAAGTGTTTGGCGCGTTTGATACCTGGGTCAATAATGCCGGCATCTCTATCTTCGGCCGTATCGAAGACGTTTCAGATGAAGATCACCACCGGCTTTTTGAAACCAATTTCTGGGGAACCGTCTATGGCTCGACAATAGCAATTCAGCATTTAAAACATCATGGTGGTCGACTGATTAATATGGGCTCAATGGCGTCTGATGTAGCTATACCGCTCCAAGGCATGTATTGTGCGTCAAAACATGCCATTAAAGGCTTTACAGACGCACTGCGAATGGAGCTGGAAGCGGAAAATGCGCCTGTTTCTGTTACATTGATCAAGCCCGCTTCGATTAATACGCCTTTTCCTGATCACGCCAAAAACTATATGGATCGGCGGCCTAAGCTGCCTCCGCCCATCTATGCCGTTGAAGATGTCGCTGACGCTATCCTGCACGCTGCAGTACATGGACCACGTGATATTTACGTAGGAGGCAGCAGTAAATTGATAAGTTCACTCCATAAGCAAATTCCCGCTGCTACGGATTGGATGGGTACACATCTTTTGACAAAAACGCAGGATATAGATGGCTATGGAGCCATTGATGAAAATGCCCTCTATAAGCCCGGCCATGACGGTGAAATTCACGGAAAAACACCCCACCACGTCATGCATAGTACTTACACAAAAGCGAGCCTTCATCCAGCCCTCACAAATGTGCTCCTCGCTGGAGCAACAGCCATGCTTTTAGGACGGACAATACGTAGACATTAATTAGGAAAGTAATCGAAACCTAGTAAGCTCAAAACTCCATCCTCTGTGGCGGTCAGAAACGGCCCGTGCGGTTCCGCCTGACTGCAGGTCAGTGACGTCAATAACCAAGCTTATACCAAGTCCTTGGAAGGTTGACTCCTTGAGGTTTTCAATTGGCGTTGATGTGATTCAGTTGTGGCGAATGAAGGGGGCGCCATGATTTTTCACTTCCACGGCCTCCAATATTCTGCGGCATACATAAAGGGCTTTTATTATGTTCCTTCGCCTCTCCAAGACCCGATCCTTTGGGATAGCAGGGCTCATCGGCGCGGCAATCTTAAGTACGCTTGCCATCGCCAACTACTTCATAGCGCGCCGCACGGAGCGTCGACACCCATCAAAGGGTTCCTTCCTGACCGTAGAGGGGGTTAGGCTGCATTACAGCGATCGGGGTGAAGGTGATCCGGCCGTGCTCATTCACGGTAACGCCGTAACAGGTGATGATTGGAACACCAGTGGTGTAGCTGATCGTTTGTTACAAACCCACAGAGTTATCATCTTTGACCGCCCTGGTTTCGGGCATAGCGATCGCCCTCGTGGGCATATTTGGACACCCGAAAAACAAGCCGAATTGCTCCATAAAGCTATGCGTAAGCTCAACATTGAGCGCCCGATCATCGTGGCCCACTCTTCGGGCACGCTTGTGGCGCTCGCGCTCGCGGCGCGCCATAAGGCCGATCTAGGCGGCCTTGTGCTTGTGTCTGGTTACTATTTTTGGACTCTGCGGCTAGAGGTCGTATTGGCCGCGGTAGGAGCGCTCCCTCTGCTAGGCGACATACTGAATTATACCATTTCTCCCTTGCTTGGTTGGCTCGAGATGCCCCTACTCAAATGGCTGATGTTTTCTCCTACTCAGATCCCTAAAAGATTCCAGGCTGAATATTCGACTGCGATGGCCTTGCGACCGTCGCAGATTCGGGCCACCTCTGAAGATGATGTGCTCATGATTCCTGCGGCTATAGCCTTGCGTAGGTCCTATAAGGATATGACTTTACCTGTCGCTCTCATTGCAGGAGACAGCGATAAAATTGTCTTTAAACAAGCGAGCGAACACCTTGCAGCCTGCCTCCCAAACAGTGTGCTGCAAATCGTAAAAGGGGCGGGTCATATGGTTCATTATACAGCCCCGCTACTGATAACAGAGGCGGTTGATAACATCGCAAAGGATTTGTCCGCAATAGGACACGGCAAGAATGAGGGAATTTCCGAACCCGCGCGGTTGTTCCAAAAATAATAGGTTAACGGCCTATTGAAGAAAAGCATATGCAGCCGCTAAAGACCACAGCCTGGCAGATTGAGTCACACCTACATTTCAGGATTGGTTGGATTCGCAGTTTTCCAGGTCCCGGGCAGAAGTTCGTCAATGCGCTTGACTGGATGACCCGGCAAGCGCGCAAGAACATCGGTAAGCCAAGCTTGTGGATGACTTCGTTTAACTTGCTGCTTAGATGGGGGTGGCATGGCGTCCACCAGCATCGGAACCCGCGAAGGTTTAATTGCCACCAGTTGAGGACGTCGGCCGCCTGAGGGACGACCCGTCGCTGCAATTTCCACAAGCCTATATCGCCATCCGAGAGCACCGTTGTCGGGGAACTGGGGCAGATGCCGACGTTCGCGATCGCGGCGACAAATTCGTTCTCCGAATTGCCATTCCATGCAAAGGCGAAACGATGCTGCGATCCGGCATGAAGCAGGACGAGCACACCAAGCCTCATACAGCGGCCTATTTGCATGGTGGAGCATGAAAGAAGGAGACGACGGCGCGTGCCGGGATCACATCGATTAGCGTCCTGCTTCTCCCGCTGAGGGACGCTTTTCCGAGCGCTTTGCCGCGATTAGTAGCGTGTAACAAATATATGTCGTCCGGCAGGGATCTACAACGCGCGAGACACGTTTTCTCGGTCGAAAGGAAGAATGACTTATCATACTTTATCAAGTCATAAATGAAAGAGTTCAGATGCTGAGCCGGGTTCCCGCTGATCTTTCGTCGTTGCCAAGCCGCGATCCTGAAACCGGCGACCTGCTTGCTATCATCGAGACCCCGCGTGGCAGTCGTAACAAATACGCCTATGACCCCGCTTTTCATACCTTTCGGTTAAAGAATGTGTTGCCGAAAGGCAGCGTCTTTCCTTATGACTTCGGATTTATCCCTTCAACGAAAGCCGATGATGATGATCCTGTGGATGTGCTCGTCCTTCTTGATGAGGAAATACCAGTGGGCTGTGCAATCACCGTGCGCCTCATTGGCGCCATCGAAGCTGAACAACGTAAACATGGCAAGGAATGGATTCGCAATGATCGATTGATAGCCATTGCCAGCCACGCCCACCTTCACGGTGAGGTCGAATCCTTGAAGGAAATTAATCCACGACTTATTCAAGAGATCGAAGAATTCTTCATCCAATATGAAAAGCTGAGCGGAAAGGATTTCCGTATCGTCGGCCGGTGCGGGCCAAAGTCTGCCCAAAAGCTGCTGGAGGCCGGAGCGCAGCGCTGGGCTAAAAATCCAACTGCGACGTGTTCGCAAACACTCCTTTCAGCTGAGAAAGATGGTTGAGATTATTCGAGCTTTGGATCAACTATGGCAATGAACCGAAATGAACTCCGCTTTGGTCGTCTCTCTTGCTCATCTCGCCATATCTGCGTCGATATGCAGAAACTATTTGCTGAGGAGACGGATTGGAGGACACCTTGGATGGATCGCGTCCTTCCCTCTGTGTACCAGCTGGTCGCTCGTCATCCCAGCCAGACAATCTTTACTCGTTTCATCCCAGCGGAACACGCGGGCCAAGGGATTGGGACATGGCGGCGGTATTATGAACGTTGGTCGTCTATGACAATCGAAGCACTTGGCATAGCGATGATCGATCTTGTTGCCGAACTCGCGGCTTTTATGCCGCCCGCGGAGGTCCTTGACAAGCACGTCTACTCGCCTTGGTTCGAGTCGGACTTGCATGCGCGACTACAACACCAATCTGTCGATACCTTGATCATCTCAGGCGGCGAGACCGACGTCTGCGTTTTGAGTACCGTCCTGGGCGCGGTCGACAGAGGCTATCGTGTGGTACTCGCCTCCGATGCACTCTGCAGTTCTTCGGATGAGGCGCATGATGCGGCGATCAGGGTCTACGAGAATCGTTACAGCCAACAAGTCGAAGTGGTAACGACCAATATCATCCTTGAGAGTTGGAAGTGAGTCGCTGTGCCGTTACCACGACGGCCAAGTGTGCCAAAGCCGCGATCCTTAATAATGAAAGAGCATCAGCAGAATGATGATCGGGATTGGAACTCCCAGCATCCATAATAATATTCCGCGTCCCATTTCATCACCTCTTGTTTAACGCCAACGGGTAAAGATACTTACGCCCGCATAGTCTTTGCGATGTTGGCCGCCAATAGTCGCCGCCCACCAAGCAGCAGCAGCACCAATCGCCGAAGCGGCTGCCGATAGAAAGGCGGCTAAAATTCCCACCTTGCGCTTCGCGTTCGCTGTATCTCGAACATCCGTGATTGCATAATCGACGCGCTTTTGGGCATCCACAGGAGTGAGGCCCCGATCCGTTACTAAGCGGACGAGATAGTCTCTGTCCGATGCAGTGACAGCGCCATTGTAAACACCGGATTGAAGAATAGCCGCAACTTCGCGACGAAGACCTTCATTGTAGGGGGTCTCAAGGCGTTCGCCTCGTAACAAAGCATCAGCCATATAGAGTGAATGGTCAGTCTGCTCGGGTGTTTTTGATTGCGCTTCACGCACAATACCACTCAATGCTGTTGAAACTATCATACCGACGAGCAAAGTTGTCAGCGCCCAAGCTATGAGTCCGTGTGCACCATCACGTATTTCGCTTTCGTGGATACTAACGTCCGGTGTCATATGACGCATCCGGCCTGCGATGTAACCGGAAGCAATATAGCTGGAGACGACGACCCAGAGCGTCCAGATCGTAATGGCTATCACCGTTGCTTTTGCTGATAGACCTTGTCCTAAATAGGGAGAGGTAATCGCTAGGCCAATTGCTGACCCAAACGCTGTCAAAGTCACGAAGATTGCGGTTCCGACAAGAGCACCAGCAATGACCGCCGGCCATCCAATGTAGCTTGATGCCAGGACTTCCGTCATGGGAACAGCGGCAACAGGTCTTAAATTAGCATCGTCCATTCGTTCCTCCTTTCGATTTGTTATATAATCTAAAGATCATCTCATTATATATTACCGAAGCCCAAGAACCGATAATATAAACATGATGACGACAATTAGTCCTACAATATAGATAATTCCATTCATGCTGAATTTCCATTCGAATAGATTGAAGAGGGGAGATAATTGACACATATATTCGTTTCGTTCATTGAGCGCTTTCTGACTACTCACTTTTTAGATGAGACTGATCAACTCAAGTTAAAGGAGCTAGTCTGCTTGAAGGGAATCTTTCGTGCAGCTTCACGTTATTGATAACCTTCAACAGCACACAGTGCTTAGCCAACCATCATCATCACTGATGTGTTCCATCTTCACTTCAGATAATCTGTTGTAGCTGAAACGAAAGTGTCTAGGGGTCGGCAAATACAGAAAGCGTCTGACATACAAGCTGTACCGCAAGATTGTCACAAGCACTGCCGTGTATGTTTGAGGGATCACGCCTTGACGAAGTGCGCCCTCATCACCGATCTGCCTCGAACTCTACCAGGAGTTCGTATCCGGCGCTTTCGATATTATCGTCACGAAGATATTTGCTAAATCAATCAGGAAAGAACAAGTTGCACGCCTTGGAGCCTGATTCCTCAAGACAGGCATTGTCCATTGTAAAACGAAGGTGCATGTCAGTCGTCACTCGCGCTCAAGGTCCAGAAGAGACCGGCTTGACAGAAGGAACGAGAGCTTGTTCCGCTCGTTTAACGAAGACCGATAAGATAGCTTTTCTGGATGATAAACGGGAGGATATGACAATGGTCCATTCTGGAGGAAATTTGCGGGATCTCTTCCATAGGGAATTGAAAGATATTTATTTCGCGGAAAAACAGATTTTACGCGCTCTGCCAAAGATGGCACGCAACGCACAATCGAGTGAGCTTCAGCATGCTTTTGAAACTCACGCCGATGAAACGGAACAGCAAATAGAACGCCTTGATCGCGTCTTTGAAAGCATCGGTCAATTGCCGCGCGGCAAAACCTGTGACGCCATCATCGGCCTCCTTGATGAAGGCAAGGAGATCATGGAAGAGTTTGCGGACACCGAAGCGCTCGATCCCGGTCTTCTCGCTGCGGCACAAAGTGTCGAGCATTACGAGATCAGTCGCTATGGAACATTAAAGGCATGGGCAGAGCAGTTAGGGCTCACCGAAGCAGCACAGCTCCTTGACGCGACACTTGTTGAGGAAAAGAGAATGGATGAGATCCTCACCAAAATTGCGATGGTTAGTCTCAATGAGCAGGCAGCTTGATATTTGCTGAAGAGATGACTACGGAGTGATGATCCTAACACCAATCTTGCTCGGCTTGCATTTGTAGGCACGGTTTCAGAGCGCCATTACTGGAATAGGCGCTAAATTGGCATCGGCGCCGATCCAAAGCGCAAAAGACTGCAATGTTGGTTTCAGGCTGATAATCCCGGAAGCCTCCCATGCGGCCTACGGCAGGCTGCACACGATTCCACGAGCGCATGCCGAACGACAAATCCCTTCAAATGTCTGGCATTGCTGGCGACCGTGCATCGGTTCAATCAGGATCCGCTGGGATGGCTGAGGACTTTTTCCGAAACCGCCACGCAAGAGGGGAGGGCGACGATCTCCTTTGTCCTCGCGGCATTGCCGACTACGATCAGTGCGGCTCTGTTTGAGCAGCCTCAGATCTGTGTCAGGTTAGCAGCTAACCTGACACAGATTACGAACTCTGTGGCGCATTAAGTGATGTTGTAATGCGATATACACCAGGTCAAAGCCAACAAAACTGATATTCTCGTTCATGGTCCGTCTCCTGTGCTGAGAGCCCATGCCGGAAAAGCCGACGCACCTCGGAATATTCTGCACAGTTCAGGACGAGCATCTCATCCCTCAAACGGACATCTGGTCTAGAAAGTCTCAGCATAGTTCGTTGGCGAGCCGCTTGACACGCAGGCGCCAGTTGAAGAACCAATCGAGAAAATCCGTCCCGGAAATCTCAAGGTCATTTTCAAATTCGTTATCATGGACAGTAAGCGCTTCTTCCAGCAAAAGCGCCATCTCGCGGCTCGCAGAGAACAGCAGGGCATTAGCATAACTGCACTGCTGGTCGGCCTCACTGGGGCCGATGGGGTGAGCGTTGCCGATGCAGCTCAGATTGTCCCCTGATTTGATCCGGCCTATCGGCAGGAGCGTATTATCAGCCATCAGTTTCTGGCCTGGTTCGACGAACCAAAGGCCTGGCGTTGCGAGCGCCAGAAGATCTGTCAGTCTGCTCATGTCGTATATTCTTGTTTTTCCTGGTTCAAATTTCGATGATCAAAGAATGGCCGCTTTTGGGGAAGCCTCCCCAATACGTGACAAGCCGTTTTCGATCCCCACGACATACAGAACGATCGCACGTGCGACCGTCATACATGGTGGGACTCTCTCGCCCGCGTCGAGATCGGTTCGGGGTAAGATATCATTGATATTGAGCAATCTTCAGCCGAACATATACGCACTCGGCTTATCGGGGACCATTTCAGTGGGGAGACGCCAAGTCAAAATACTGGCTGTCTACGCTTTGAGAGGGTCGCAAAGTGACGTTACGGTTGGGGCAAACAGAATGATTTTAGTCTTTACCTTAAGCTAAGGCTTAATCTTGATATGCTAAGCTACATTGTGTTTAAGGACACTGGCCATAAGCCTTGGCAGCTACTTATCAAGCAATTCCCAGGCCATGGTAAGATGTGATGCCAGAATGCGGTAAAATTGCTTTGACCCACTTCATGTTCGGTCGTTCAGGCTCAAGAACTCCGTTCTTACAAGATGATGACTGATCCGAGCCGTGAATGTCTTGGTGATCGGCAAGACGCTTGGGGCCGAGGATGGCCAAGGTCAAAACCTCATCGAGTCCTACTGCAACGGTAGCTGAGCCCAGCCCGCGAGGCCCGCCTTCTTGATCGAAGGACTCACCGCCAAAGGCCATCCTTATCGTGCCGCAATCACGCAGATGGAGATGCCTAGTAACAGGCAAAGGGGCGTGTAAACTGCCGTATCCCAATAGCTGAACATGGTTGTTCTGACGGCTTTGAAGAGCCCCAGATACTGGAAATCGCCCACGGCCCGCGCAATCAGCAAGGCTCCAAGCAGCCAGCAACCGCGCGAGATAATCTCCGAGTGACCAATCCCAAATACACCGAGGCCCTGTTCGGCAATGAGCAAGCTCGCGGCACACAGGGCAAGAGCGACGCCGGCCATTCCTGTCCGTCGCGGTCTGAATAGCGGCTTTCCGTTCTTCTCGGGCATCAGTGCCTCTAGATTGTTTGTGCCAGTGATCGCCCAATAGAGATGGGTCGCCGCGATCAGCATGAGGATCGAGGACACACCGATACCGATGACCGGTCTCGTTGCTTCAAAGCGGGCTGCTCCGTCATGCCATGCTGCGGTCCACCAGCATAATGCCCCGACGAGAGTGAAAAGTGGCCAGGCGACATGGCGCCACCGTGAATAGGAGCCGGTAATCGCCGCGGATGCGATGAATAGGGCACCGAGGATCTCCACAACAAGAATTGAGACAAGATCGAGAGGGAAGAACGCCAGAACAAATAAGATGACGGCGCAACCAAGCATGAAGGCGGAGGTGAGATGCCAAGCGAAACGCAGCGTCAGCCGCATAAATTCAGCCTTCTTGGCCGATCCGTTGTCAAGGTTCTCTCTAAGCAGGGGACGCAGCAGCCGTCGTTCGCCGAGCGTAGAATGTGCCGCCGCGATGAAGGCGGCCACAACAGAGGCGAGGAGTAGATGCCAATCCATGACAACACCATACGGTAAAGTATGGTTCATATAATCTCAAAAGCTTGCCGCAATCAATACGGTATCGTATGGTTTGCCATGGAGCGTCTTGATCGACAGGTTTGGATAAAGGCTGGGCTCGCCGCGCTCGCAGAGAATGGCCTGGCGGCCGTTCGCGTCGAACTGCTCGCCAAGCAGTTGAAGATTACCAAAGGTAGCTTCTACTGGCATTTCGCTGACCGCCGGGAGCTGCTCTCGGCGATGATCGAGACATGGGAGAATAACCAGACGACTGAGATCATCGCGCTGGTCGAGGCGGAAGGCGGACCATCCCACGAGCGCTTGGAACACCTTTCCATCGCACTAACGCAACTCGACATGCAGCTCGAAGTGGCCATGCGAGGCTGGGCTGCCACCGACTCAGATGTCCGCCGTGTACTCCAGCGGATTGATCTTGCGCGTTGCGCCTATCTTCGGTCGATCATCGAAAGCGCTGGGGTGCCCTCCGACGCCGCGCAGGCCCGCGCTCGGCTCGTCTATTATGCGCTGATCGGGGAACTGATGAGCGGATCGGAAGATTGGCTGCAAACCCATCTGGAGAGCATGGCCTTGAATCGGCCCATGATCCTGCGTTGGCCATAGCACTCGTTGCAATGTTACCCGTCATCTGCCTCCCAGGCGAGCTTTCGTCATCCCCACGTTTCAGCCATTCGCGCAACGCCATAGGCGACATGATAGAGGGCCGGAGCCGACCCCATTAACGCATGAAGACTGCCGCTGTGGAGCCTCATGTCGTCTCTCCGGTCTTTGTTTAACAACATCCCGGCAGCAGCCTGAGGTGTCATGCGATCTTCGCTTCGCGAGCCACGCGCATCAAGATTCTATTGAAAGCTGCGATTGAGCCGCGAGCGTCGCCACGCCGCCAGACGAGCGCCGACTGGATGGGCGGCAGGTTAACTTCCACGAATGTCATCCGTGGCGTCGCATAGTAATGGGCCGCCCGTTTGGTGAGGAAGAAGACGCCATGTCCCGCGACCACGGCCGCTATGCCTTCGCGCACCGTGCGGATCATCGGGCCGGGTGCAAGGGGATATCGCTGGGGGGTCGCCAGCGGAAAATGATACTCGGACCATTTCGTGCCGGCTTGCGATGCCGGCACCCGCAGCATTGTCTCGCCGCGCAGTTCCTCTGCGTCGATATAGTCGCGCCCAGCCAGGCGGTGGGCGACATTGACGCAAACGACGCGCGGGTCGGACATGACAATGGGACCCGCCTCCAGGCCGTCGAGGCCGACGGGGAGTCGGCAGAAGGCGATGTCCACCTCGCCCTGCAAGATGGCGGAGAACTGGGTGTCGTAGTTGAGCTCGACGAATTCCAACGCCACGCCAGGATGATCCAACTTGTGCGCTTGCACCAGGGGTTCGTAGAGTTCGTAGAAGCCTCCGCCCAGAAATCCCACCCGCAGGGTTTCCACAGTCGTCCTGCCGCCGCGCTCTGCCTCTCGCAAGGCGAGGCGGATCGCCTTTATCGGATCGCGGAGGCGATGGGCGAGGATTTCCCCTGTCGCCGTCATCGTCACTCGCCGGCTCGTCCGGTCGAACAGGTTCCGGCCAAGCCGGGCCTCCAGCCGGCGCACATGTTCGGATACCGAGGACTGGCTCATGCTGAGCCGTTCGGCCGCCCTGCCGAAATGCAATGCCTCGCTGAGCGCCAGGAAGACCTCCAGGGAACGAATATCCATGCGCCCTCCTTTCGCGAGTCTTCGCATTGATCGTATAATACGATTAATAAGGCAGATATATCAATTTGATCGATTGTCATGGCGGTGACATCCTTTTTGACAAGCCGGCTGGAAAGCCAGCCTGAAGGGATCACCGAATGGCTTTCACAAGCCGGAATGTTCATTATACGGTTGGCAGCGATGACATCGTCGGCACGTTTTATCTGCCGGAGGACAACGGTCCGCGGCGTGTTGGTTGCGTCGTGCTCGGACACGGCTGGGGCATGGTGGCCGGCGGCGACCTCGAGGACTATGCAAGAGCGATCGTCGAATGCGGCCTGGCAGCGCTGACTTTCGATTACCGCAACCTTGGCAAGAGCGGCGGCATGCCGCGCCAGCACATCGATCCCTGGAAGCAGGTCGAGGATTTTCGTGCCGGCATCAGCTTCGTGCGTAGCCAGCGGGAGGTCGACGGCGAACGCATCGGCATCTGGGGATCGAGCTATGGCGGCGGCCATGCCCTGACGGTGACGGCGATCGATCCCCGTGTGCGCTGCGCAGTCAGCCAAGTTCCCACGATCAACAGCTGGCGGGCCGCACGCGCACGCCTGGATGCGGCGGCCTGGAACGCGCAACAAGCGGCCTTCATCGCCGACCGGGAGGCCGTATTCGCCGGGGCCGAGCCGGCAACGATCCAATCGGTCAGCGCGGATCCAGCCGCATCGGTCGCCTACCGGGGTGAGGAGTCCTACCGGTACATGTCGGGCGAGGGGCAGCGCTGCCCCGAGTGGCGCAACCACACCACGCTCGCCTCGATCGAACTAGCCCGCGGCTACGAACCGGGCAGTTACCTCCGTCGTATCACCGATGTGCCGCTTCTGATGATCGTCGCCGATCGCGACACCATCACCCCGACCGACTTGCAGCGCGAAGCCTTCGCCTCGTTGGCGACGGAAAAGGCGCTGCTCGAGGTCGAGGGTGGACACTATGCCGTCTACCAGGAGCATTTCGACAAGACGAGTTCAGCCGCAGCCGAATGGTTCGCGTCGCATCTGAAATAAACGCACAATATCCGGGAGGAAATCCATGAATATTTCAACGACGTCCCAGCAGGGGCGGCGGAGGTCCCTCCATGCCGCAGCCGCCGGCAACGCACTGGAGTGGTTCGACATCGAGCTCGGGCCGCTGGGGGTGCGGGTGAACGCCATCGCGCCGGGCTACATCGACACCCGGATGAGCGGCTGGATGCACGGCGATCCCACCCTCAAGGCAGAATATCTGCAGAGGACCCCGCTGCGCCGACTCGGCGAGCCCGAGGAAATCGCTTTGGGCGTCCTCTATCTGGTCAGCCCTATGTCCTCCTTCATGACCGGCCATACTCTCGTGATCGATGGAGGAATCATCCATGCGTGAATTCTGGGCAGGCAAGACGATCATCGTGACGCGTGCCGCCTTCGCCGATGAGGCAACACTTCCCATAGGTGCCTGACACCGGCGGTGCGAAGACGCCTATCTTGGGCCTTTGACGGGATGATCGCACGTTTGGGGCACCAACACCATATCATGAGATTTGCGCGTGATCCCAAACGCCGCGTATCCGTCGTGCCACGTCATTTTATTGAGTGTGCGAAGATACTCATCTACAGAACCAAGTGATACAAGTGTTTTCCCATCGGCGGAGGCTTGGATTACATCGCCATCCGCTGCTGGATTGAGGAAGACAGCAAAGGAAAAATGATCACCAGTTTTGGACGCTGGAAGGCACTGGCGGACGCGGTGTAGTACGGCCTTGACTGGTACGCTGCACTTTGCCGTTAAAATTTCGAGGGCGCCTCCAAAATTAATGAGAAAATATCCACCGACGGGAGGAATGTTGCGCCATTCCCCATCGATATACGCCTCGAGTCCCGGCTTGTCATAATAGAGCACAGTGATGAAGCCTGGATCCTTATGTGCTGGAGCTCCCGGCAAATTCCTGTCTGATTGGTAATGGCCGAGAGCAAACCATTGTACGCCGCCATCGGTAACGCAGTCATCGGTCGCGTCAGCCCATAGGCTTTCGCTGATGCCTGCTTCAGTTAGAATTATCCTTAACAGAAAGCGTGCAAGAGCACACATCTTCTCACACATGAGATTAACTGCCTGTGGAAAGTCCTTGCGGCGCCTTGGGCCATCAATCAACACATGATCGGTCTGGAAAAGCTCCTGATCGAAGTAAATTCCCTCCCGGTCTTGGACCCCTCGACCTGCTAGATAGAACTCCTGTGCGAGCCGGATGCCTGGCGCAAGATCCAGCTCATCCGGGATGCGAAGCGCGAAGCATCCCTGACGCAGAGCAGTGCCAAGATCGCCAACGACAAATGTGAGCTGGCCATCATGAAACTTCGCCCTTGCCGGCAGGAATGACTGAAGGACCATATTCATTGCTCCTCAGGCTGGCACGTGCTGTGATAGATTTCAGTGCCGTTGGTATCGATGAGTTTGCGAGATGAACGAATGCAGATATGCCGTCGCTGCTGTCGAAGCTAAATATAGCTGTCGATGCACCTGGCTCGCAGCGGCTGGAACTGAAGTGGCCAAAGCTGAAGCGGTCATCTATCTGGTGACGGACACAATGCATGATAGTGGTTAAAGGAGAGATCGCGTCTCTTTTCCATGATACGAATGCGATCTTGGCTTTGTGTCTCACTAAAGATGAAACAGCTGGAATTACTGTCGACATGAATGACGATATTTGAATCGAAACAAGCAGTATTGTGAGGGCGCGTTTCCTTTTTATCAATTACTCTGCAGCTTCTCTCGAATAAAAGAACAAGTCTTCTTTAAGCGCGGTTGGGTATTGTTAGATAGATTAACCGTTAGCGTTGCCGTTGCCATTCCCCCTAAAACGGGGGAGCGTTCAACCACAAAAGACTTGATTTAAATGTAATAAATCTACATATTGCCCTTCATGGTTGAACTTGGTAAATATTCGTTAGCTCATGTTGTTGAATATCAGAGGCGAATCGACTCTGCTGATAGTCTATGCGCGCTATCGCACCTAACTGAAGAGATGTGCCTTTCTCTTGGATTTCCTTGGTTCACCTTGATAAGAGGAAAGCAGCTGGCGAAGCGTGATGATCGTTCCATCCTTTTGACTAGCTATCCGCAGGATTGGGTTGATCACGTATTAAAGGAAAAACGCCATCTTGATGATCCGGTGCACTTCGCCGCATCCCGATTGGTCAATGGGTTGAGTTGGAATGAGATCGGCCAATATGTGACTTTAAACTCACGGCAGATCGAAACTTTAGAGAGCGCCCGCAGGCACGGCTTAAACACCGGCTTCACAATTCCACTGAGGCTTGACGGTTTTGAGAATGCGATGTTCAGCATGGCCAAGAGAAAGGCCAATGTCATCACTTCGGAAGAAAGGCTGTTGGCGTGTCTCGTGGGCAGCGTCACATTTGCACGGGCGCATGCGCTTGTTACAGCAGATGCGGGGATATTTACACCCGTTCATCTGAGTCCTCGCCAAGTAGACTGCGTCGCACTACTTGCTAAGGGGTATAGCGATTTTGAAATTGCTAGGCAGCTGGGCATCAGTCCGGAAACCGTGCGAGAATATATAACAAAGGCACGCCGCAGTTATGGTGTCAAGCGACGATTTCAGCTTGCTATTCTGGCGGTTCGCGATGGCTATTTGGATCTCGATGATATTTCGTCACAACGGCGGTGACGCTCATTTTCAATTAGAAGCAAAAACCCGCGATGCTAAAATCGCGGGTTTTTAGGCTTAGATATGCTAGGCTATACTATGCTTTTCGGCCGCATGTTGACTGGAGATAAAATCGGCTACAGCCATTTCCTGATCGGGTCGAAGGGCATCTGTGGCGGCAAGATTATCGTTCTCCTGTTGCCATAGGAGAGTGGACGGGCAGCGACCTTCAACATTTCCTAGATTGGGACGATGTTGACGATAGCCAACAAGTTGCGCCAATTGATGAGGGAAGTTTCTTGCGATTTCTGGGGGATAGACCAGCCATTGGTTCTCGTACGGTTTTAACCAACCGAGACAATAGCTGATGATGATGCCTCGACGGGGGCTTGCTGTGATATTAGATCCGCCACCATGAAGCGTCGACCCCAAAAAGACAATGGCATCTGTCGGATTGCATTCAGCAACGATGGGTTCGCAAAGGGTGGCCCCTTCTGCTGCATATTTTCCATGAGAGTGAGGCCAGATCAGGGTAGCGCCATTGGCTGCATGGAATGGCGACAGAGGCCACATCACGTTGATGAGATATTCCTGCCCTGGTGTTGTTCTCCACATATCCTGATCGCGATGCGGAAATTGTTGCAAAGCGCCTGAGTGAATCTCGATCGCTTGTCCAAGATTAAGCTGAATGTTGTCACACCACTGGCCAAGTA
Organism: Beijerinckia indica subsp. indica ATCC 9039; assembly: GCF_000019845.1. NCBI lineage: Bacteria > Pseudomonadati > Pseudomonadota > Alphaproteobacteria > Hyphomicrobiales > Beijerinckiaceae > Beijerinckia > Beijerinckia indica. Next base: position 3,383,768 of record NC_010581.1, on the reverse strand, counting down.
TTTTCTGTGCAAGTCCTATTATAACAGGATGCTGGATTAGGTCGGCAGTGGTTATTGAACGGCGAAGAAGGCTCCCGAAGCGTTTTGTTCGTTCACCATAGAAACCACCAACACAGAAAGGCGTTGTTTCGAAGATTGGATCAAACGTCTCGTTCAACTGTGAAATGACTTCTGTTTGGATCAGTTTAGGTAAAATAGTGTAGCCTACGGACATCATATTTTCATAAGCAGTATCGACGAGTGAATTTATTGCAAGATCATCATATCGCATGTTCACACTCCTGCGCGACATTGGATACGTGCTTCTGTTCGGCCTGGGGCCCCGATTGAAGCATTTGAAGCGTGTCTTCTGTAAACATCCCTGATTGTTGAAGAAGATGAATCGTTTGCTCCGTTATCGCGATCTTGAATGCGATGAGGTCAGTATAAGCTGTGGAATTTTGGCATGACAATGGCTCACAATCCCAACCAAAATTGACGATTTGTTTAAACCATTGATTATTCGCGACCCCAGTATAAGTCTTAATTCCAGTCATTATGGCATATACGACAAATGCCGATACGAGAGATTGACGTACTCGCTTTCGTTCTTGTGCGGTAATTCTTGGTGAGAGACAAAAGCGCGTGATCTCGACTGTAGAATCACCGTGAGGCACCTCAGTATCGCATAGATGTGGATAAAGTGAGCCTAGGATATGTGGACGCGACGTCTGGAGAAGACGGGCAGAACCAAGATGCCGGCCATTCCCGTCTTCGACTATTAAATAGATAGCGTATTCGTCATCGAATTGATCTATTTCGTATCGGCCTTCCGAAACTGGCACGTTCCAGCGTAGAAGATCGACGAATACGCGCTTCCTATCTTCGAACATTTCGTGCGGAAGAGGCCCAAGGCATTGGGAGATTGATAAACATTTTACGATCCAAACCATATGGACGGCTCCATTAGAGACCGTCCGAAGTTGTCCGAAGAAGTTCGTTTCTACTATCCCTAGGAATGGGGGGATATTCTCGGTATCACATCCGAAAAAGATAGAGATCCGTCGAGCAAGGCTCGAACAGCCAAGGGTGTGCGCCTATTGACACCATAGCGTTGGCTAGCATCCTTTATATGCTGAACTGCTGTTTCATATCGGATATTCAAGGCGTGACCGATTTCAACAGTCGACAATCCCTGCGCCAACAATGCCACACAGTCGAGTTGGCGGTCCGTCAACCTGGGGCGATCAAGCTCTCCCGGTGCACTGCCATGATGGAGGGACTGTGCTATTTCAAAGGCTGCGGTCCCGATATAATCGAGAAGTGGAAGATGCTTAAATTCGAGTCTTACCTCTTCACTAACCTTCATCCCAAATGAACATGATCCATTGTATCGACCTGGTATGTTCGCTGGCACTGTGTAACCATCACCCAGACCATTTTTGCGAGCAAGTTCAAGGATCATATGGTCTTGTCTGCTCATAGGTATCATTCGTGGTACTTCTGACCAAAAGAAACCACGTAAACGATTATTACTAGCTCGTTGAACAGGATCTACGCCGAAGAGCCTTTTTCTTCGGAAAAGGCTTTCCCAATCCTTTGGATAGTGAACAATTGACATTGGTACTGGACGTTTAGGCTGCGTATTGAAGTGTTCTGTTATCGCAAAATAAGAAAATCCCATTTGACAAGAAACGAGTAGGACGCAGTCGTGTATTTCTGAAAAATTTTTGGCTCGTTGTAAGTTTTTTACATATGTTTGAAACTCAGAATCGTTGATTTGCATGTCATTCTCCTTGCAAAGGTGGCAAGGAGTGTTTCGATATGGGGAAATTATCTGCTCTTGAAGGGGATCATGCCAAGTTATCGAACCACAAGGGAACATAATATCCAGTTTTGATCTGACTTTTTGGCCGGACACTCAGGCTGAGATCTGGTCCAATTGTCGGATAGTCAATAACCGGGGTCAGTTCCAATTTGCGTGCTTGATTGGCTTGGGTGTTGTGGGCAGGGCCAGGCTCACCGTGACCCCGGAGGTCGCCGAGGCATAGCTCACCGTGTCCACGCCGGCTCCGCCGATCAGCGTGTCGTTGCCGAGGCCCCGTCGATGAGATCGTTGCCGGCCGATCCATCGATGACATTGTTGCCACCGTCCCCGGTCAACCCGGCCGAGATAAGTCTTGAGTGGCTTCAGCGAGCGTCTTGCGCGTTTGAACTGTTTGGCATGGGCATAGCGCTGTTTGATCAGCGCATATTTGCTGACGCGTTCGTAACTCTGGTGCTGGACAACGCCCTGTTTCTTGGCGAGCCGAACCAGCCGCTCACGGGTGCGGTGCATGAGCCTGGCGTCGGTCGGATAGGCCACCGCCTTCGGCTATACGGTCGTGTCGATGATCACTTTGGTGAAGTCGGCGGGTTTTGTCGCGCTGGCAAGGCTTTCCTGCAACAGCACGAAGAGCTTTTCTTCTCCCATCCATTGCCGCCAGCGGGGGTCATCGAGGCGCCGAGCGCTGCATCGCGACCACGCGAAACTTTTTGCCTGTCGTTCCTCTTGATCGCGCCACTGGTTTCTTGGCGGTGAAGACGATTGCCGCGTCTAAACCCGATGAAAATTACGCCGCTACCCGCGCTTTTACGAGTCTGTCCGCCTGAAGTCCTACCAGCCAGCGGCTGTAATCGCTCAGAGTGTCATCTCGCTCTTAGCTGAAACGACCCCAGGCAAACTTTGCCACAAGCCTTCGGCCGGACGAAGCATCCCTCACCACCCCAATTACGCTAGGGGTTTATCAGCAGTCTGGGACCGGTTCATTGCCGGTCCCTTTTGCTGGTATTGCAGCATGATGAGGGCAGGGCCAACCTGGGGAGAGAAAGACTTGAGCATCGGACGTTCAAATCGAATCGCTTCCGATGCTCTCTATTATTTGAAAACGCGTGAAATTCATCCCAAAGTGGGGCCCACTTTTGAGTTTGATACTCTAGGGCGTCGACTCATAAACTTTGGCACCAAATTCTTATCGCGACGAGTTTGATAGCGGCGAGGAAGTTGGCGGGGTCTTTGTCGTAGCGTGTTGCGATGCCGCGGAACTGCTTGATCCGGTTAAAGAACCGTTCCACGAGGTTGCGTTGCCGATAGACCCAACGCGAGAAGGAGAAGCTCCCCTTGCGATTGTCTTTTGGTGGGATGTTGGCCCAGGCTTTCCGCTCCGCCGCCTTGGCTCGGATAGCGTTGCTATCATAACCCTTGTCGGCCAGCAGGATGTCTCCTTCGCCGAGACCATCGGTCAACGCATCGGCTTCGGTGCAGTCCGCGACCTGACCGCCGGTTAAGCGGAGGGTGACGGGGCGCCCTTCGGCATCGACGAGAGCATGGATTTTGCTGGTGAGCCCGCCGCGGGAACGTCCCATGCCGCCATCGTCTCCATCCCCTTTTTTCCCGTAGCCGCGTGCTGGTGAACGCGAACACAGGTCGAGTCAATCATGACGATGTCACCGTCGTAAGCCTCTGAAACCGCGTCGAGAAGCCGATCCCAGACCCCGGCTTTCCGCCACCGCACAAAGCGGTTGTAGCAAGTGGTCGGTGGGCCGTAGCGCTCTGGAATCTCTGCCCAAGGCGAGCCCGTTCGGAACCGCCAAAGAATGCCATTCAGCACCCGCCGATCATCGACGCGAGCAACGCCACGCGGTTTGTTGGGCAATAGAGGCGACAGGATCCACCATTCATGGTCGGTGAGTTCGTAGCGGCGGCGCGTCATCTGGCTTCCTCTTTTGGAAGCCTTGAATCATGCAAACTGACAATCGCAAAGCGAATTTATGAGTTTACGACCTAAAACGTCACGCGCATATTGGCGAAAATCGAGCGGCCGGGTTCAGGAAAACCATCCCAAAGCTGATAATTCTGGTCCAGAATATTGCGCAGGCCCGCTTGGACTTCGAAATTGGGCCCGACTTGATAAGTCGTCTGGAAATTCAGCAATTGGTAGGAGCCGGTCTTGTAATAGTAAGTGCCGGCGGAATTCGAAGTCCAGCGGCTGTCGGCAAGTTCAAGATTAGGCGTGAAGCTCAGACCGGGTACTGCCTCCGGCCGGTAGGTCGCATAGAGAAAGCCTTGCGCGAACGGGACGCCCGTGGGTTGAACATAGGGGGATGTGGGGCTGGTGATCGAGCGCCGGATGAAGGTCAGATTGCCGCCGATCATGAGATTTTCGAGGATGGAATAAGTTCCTGCAGCCTCGATGCCGACGAAATAGCCGTTGCCGATATTCTGACTCTGCGAAAGCGCGGTATTGTTATAGATGAACGGCACCGATTGAATGAGATTTTTGACATCGCTGACGAAGGCCGCCGTTGAAAATTCGGCCTTGCCGTCGAATGTCGTTGCCCAGCCGATCTGATAATTGGTCGCGCGTTCCGGCTGTAGACCGGGATTGGAGACGGCGCCACCAAAGCGAGAACTGAAACGGTCGAAGATCGTTGGAAAACGCACACGCGAGGAAATATTGGCGAAGAGTTTGGCATCTTCTCTATAGCGCCAGATGAGGGCGCCTTGCGCATCCGGTGCGCCAATATCCTTCAAGGGATAGTTGATGAAGCCATCGGTGGTGTTGAAATCCTGCGCGCGCAACATATGACGCCAATTATAGGCGAAGCCTTGCACGAAATCGAATTCATTTGTCACATGCCATGTGTTTTCTATGGCAACCGTATAAGTGTCTTCCGTCGTTGTCTGGTTTGGTTCACGAAAACAGATGATGTTGGCGACGCAGGGGGCTTTTGTCGAAAATGTTCCCTGCCATTCGACATGGTTGTCCCGGCGATATTGGAAGGTGCCTTTCAGCGTGTCCACTGTGCCGAAATTGATGCCGGCTTCGAATGAACCGCCAAGGGCGAAATCATGATAGGCGCTCTGGAACGATTTGGGCAAACTCTGCGTCGACAGATTCTTGTCGTCATAGGAATAAAGGCTGTTGTCGAACGTATTGTAGAAAATCCGGCTCTTCAGATAGGCATTGTCGCCAAGCGCAGTATTGGAAAGAAAATAGATATTCTGAATATTCCAATAGGGCCAATCCCAATATCTGCTCGATGCGACGATTGGATCACTGACATGGAGGGGTGCACCTTTGCGGCCGAATTGCTTGATATAGTTGATGGAATATTCATCCGTGGCATTGGGGGTCAGGCCGATCTTGACCATGCCGCGCCCATCCGTCGTATCGGAATGATCGCGAAAGCCGCTGCTTTGAATCGTTGTCGGTGTAAATTCGTGCGATAGCATCCAACCTTTGGTGCCGAGAAAACTGAAGCTGCCCTGGGCGTAATAGGTCGGCTGTTTCGTGCCGAGAAACATATAAGTGGAGCCGCCTTCGAACGTACCGTCCTGGCCCCATAGCATTCCGGCGCGGATCTCTCCATCGACCTCCTTTTGTGCCTTGCGCGTCACGAGATTGATGGCGCCGCCCATGCCACCAGGACCATCGAGAACGGAATCATAACCCTTGGCAATCTGAATCTCGGAGACGTCGGCGGTGAGAAAACGGCCGAAGTCGAGACGATTATCGGCGGGCAGATAGACCCTGATGCCATCGATCGAGAGAGGGGTCTGAAAACGGTCGAAGCCTCGCACATAGATCAGGCGTTCGTTGCGCGGGCCGCCAGAATTGGAGGCGGTGACGCCGGGTGCAAGCGTGACCGCCTGGTCGAGCGTGTCGCGCGCAAATTTCCAGGCGTCTTCATTACTGATGACGCTGCCACCATAACCGCTCGTTTGATCCTTGCTGTTCTTCGCCGAGGAAATATTGATTTCGCCGAGTGTGAAGACGCCGGCTTCCTCGGCACTGAGGGGGCTGCCCGTCAGCAGGAGGCCCGCAAATGTCATGCTCTTCGTCATGTCGCCGATACGAGGCGTGGAAGATCTTCTTTTTGATGCTCCCCGGCTCGAGCGTTTTTGCTCCACATCAATATCTTTATGTATATAGATCATGGCGGCTGTCCCCCTTGAAGCCGTTTGATCGCCGTTAAAGCGAATTGAGAAAGGTCAGAAGGGCCTGACGTTCGGAGGCGGGAAGCATTCTGAAGGCTTCGCGCGCTGTCTCGGCTTCGCCCCCGTGCCAAAGAATGGCCTCGCTCAGTGTTCTGGCCCGTCCGTCATGCAAATAGTTTTCAGTTTGCCCGGTCTGGCGCAGGACGCCGAGGCCCCAGAGCGGCGGGGTGCGCCATTGCCGTCCGTTGGCGGCGAAATCGGGCCGGCCGTCCGCCAGGCCCTCACCCATGTCATGCAGCAGGAGATCGGTGAAGGGATGGATTGCGGCGCCCTTGAGATTGGGCAGAGGGGCCGCAGGGCCAAGATGCAATGTGTCCGTATGACATTGGCCGCAGCCGATGGTTTCAAAAAGATGCGTGCCCTCGATGACATCGGCATCATCCTGATTGCGCCGGGCCGGTACCGCCGCCTCGCGCAGAAAGGTCGTGATGGCGTCGAGATCGGCATCGGATAGTTCCGGGCTCGGGCTGAGCCGGTCGAGACAGGCTGTTTCCGCCGGCGTGCAACTCTCACGTGGCTGAAGCATGGAGGTTACGCCGAGATCCTCGGCGAAGGCGGAAGCGATCTGCTGTTGCAGGCTTGGCTGATTGGCTTTTTGTCCGAAACGGCCGAGTTGCAGGCGCCCGCTCGCAAAGTCCCACACTTGGTTGGGCATGCCGTGGACTGGACCTCCGGCCTGCTTTTGCGCCTCGGCCAGGTGAAGAATTTCCGTCTCTGGCACTGCTTCAAGGAGCCCCAAGCCCACTAAGGGTTGCGCATTGCGCAGGGAGACCAGGGTTTCGGCATCGATCGGCCCGAGGTTCAGAGCCTGCCAATGCAGGATCGGGCGGCGCAATTCCACCTCGGTGTCATCGTTGAAGCGGACGCGCCGCGTTTCCCAATGCAGGCTAGCCTCGCCTTCGGCGAGCACGCCGGGCAGGGCTCTTGGATTGAGTTGGAGTCCATAGGCTTCATGGGGCAGGGGGCCGCCATGCGCATCCTGCCCCGAACGGCTCAGGCGCACGATCATGCTGCGCAAGGGCTCCATACCCTCGGGCGGCGCCCCGCGTCCATTTTTGACGTGGCAGGCGATGCAGGAAAGCTGGTTGAAAAGGGGGCCGAGCCCCTGAAAGTCCGGCTGGTCGTCCGAGGGCGATGGAACCCAGGCCATGTGAAACAGAAGGTCGCCGCGCGCGAAACGCGCTTTTTCTTCCTGTGTCAGCCCTGGCAAGGGATGGGAATAGGGTGCACGCCCGTGAGATGGCGTTTCATAAGGCAAGGAACCACTGGCCGCGGCAGCCAGTGCGACGAGCAGGCCTTGCCCGGCAAAGAGCCCGGCAAGTCCCCGCAAAAATCTGTGTTTCATGGCTTGGTCGAATTCGTGAGCAGGGCAGTGGCTCTGGTGCGGGCTTCATCTATGGCCTGCGCCCATTGGGCGGAGACTTCCGCTGGCACGAGGCTTGGCCGGCGATCCATGCGCGCCAGAAAATCGAAATCCTGGGCTTGTGCGGCTGAGACGGGAACAAAACCCGCGAGGCGGCGTGCCTCGGCGACTTGTTTTGCCTTTATGTCATCGGGCCGATTGCGCAGCGCAGCTTCGGCCTGTTGTATGCCACGCCATAGACTGACCAGCGCTTCGTGCCGTTCCGTGATCGCGATTTCGAAAAGCCGGGCGATGAGTGTGCGCCGTGCGCCGCCGAGCTTATGATCGAAGGCGATGAGTGTGGAAGGAGGCAGGCGGAACGGGTTTTCGAATGCCCCTTCCTTTGGATAAACATCCGGCCGTATCGGATGCCGGCCGACATCGGGTTGTAGCAGGAGCTTTTGACCTTCCGCTGAAAGCAGGAACTCTATGAAGGTTTTGGCTGCTTGCGGGTGATGGCTGCCCTGCAATTGCGCGACATGAGCCGGCAGAAAAGCGGTTTTCTCTGGATAGGCGATGGCGACCTGTTCCCCATTCGCCGCAGCGGCGAGGGGGATAAAATCGATGGTGAGCGCCAGGGCGGCGCTGCCCTCGACGAGAGGCTCCATAGTATGCCCTTGAGCAGAAAGAACGCCATTACCGCCAATTTCGGAGAGGAGCGCCCAGCCGTTTTCCCATCCTTCGCCTTGCAGGATGATTTCGTAGAGGGAAGGAGCGAACCCCACTTTTTCCGCGCGAGGCAGAATGACCTTGCCGGTCAACGCGGGATTCGCAGCAGCATGCCAATCCCCGGGAGGCGCTTTATCCTGCCAAAGCGCCTTTGGACCATAGGCCAGACCATAGCCCGCGACCTCGAAGGCTTCATAATAATTGTCGGGATCGGAAAGGCGATCGGCACCGATCGCGCCAGGCAGGCCGGTGCGATCGATGTCTAGTTTTTGAAAGGCGCCTTCCCGGCGTAGCCGTGGGAAATTATCGCTCGAGGTCGCCCAATAGACATCGACGCCGCCATGATCTTCCCGCGAAAGCAATTTGTATGCGTCGCGGCCTTGTTGCCAGAGAAGATGAACGGAAATCTCGGGATGAGCCGTTTCAAAAGCCTTGAGAAACAGGCCGGAGACTTCCTCGGGATAGCTCGTCACCACCGTCAGGTCTTCTGCCATGGCAGAAGATGAGATCTGCCCTACAAACAGAAAGAGGCAAAACACCTGAGCCAAAAGCGGCCGGAATCTTAAGACGGTCTGGGACAATTGAAGATTGAGGAGAGAGTAAGCCATTGCCGTGTTGTAGATAAAGTTATATATTTGTCAATATAACTGGAAACAACTCGGCCATGGTGTCCTGATCAGCGAATTGGTAGAACGGTTGCGGCGCGTTGAACAGCACATGAATTTACAACCCTGCATTGAGAATTCAGGCCAAGAGTAATCTTGGAGACAAGCCGCTCTTAGGACTTGTAGATAAAGAGAAGAGCAGCGCATCGGCGCTTGCTTTCTGCAACAACGTACGCGGGCAGTCTTGGATAGACATTCCGACAATGCAGATCGAAACGATCGGGCATTTGGAAGATGTCGAAATAAATGGCGTCAACCGAGCGATCGAGATGCTTTGGTTCAAGCAACCGCCGACGAGTGAAGCCAGTGCCTTCCTGGCTCTGGCATTGGCGCCGAAAAACTATTCGGTTTCGCCTCTCTTGCAGACGAAGCCGGCAGAAGAAGAGCCTCTCTGAACCCCTGCATTCGATGCCATCACGATTGCGATAAAATCTTTACATCGATATGGGCAGGGGCCTCTGCTATCAGCTTTGCCCATGCTTATAAGGCAAGTCTTAATGGAAACAGGGCGACCGGCCTTCGTCCTCTTGAGCGAGGCCCGCAAGTTGCTTCTCACCGCGTTTCCTTGAGAAGCCAATTTGCAAAAACCTGTATTGGACCGTCACTCAACTGGATCGGCTCCGGCAGGATGAGGCAGAAGGTTTTGGAGATCGACACGCCATCTGGCCAGGGAGCGACTAGGCGGCCATCCGCCAGCTCTGCTTCGATGTAGAGACGCGGCACCAGCGCCACTCCAAGCCTAGCCAAAGCAGCTTCGATGAGCATGGAGTGCAGATCGTAGCGGGCACCAATCGCAGGATTGGTCAACGCGATCCCGGTTTCCTGTGCATAGCGTTGCCAGGCGTCCGGGTTCTGGCGTCGATGAAGGCGCGGCAATTCATCCAGGGATTTCGCCCCTTCTTCACCGAGGAGTGCCGGATGGCAAACCGGAACCAACGTCTCGTGCAACAGACGGTGCGTTCTCATTCCCGACCACGCAGGATGCTCGAAATGGATCGCAGCGTCGAAACCGCTTCCGGCAAGGACAAAAGGCTCCATCCGTTCGGCGAGATGCACGGTAATGTTCGGGTGCTTCTCCTGAAACCGCGCCAAACGGGGGATGAGCCAGCGCACGGCGAAGGTCGGGATGGTGGCGATGTCGAGGCTTGCGCCGTCGCTGGGCTGCCCCATCAGATATTGACTATCACGCTCAAGCCGGTCGAGTGACTCGCGAACCTGAACGGCATAGCGCTCTCCATTCGGCAAGAGCCGGACACGATTACCGACCCGCTCGAACAGCGTGATGCCGAGGAAGGCTTCCAGCCGGCCTATCTGGCGGCTGATCGCTCCTTCGGTCAGGGCTAGTTCGTCGGCCGCGCGGGCGAAGCTTCCATGACGAGCCGACACCTCGAACGCCATGAGTGCGGAATTGCTGGGAATCTTGCGGCGCATGGGTGGCTCCCGACATGATGGTTCGGCATTCGATCACCGTCATATTGATATTAGATCACTGAAGCATGATCAAATATCGATATATAGGCAGATATCTGCAGTTTATCGTGACTAAATATCAATGATGAACACGGCCGCAAGCCCCCGTGCTTGCGGCCGAAGGCGGTGCGATGATCTATACGGTAGAATGCAGCTTTGCCGATCCAGGCAGCGAAGCAGAGTGGAACGACTTCTACAGCCTGGACAAACTGCCAGCCCTCATTTCGGTGAACGGCTTCCACACCTCGCAGCGTTTCAAGGCGTTGAGCCGTGGCTGTCCCGTCTATCTCGCCATTCATTCGATCGATGGCCTCGACGTCCTGACGGGTGAAGAATATCGCCAAAAGGGTGGGGGCAATTTCGCACGCTGGCAGCAGCACATCACTGACTGGCATCGAAACCTCTATGGCGGCGTCGATCGAGCGCCAGCAATTGGTGAGGGCGAATATCTAGCATCGAGCGCAAAAGGCCCCGAGCCTCTGATCCGGCTGGGCCTCACCCCATACGCGATGCACGCGGTCGCTATGGAGAAATTTCCGGAATACCGTTGGCTCGCCAAGCTGGAGCGCACCAAGACGCCTGACATCGAGCACCTACCGGAAGATGTCCATGTCTATGCGCCGATGACGACACAATTGACGAGTGACGATGACGCTGCCTTCGAGAAGGCACGGTAGGTCCCGATGCCGAATGTCACGATCTTCATCCCCGCAGACAGGATGCCGCCGGACGAAGGACTCGCCGAACTCACGGAGCAATGCGCCGAACTCTGCACGGGCATCCTCCAAGCCGCATTGGTGAATGTGCATGTCATCTATGTCGCTGTTCGGCACGGTCGGGGGCACCCTGTCTTCGCGGAAATCCAATATCGTCTTGAGCCATTTCGGACGCCGCCGGTCATGGAGCGATTCATGGAAGGGCTGGATGACGCCATAAGGCGTAACACCGGCCTCACCGCCCGCATCCGTTGCTTTGGCTATGCAGCGCCGAGCATTTACGCACGCAATTGATCTGATGTCTGGAGAAAACGATGTCCAGTTTTACATTTCCCAGCCAACAGGTCGGCGATTTGACGATCACCGCGATCAGTGATGGCTATCTTCACGCCAGCCTCGACTTCCTCTCGAATATCGATCCGGCCGACGCCTCCCGAATGCAAGAGAATGCGGGGGTGAAGGATTATTCCTCGATCCATATCAACTGCTACCTGGTGCGTGGCGGCGGTCGCGCGGTCCTGATCGACGCAGGAGCGGGTGGTTTCAAGCAATGGGGCGGTCACCTGAAGACCAATTTGCTGCTGGCTGGCGTCCAGCCTTCCGAGGTCGACGCAATCCTGCTGACACATGCCCATCCCGATCATGTCGGAGGGCTGATGGACGCTTCAGGAGAAGCCGTCTTTCTGAATGCCGAGCTTGTCGTCCATCATCGGGAAGTCGCGTTCTGGCAGGATGACGGTAATCTGAGCCGCGCGCCCGAGCGTGCCCGTGGCAACTTCCTCGTGGCGCGTCAGGCGTTCGACGGGTATCGCGACAGACTGCGCACTTTCGATGCCGGTGAGGTGCTTCCCGGCATGACAGCGGTGCCGCTTCCGGGCCACACGGACGGACACACCGGCTATCGTCTTGAATCCGGCGGTCGGAATCTGCTGGTCTGGGGAGATATTGTCCATTTCCCTCAGATCCAGATTCCGCGCCCGGATGTGTCGATCGCGTTCGACCAGGACTCACATCTCGCAGCCGCGACACGGTCGAGGTTGCTGGATCTCGTCAGTTCGGAGCGGCTGCTGATCGCCGGTATGCATCTTAGTGAACTCGGCTTCGCACGCATTGAGCGAACGGGCGGAAACTATGGCGTCGCTTATGAGGAATGAGCGCGGCGCGTTCGCCACTTGCTGAGGCAGGGCGAAGGAACGGTAGGCGTGATGCAATGGGGCACGGAATAGGCGTGGTTCAGTGCTATATGGTCGCTGCACAATCGCAGTGCGGCCCTGAAAAATCTCCTCGACCTCGCCACCGAGATGAGAAAATCAACGCGATCCAACTGATCTGTTTTATCTATTCGCGGGCCGAAGCTGGCGACACTCACTAAGGAATGACCATGGATTATGTAAAACTTGGTTCGACTGGTCTCGATGTCTCCCGTCTCTGCTTGGGGTGCATGACCTTCGGTGTTCCAGACGCGGGCGTCCACAGTTGGACCCTCGGAGAGGCTGACAGTCGACCGATTATCAAGCGGGCGGTCGAACAGGGGATCAATTTCTTCGACACCGCAAACAGCTATTCAGCAGGCACCTCCGAGACGATCGTCGGCAAGCTCCTTAAAGAGTTCACCCGCCGCGAAGAGGTTGTCATCGCGACCAAGGTCTTCTTCCCGGAACGTATGCTGGAGGGCGGCGCCGCTCCCAACCGCAAGGGACTCTCACGCAAGGCGATCATGACCGAGATCGACGCGAGCCTGACACGTCTTGGAACCGATTACGTTGACCTCTACCAGATTCATCGTTGGGACTATGGCACCCCGATCGAAGAGACGATGGAGGCCCTTCACGACATCGTGAAGACCGGGAAGGCACGGTATATCGGCGCCTCCTCAATGTTCGCATGGCAGTTCGCCAAGGCGCAGGAAATTGCGCGGGCAAATGGCTGGACACATTTCGTCACGATGCAAAACTACATCAACCTGCTCTACCGCGAGGAAGAACGCGAGATGATCCCTCTCTGTAAGGACCAAGGCGTGGGACTCATACCATGGAGTCCTATGGCCCGTGGCCGGCTGACACGCCCCGCTGGCGAGCAGACAAAACGCAGTGAGAGCGATGCTTTCGGCAGGTCGCTCTATGCAGCAACGGAAGACGCGGACAATGCGGTGATCGGCGCGGTCGAGCGCGTGGCTCGTTCGCGTGGCGTGCCGATGGCACAGGTGGCGCTTGCCTGGGTGCTAGCCAAGCCCGAGGTGTCGGCACCGATCGTGGGCGCGTCCAAACCTCATCACCTCGACGACGCCATAGCCGCGCTGGAGACTGTGTTGACCGACGACGAGATCGCGGTGCTGGAGGCGGACTATGTGCCGCATCCTGTCACCGGATTCGAGTGAACAGATTTTGGTGTCCCCGATGGGAATGCAATCTGTCTTGATGAATTCTGTTAGGGGACTATGGAAAGTTGCTCCATCGCGCTTGGAGACTTCGCGCCAACAATTCGATGGCGGCCTTCGTCACCACATTGGGTCGGTCGGGAGCATAGAGCCCATACTGAACGATGAGAGGCGGCGGCACACCAGCCGAGGTGGGCAGCACACGCATCTTCTCTGGCCGCACACATTCAGCGGTCATCAGGGCTACGCCGAGTCCACTCTCTACTCCAGCGCGGATGGCGCTGATGCTTTGGCTGGTCAACGTGAGCCGATGGTCGCGACCGATTTCAGTCAGCGCTTCCAGCATTCGGCGGCGCCAAATACAGGGCTCGGCATAAACGATAATGTCCAGGGGGTGTGCAGGATCAGGCTCGCAGTCGATGCCCCCGATCCAGAGAAGTTCGACATCCCAGCTTCTGACAGCGTCACCGGCAAAGGCCAAACAGGTCGCAACCGCCAGATCGAGTTCTCCCTCTCGCCAACGGTCGGAGATGGCAATGCTGTGGTCCACGACGATATCGAGGTGCAGATCGGGCCAAGCGCGGCGGAGCTGTCCCAACGCTTCCGGAAGCACGATGATAGCGATCTCCTCGGCAAGCCCAATGCGGATCGGATCACTGGTGGACTGCTCGCCAAGCCGGGCGACGACTTCCTCTCCGAGCGAGAGGATGCGCGTCGCATAGCCGAGGAAGAGTTCGCCTTCCGTGGTTGGGATCACACCCCGGCCGGTGCGTCGCAGCAGGCGCTTCCCCAGCAAATCCTCCAGCCGGCGCATTTGCATGCTGAGTGCCGATTGCGCGCGTCCCGCCTGTTCGGCGGCACGGCTGAGGCTGCCATGCCGGCAGACTGACACATAGGCGCGCAGCAAATCAGGATCGAGAGCATTGGATATCATGTAAACCTGATGTCTGATTTCAGAGATATGATCCTACCATCATATCTTAGTGGACGCTATCTCTTGAAAGTGAAAGTTCGCCATTCTCAAGAGGTTTTCGTGATCCAATCGCTTCCCGAGAAGCATCAGGTATGGGCTTGGCCTGATAAAGGTGAACCGCAGAGCCTGCGGTTGGAGATACGCACCCGCCCAATTCCGACTCCCGGTGAGGTTCTGGTTGCCAATAGTGCCATTGGCCTCAATCCAGTCGATTGGAAAATGATCGAATGGGGTCATGCGGCATGGTCGGCCGGCCATGTCCCTGGTGTCGATGGGGTCGGCGTCATCGCCGCGACGGGTGATGGCGTACGCCTGCCCATCGGTTTGAGGGGCGCTTATCACCAGTCGCTTGCACGCGATGGCAGCTTCGCAGAGTTCACCATAATCGACGCCAGGAGCATCCTTCCGATTCCGGCCAGCGTCGCAGACGTGGTTGCGGCGGCATTGCCATGCCCCGGTTTGACGGCTTGGCAAGCCCTCCGGAAAGTGCCTCGGCGGATGGTGCGGGATGTTCTCGTAACCGGCGCTGGCGGATCGGTCGGCTCCATCCTCGCGCAACTCGCCGCGCGCTGCGGCTGGCGCGTTTGGGTGACGGCTGCTTCAGCCCATCGGGATAAGCTTCTGGCGCTCGGCATCACGGGAGTCTTCGACTATCGCGATCCAAACTGGTGCGACAGACTCGTGGAGAGTTTGGGGCCACGTCGCCTTTACGCGATCTTCGACACCGTAAGCGGCGAGCACGCCCAGACGCTCGCCCCGATGCTCGGCTATAATGGACATCTGATCTGCATTCAGGATCGGATCGAGGAAAATCCGCTGCCGGCCTTTACCACCGCCGTTTCGCTGCATGAAGTGGCTCTCAACAGCGTCCATCTAAACGCCACGGACGAAGACTGGCAAGAATGGCGCTTTGCTGGTGCGGAGTTGTTCCAGATGCTTGAAACTGGCGCACTTCAATTGCCGCCTATCGAAGTTCGCTCCTTCGATGCACTTCCGCTTACCCTTACCGACTTGAAAAGCAGAGCGCATAAGGGGAAACTTGTCGTGGTTACGTGATATAAGCGGTGTTCACCAACTCCGCCTGCCCGCCAGTGACGATGGCATGGGCATACAAAACGAAGTTGCCGACACCATACGTCGAACAAGCAAGAGCTTCCTCGGGACCTCAAGGAAGTCGTCGTGATATGCGACGGGCGCGGTGTCTCTCCGAGGTAACGGGCATTGCAAGCGGGAGAATATTGCTCGTTACGCTCGTAAAGAAAGGCGCTCCCATCGATGCCCATTCCGGCAGAGCCTCTATCATGTCCCTTTCGCCACTTGCTCGGATGTCCGGTTCTCCCGATTGTAGCTGATCCCGACATGCCTCTTGGCTATTTCTATGGAAAAGGACGCGCCCGGAATGATGCCCTGTTTTGTCCGGTGGGATGGGGCAGGATTGCGGTGAACCGGGCTCCGTGGCGGTTGATTGGGCTGCGTACCAATGCTAGAAAATAGGTAGACGAATGAATTGCTTGAGATGCCTTCCTCTCTTTGAGGATGTCTGATGCCAAGACCATAATTCGACTCTCGCTTACACGGGTCACGAGCGACAAAACAGACCTGGCGAGCGGCGCTGTGTTTGCGCCGATGGGACGGTGTCTTGATCGGTCGGACGGGGGGAGGCGAGGGGCAGGCTCGGGAAGGGCCAGCCAGTGCATCGTCGGCGCCGGCGTCTACGCGTGAGTCCCCTCTACCGGTTGTCAATCTGCCCAAGGGCGGCGGCGCCATTCGTGGCATGGGCGAGAAATTCTCTGCCAATCCCGTCGCCGGCACGGGATGGATGGCAGTGCCCATCACCACTAGCCGGGGGCGCTCCGGCTTCGGTCCCAATCTCTCGCTTGCCTATGATTCCGGCGCGGGGAACGGCCCCTTCGGCTTTGGCTGGAGGCTCTCGCTGCCCGCGATCACGCGCAAGACCGACAAGGGGCCTCCGCGAAGAGCTTGCCCATTTCAAGCGTGAGCAGCCTGGCATAGCCATCGGCATTGGCGCGCAGCAGATCAGCCGCCTTCTGTAGGATGCGGCCGCGGTCAGCGAAACCGGTTTCCTTCCAGCGTAGAAAGGCTGCCTGGGCCTTGTCGAGCGCGATGCGAACATCCGCGTCCGTGGCGTCGGGAAAGGTGGCGACGGTTTCGCCCGTATAGGGATTAATGGTCTGATAGGCCATTGTCATTCTCCATCTCGAAAGAGCCACGCGCCGTGGAATCCGCTCAGAGTTTGGGAGGCGATCAAGTCTCATCGGCAAGGTGCGGAAATAAAGAAACACGTATCATCAATAGGATACGGTTCTTGAAAGCGCGGGATGCAAGGATCGGTTGAGTCGTTTTGATTTGCGCGTC
The DNA here is from genome assembly GCF_000019845.1 of Beijerinckia indica subsp. indica ATCC 9039. Classification (NCBI taxonomy): domain Bacteria; kingdom Pseudomonadati; phylum Pseudomonadota; class Alphaproteobacteria; order Hyphomicrobiales; family Beijerinckiaceae; genus Beijerinckia; species Beijerinckia indica. Next base: position 3,367,101 of record NC_010581.1, on the reverse strand, counting down.
GGGCCTGCTCAGATGTCGCCAGCCGCCGTGAAGGCGTCCAGAGTGCGTGTGGAATAAACGAGAGCGGCCCCCGCATTCAGTGCTATAGCCACGCCAAGCGCTTCGGCGACCTCTTCGCGGGTCGCGCCGAGTTTTCGCGCCTGCTCGCTGTGAACGGTGATACAGCCATCGCAACGCAAAGTGACGGCGCAAGCGAGTGCGATGAGTTCGCGTGTCTTGGCATCGAGATGGTTCGTCTTGGCGCCCGCGCTGCCAAGTTGCACATAGCCACGCACTGTCTCCGGGCTGAGCTTGCCGATGTCACTCACCCCCGATAAGACCTGTTGACGATAAACATTCCAATCCATCATGGACATGGGTGATCTCCTTCCCTCACCAGAACATCGCTGCGAGATCGTGCTCATGCGCGACGCATTGAGCCTGTTCTGAAAAAACAGAATCAATCGTGGTTGCCGCCACGCAAGAAAGTTGCGCGCATGGTTTCGATCAATCCGCCGTTCAGGCGGGAATCGGATTGGCGATGAGGCTGGCGTTGAAGCCATTGACGAATTTGTGTTCGCCACTGCCGGGATTGTCGCGCAGGGGCCGGATCGCCTCGACGATCACTTCTTCCGCTTCGGTCGCAAGGCCCTTCATGGTCTCCGCGATGAAAGGGTCGAGCGGCATGGCGCGCGGGTCGCCGCTTTTCTTGACGAGGTCGGTATCGACCCAGGGGGGCGCGATCTCCTGCACGCGCACATTGGTATCGCGCAGCATGAAACGCTGCGACAGCGCATAGGAGTGCAGCGCCGCCTTGCTCGCCGAATAGACCGCCGCCGTCGCCAGCGGCACATAGGCAAGAATCGAGGTGTTGTAGATGACAACGGCTTGCTGTTGCCGTTTCAGATGGTCGATCAAAGCGGAAGTCAGGCGGATCGGACCCAGCAGGTTGGTGTCGATGACCCGGCGTATTGCGGCATCGTCGATTGCGCCGCCTGCATCGTCGAAGGGCATGACGCCGGCATTGTTGATGAGCACGTTCAGCGCCGGATAGTCACGCACGAGGGCTGCGGCCACCTGAGCGAGGCTTGCGGGGTCGGCGACGTCCAGTTCGATACCCTCGATGCCGGGATTGGCGGCTGTAACCTCATCGATCAGCGATTTGCGCCGGCCAGCGACAATGACCTTGTTGCCGATTTTGTGAAAAGCTTCCGCGAGCCCGCGGCCAATGCCGGAGGCTCCCCCGGTAATGAAGATCGTGTTGCCTGTCATCTGCATGGGGCGTCAATCCCAGGTTGGCGGCCGCCGCATGATGCGGAGCCGGTTTTCATCCGGCCCGACATTGACGCTGAAAGGTCATGGCTCAAATGACATTAAGCCGGCGATTCAGGACGCAACCTATGCAGGCAAGGACAGGGGTCGATTTCAACGGTGAAGGCTGCAGCTTCCTTGATGGAAGGCGTCGCCGGTGTCAGGAGAGAATGCAGGCTTTCTCATTCAACCATGGCGTCCCCGGATTCATCCTCCTGGGCCGTGCGTAGATTGCGGCGCAGACTTTGCGGCGGTTGGCCGTAAAAGCGAAGAAAGGCACGGCGCATGCGGTCGCGGTCGGCAAAGCCCGTGTCGCGGGCGATGACATCCAGGGCGTGCCGGCCATCTTCCAGCATCGCCTTCGCCGCCTCCAACCGGAGACGCTCGACCGCCTTGGTGGGAGACTGTCCCGTTTCGTCCGAAAAGATGCGGCTGAACTGACGTGGGCTGAGGTTCGTGGCCTCCGCCAGTTCCTCCGCGGTCAGCAGATTACGCAGATGCTCCTTGGCATAAATGAGCGCGCGGCGGACGCGGTCCGAACGCGGCTCAAATTCGAGCAAGGCCGAGAATTGCGACTGCCCGCCCGGACGGCGGTGATAGACTACGAGATTGCGGGCGACGGCGCGCGACAGTTCGGCGCCGTGATCATCTTCGATCAGAGCCAGAGTGAGATCGATCGCCGAACTCATTCCTGCCGATGTCCAGATGTTGCCGTCGCGTGTAAAGATCCGGTCCGCGTCCACCTTGATGAGCGGAAATCGCTTCTGCAATGTATGCGCATGAGCCCAATGGGTGGTCGCGACGCGCCCGTCGAGCAGCCCCGCCTCGGCGACCGCGAAAGCGCCCGTGCAGACCCCGGCGACACGACGGGATTCCTGTCCCGCCTGGGCGATATAGTCGCGCAGCTCCGGCGTGAGCGGGCGTGGAACCAGTTCTCCCACCACCATCAGCGTATCCGGGAAATCGCCAAGCGGCTGCGTCTCGATCCGGATGCCGAGCGACGAGAGGATTGCGCCTCCGCGTTCGGACATGACGCTCAGTCGATAGGCCTCATGGCCGAGATCGAAATTGACCAGTTCGAAGGCGGACAGGGCGGCGAGCCCCATGACTTGGAAGCCGTCTTCCAGAATAAAGCCGATGTGACGCATGTCGGAAGCCTCGAAGCGTGTCATTTTTTGCCGCTTATATGTCATTTCAGACGCAACGGTCGAGGGCTGGCTTCCGGGGTGTCGGGGCCATCGCCGCCCCATCGAGCTTCAAACGGGCCATGACAATGCCTGTCGCCACAGGAACCGTAATTATACCATGATGATATCACTGCTTTACCAGAATAATTATTAGGTCAATTTTGTCTCCGTAATTTCGGAGATTTCGCTCATGCACGTGCTCTTGACCAGAGCGACGGATTTATTGGGTTGGCCAATGGGGCAGTGCGTCCTCTGTTCATGCCCAAGGGGCAGCTTTGAATGCTGAAACCTGCACAGCGTTGACCAGCCTGACCGTCTCGCCGGCTCGGATCAATGTCGGCTTGTCGACGAGCTGGAATGGCAAGGCCTTCATGCTGGGCGGAGGCAGCACTGCGGGTTCATTTCGGACGTCGCCGGAAGTTCTATCAATACCGAGGGCAGCCTCACTCCATTAGGTCGTAAACTCATAAATTCGCTTTGCGATTGTCAGTTTGCATGATTCAAGGCTTCCAAAAGAGGAAGCCAGATGACGCGCCGCCGCTACGAACTCACCGACCATGAATGGTGGATCCTGTCGCCTCTATTGCCCAACAAACCGCGTGGCGTTGCTCGCGTCGATGATCGGCGGGTGCTGAATGGCATTCTTTGGCGGTTCCGAACGGGCTCGCCTTGGGCAGAGATTCCAGAGCGCTACGGCCCACCGACCACTTGCTACAACCGCTTTGTGCGGTGGCGGAAAGCCGGGGTCTGGGATCGGCTTCTCGACGCGGTTTCAGAGGCTTACGACGGTGACATCGTCATGATTGACTCGACCTGTGTTCGCGTTCACCAGCACGCGGCTACGGGAAAAAAGGGGATGGAGACGATGGCGGCATGGGACGTTCCCGCGGCGGGCTCACCAGCAAAATCCATGCTCTCGTCGATGCCGAAGGGCGCCCCGTCACCCTCCGCTTAACCGGCGGTCAGGTCGCGGACTGCACCGAAGCCGATGCGTTGACCGATGGTCTCGGCGAAGGAGACATCCTGCTGGCCGACAAGGGTTATGATAGCAACGCTATCCGAGCCAAGGCGGCGGAGCGGAAAGCCTGGGCCAACATCCCACCAAAAGACAATCGCAAGGGGAGCTTCTCCTTCTCGCGTTGGGTCTATCGGCAACGCAACCTCGTGGAACGGTTCTTTAACCGGATCAAGCAGTTCCGCGGCATCGCAACACGCTACGACAAAGACCCCGCCAACTTCCTCGCCGCTATCAAACTCGTCGCGATAAGAATTTGGTGCCAAAGTTTATGAGTCGACGCCCTAGCACGTGGCTATGCCGTGTTCGCAAATGATGCGCGATATTGCCGAGGCCGTCGGCCGCAGTCTGAATGTGCCCGTGAAATCCATATCGGCGGAAGAAGCATCCGCCTATTTGGGTCCGCTGGGCATGTTCGCCGGCCTCGATCTTCTGGCCTCAAGCGAAAAGACGCGGAAAAAGCTGGGGTGGAAGCCGACCGGGCCGGGGCTGATCGCCGATCTCGAACGGCTTCAAGTCTCAGATCATTGAAGTGCAAACGGGAGCTTAAGGGATCATTGTGGCGTCCGGTTGGCTATGGCGAAAACGGCCACGATCGCCGCAGCAAAACCTGAAGCTGCGCCGACGCCGAGCGCCCAGGGCGGCCCGAAATGGTCGGCGACCCATCCCACGATGGGCGCCCCAATCGGCGTGCCCCCGAGCGCGACACCAACACGCAGCGCCATCACCCGCCCGCGCATCGCGGGCTCCGTGGAAAGTTGCAGCAGGCTATTTGTCGTATTGGTGAAGATCAGTGCTGCCGCGCCGATGACGATAAGGGCCGCGGCAAAGAACCAGTAACCCGGAGCGATGGCGGCCAGCGTGCAGCCGAGCCCAAAAACCCCGGAACCAACCAGGAGCAGGCTGAACTGGGGCTTCTTCTGATGAGCGCTCAGCAGCGCTCCAGCCACGGTGCCGATAGCCATGATAGAGGACAATAGGCCATAGCCGCGCGCATCGGCGTGGAAAACGCTGACCGCCATCGTCGAAACAAAGATCGGAAAGTTCAGCCCGAAGGTTCCGATCAGGAACAGCATGACCAGAATCGCCTTGATATCTGGACGCCCCCGCACATAGCGGATCCCCTGGGTGAAGCTACCCTTGCTACGATCTGCCTTCGCACTCCTATGAAGCTCGCCGACGCGGAGAAACATGAGAGAGACCAGCACCGCAATGAACGAGGCGCCGTTGAGCAGGAAGGCCCAGCCTGTGCCGGTCGCGGCGATGATTGCGCCGGAGACCGCTGGCCCGATCATTCGGGCGGCATTGAACGAGGTCGAGTTGAGCGCCACCGCATTGTGCAGGTCATCATCCCCAACCAGTTCCGCGACGAAGGTTTGACGCACCGGTGCATCGAATGCCGCGGCGCTGCCGAACAGGAAAGCGAAGACGCATACGTGCCAAAGCTCGACGACGCCTGCGAGGGTGAGAATCCCCAGCGCCAGAGCAAAGCCGCCCATTGTCGCCTGCGTGGCAATCAACAGTTTGCGCTGATCGAAGTGGTCGGCGGCGAAGCCGGTCCAGGGCAGCAAGAGAAGCTGCGGAGCGAATTGCAGCCCCATGACCAGCCCGACGGCGGATGCGTCGTGATGGGTGAGTTCGGTGAGCACTAGCCAGTCCTGGGCGGTTCGCTGCACCCACGTGCCGATATTGGAGACGAATGCGCCGCCAGCCCAGATCCGATAATTGAAACTGCGAAAAGACCGAAAAGCGCCCGGGATAGAAGTCTTCATGGACGCTCCGGCTGATTGCCGCCATGGAAGCGGCCGAAGTGCCGGGCGCAAAAAAGCGCGATCAGGAATGCGCCAGTGCCGAACGCGGCGACATCTGAGGTCTCTTTCAGTGCGAAATCGCCGACACGGCAGACGAGCAGATAGCCGACGAGGATGTTGAAGAAGCCCCACAGCACGTTGATGGTCGATGAGGAGAGCCCTTCTCCGGCTGGCTTGGCGAAGGGGCTCTGGAACGGTCTGCCCATCATGCCACTGACGAGGTGTGGGACGGCATTCGCCAGAAAGACGCCACCGAAGAAATAGGACAGGAGCGGGAGCCAGTGCATCTCAAACTCCCCCTATAGGCAAGAGGTCAATGATTTCCTTGGCTGTGCCGGTCTCGCCGAGCCGCGGGAAGACATTCCTGATGCTATAATCATGTGCCTCAGGGCGCACATCGGTCATTGCGTCGAGGGCGAGCGTGACGTTGAATCCTGACTCATAAGCTTGCCGCGCCGTCGACTCGACGCCGGTCCCGGTCGCAACGCCTGCAATCACCACCTGGGTGACATCCCGTTCTTTCAACTGATTTTCGAGATCGGTGCTGGCGAAAGCGCCCCACGTCCGCTTGGTCACGACGATGTCGTTTGGCTGATGACCAAGTTCGGGCACAAAGTCCGTGAAGTCTGCGGGAAATGGACCGTCATGGCGCCGAGGTTGCTCCGTGCGACCCGGCGCGCCACCGGCCACATTGATCAGCACAACCGGCAGGTCCAGCCTGCGGAAGGCATCCGTCAGCGCGCGGGCGTGCTCCAAGACGTCGCCGATGGGACGGATGAAGGGCGCGCCGATGATGCCCTTCTGAAGGTCAACGACCAGCAGCGCGGTTTTGGGGTCAAGGGTGGTCAAGGCCATGGAATGTCCTTTTAAGAATTCGGTCGATTCAAGTGGGCGTGAGCCCTTCGAGCCGCAATCAATCGTCGACGAGCCGCATGAGGTGCTCGACAGCCTTCGCAACCTCGTCCAGTTCCTTGGGTGAGAGCCGTGCCTGAAGCGTGCGTGTCAGCCAGTCCTGACGCGCTGCACGCCCTTCCTCGATCCATTTCCGACAGGCGTCCGTGAGCGAGATGAGCGTCTGTCGCCCATCCGCCGGATCCGGCGCGCCACTCACAAGGCCGGCTTTCTCCAGCGCGGCGATGACCGGCGCCATTGACTGCGGACGCATGCCTTCCGCCCGGGCGAGGGTGGAGGCCGTGGCGGAGCCATCCTTCTCAAGGCGAAGCAGCACCGACACCTGGGATGGCGTCAGGTCTCCAACATGCCCCTGGTCGCGCAGGCGGCGCTTCATCTTGCCTACGAAAGCCCGCAGGTCCTGCGCCAAGGCTGAGGCGCGTGCGGTTTGATGGTGGTCCGATCCGATGCTCATGCCTCGGTATCTACCATATATTCAGTTAAACTGCAAAGTCTAACTAATCAGTTTATCTGTTTATATATCCGCGGCGCATTGCCATGGCATCAGGCTTCGATGCTCTAGCTAGGGGGCGAAACCCAACAATGGTAGCTCTGCGAGTGTCGGTCTTCGCTGCTCAGCGCACATTCGATGGACGAACGGCCGGATCTGTCCATCTGGCGTTCAGATGCCGGATGATTGCGAGAGCGTCAGGCGGAGGGCGGCGCTCGATACGCCGATATGTCCTGCAGTCTGGTGTGCGCCAAATGAGCTTGTAGTTGACCAGTTCACGTCTCAACAGGGCGTGATCGCCGAACTGGTGATGGGCTTGCAGGATCTCGTTGATCTGCATTTCCTTGAAACTCTGGGCGGCCGGAATCCGGGACCAGAGTGCCCAGAGACACAATTCTTGCTGATTCGTCTTCGAGGGCCAGCGGATAAGCGCTCCAGCTTCATCGAAATGCCGGATGACTCGCTCGACGCGCAGATGATCAATCAGTTCCGGCACCGGGGTGGGCAACCGGAGCCGATCTTCGGCCTCGAATTGAGCCCGGAAATGTTGATAGTTTCGATAGCCTGCGGAGCGGGTCAGCATATTCAGAAGCTGGACATGGCCGGGCTTGCCGTCGCAGGCTTCCAGTTCGCGGTTCAGCAAACGCGCGAATGCAGAAACATCATGGGCAATGAAGGTAAAAACGGATCGTGACATAACTCATCCTGCTAGTGCCTTTCCAAGTGAATGGGTCGATGGTCGCTGACTTTCGACGAGGCACAGAACGAGTGTCTGTCATCAATCAAATACTGGCAGGTTTAGCTCTCCTTCCGGAGCAGCGACGCCTTGGTGAACTGCCGACCACCAGCGTGGATGCCGCCTTTCTCAGGCCTTGTCAAGCGGATCAAATGAGAAGTGACCTTTGAGCCTCAAGTTCATTAATCCTGCTGAAATCACTGTCCCGGGTTCCACAGGTTGCCCGTCACGATTTTCCGGCGAGCTTGTCCAACGCGGTTTTCATCGCCTCGGCCCCAGCTTCCATTAAAGGGCCGATCGCTGCGGCGGCATCATCGGGGAGAAAATCCGCCGTCCAGATGACGCAGGTGAGAGCTCCGCGCGCAAGAACCTGGGCCGAGCCGTTATGATGCTTCAGGAAGGAGCCCTCGGCGGCCCAGACCAGGCGCTTCCTTTCCTCATCGAGCGTGACGATGCGTTCTCGTACCGTGACGCCATTGAAGAAAGTAACGATGCGTGTACCGGGCTCGAGGCGCGTGTCGAGAACAAAGCCCGGCACGAGACGTGTGTGAAGTGCGCCGATGTCCCGGACCGCGTCCCATACCTGATCGACGGAGGCACGGGTCAGGATTTCTTTTTGGATCGTTGCCATGCGAGTCTGCCGTTTGGTCTTGCCCTTGTCGGCGAATATGGCGCTTTAGGTCTTGTCGAAGAGCCCCGGCGGAAGAGGCTTGTCGCTGTCAGCCACGGCACCTTCAAGCTCAAGGAGACGACGCTTGGTGTTCACGCCGCCGGGCGCTGAAAATCCGCCAAGAGCACCGTTCTTCGCCAAGACCCGATGGCACGGCACGATGATCGGCCATCGGTTACGTGCCATGGCAGTTCCTACGGCACGCGCGGCGCCCGGATGCCCGGCGCGGATCGCAAGCGCGCCATAGCTTGTCGTTTGTCCATATTCCACTTCGCGCAGGGCAGCATAGATCGCTTGTTTTGTCTCCGAGACGCCCATCTGATCGAGTGGCACCGTGCGGAAATTGACAGTATCGCCGGCAAAGTAGCTGCGCAGCATGTCACCCCATTGTACGACCTCGGCGGTCGGATGGCGGTTCGCGCGGCGAAAATCGTGGTCAATCGGAGCCTCGTGCGATGGTAAACGCACGCCGACCACGCCGAGATCAGACCATTGCAGGGCGCAGAGACCCCACGGCGTTTCAAAGAGATATGTCCAAGCCATTGGCGAGATCATGAAGGGGCGTTGTTGAGGCTTTGGGTGTTCCGCGATCAGCTGTCCCAATAGGGTAAGCTATCATTCTCGCGCCCGACATACATCAGCCTTCGTGGCTGACCATCCGGTGTGGGCGCGAAATCGGCAAGAATGCCGAAACGGCCACTGTCGGGATATTCGACGATATCGGGCGAATACATCGAACTTACGGCAAGAAAGCGTAGTTCTTCCGATCCGGTGTTGACCATCTGGTGTGCCGTCTCTGGCCCGCCGGCCGGGCAGGAGATGATATCCCCAGGCCGGATGGCATGGCTGTCTTGGCCGATCCGGATTTCCCCGTTGCCTGACAGGATCAAGAACATTTCGTCATTGGTTTGATGATTGTGGAACGGGAAGGCGCGCTTGCCGGGCGGTATCGCGGTCACGTTGTAAGCGAGCTTGCTCGTGCCGAACTGCCGGGACACGAAAGCGACCCTTGCGTCGATGATTTCTGCTGCCGCGCCAGTCGGGGCGTATTGCGGCGGCCGGGGTTGGAGGTCGACGTCGGCGATATTGAGGATCGGCTTTGTCATGTGGCTCTCGCTTGCTGCTGATTTCACGATGACGCTCAATCTATCGCGCTATACCTGTCAGATTCTGTCAGGTTGGTTTAGGATGATCGCATCATGCGAGCAAGCCGGCTTCTTTCCATTCTCACAACGCTACAGGCCCGGGGACGGGTGACCGCGCAGGCGCTTGCTGACGAATGCGAGGTGTCGCTCCGGACGATCTACCGCGATATCGATGCCCTGAGCGCCGCCGGTATCCCGGTCTATAGCGAGCGAGGATCGGAGGGTGGGTATCGATTGCTCGACGGCTATCGTGTTCGGTTGAATGGCCTTTCGCCCCGGGAAGCGGAGTCGCTGTTTCTTGCGGGACTGTCTGGCCCCGCAGCCGATCTTGGGCTCGGTGGCGTCATGGCCGCGGCACAGACCAAGCTCCTCGCGGCTCTGCCGCAGGATTTGCGATCGAGCGCGGAACGGATGCGCAGCCGCTTCCATCTCGACGCGCCGGCTTGGTTCTCCGAAGCCGAACAGCCAGCTCATTTGGCGACAATCGCCGATGCCGTGTGGCGTCAGGCAGCCATCCAGATGCGCTATCAAAGCTGGAAAGCCGAAAAGAACCGCCGGGTTGCACCGCTCGGGATCGTGTTGAAGGGCGGGTCCTGGTATCTCGTCGGCCAGGTCGGTGACAGTGCCCGAACCTACAGGATCTCCCGCATACTCGAACTCACTGTGCTCGAGGAACAGTTCGAACGGCCCGAAGCGTTCGACCTTCCCATCTATTGGCGCAAAGCCACCGAGCAGTTGGAAGCAGAGCTCCATCCGATCACCGCGAAGCTTCGTCTCTCTCCAACCGGCGTGAAACTTCTGGCCGCGCTCAGCCCGCCCTACGTCCGGGATAGGACGAAGCTGGATCAAGAAGCAGACAGTGAAGGTTGGCGTATCGCGACACTGCCTGTCGGAAAGATGTGGCAAGCCGTTGCCGACCTGTTGCGTCTCGGAGCGGAGGCCGAGGTGCTCGAGCCGCCTGAACTTCGCGACAAGATGGCAGAGATCACAAGCGACATGGCGCGGTCCTATCGCGAGCCGCGCTCCTGATCCTGTTCTGCCACATGTTACCTGCTCGAATGTGTGAGATCTGGCGCGACACGCTGGAGTTCGTTCGTCAGAATGCCGCCTGTGTAATCATTCGGCAGGCGGCGAATGTCATCAGGGGTGTCGATGCCGGATGAGAAATCACCACCGCTGTAGGGACCAATGACGAAGACAGCGCTTCCCGCTTTGTCCATGCGGTCGAGGAAGCGATTGGGCCATCCCCATAGCCATGGCGCAATGTTGATCGGAACGAAGACGATGCTGTTGTGACAGGTGGATGGCACCATTCCGGTCCAGCCATAGCCAATATAAGAATAGAGGCATGCTTTCAGCGTGCCGCGAGACATCGTGCGCATGTTGGGCATTACCGCTCTCAGGACGGCAATCGGCGCATCTCCACCATAAATCATGAGCCGGCTGACATCTTCGGCGAGCCGGCTCCGCAAGGTGGTCGCAAGGAGACGTCCTTCGTTTGGATCATTGCTCTTGATATTGATGAGGAAACGACCATCCGGAAAGGTCATCAGCACCTCGTCCAGCGAGGGCATGAGTCCGACGCCCTTTCCCCGGAAGGGAAAGGTTCGCCCGCCATCGGCCGTGTAACCGTAACCGATATCGAGAGCTTTCAACCGCGCCATCGAATGCTCCCGGGTCACGCCGTGGCCATCGGTACGGCAATCCAGGGTCCAGTCATGAAAGACTGCGAACTGACCATCTGTAGTGGGATGAACGTCGAACTCGATGATGGCGGCGCCGGCCTCGAAACCCGCCCGCAAGGAGGCAATTGTATTTTCGAGATAGGCATGTGTGGGCGGCAACATGCGAGTGGCCGTGCAAGTGTCGTTCTGCAACCCAGTCCTGTCGAAATCCTGCGAAATGCCACGATGCGCCAATAATGTCGGAGCCCCCGACTCGCTTCTCGTAAGAAGATTGGAATTGTTTACGAAAACGAACGCAGCCCAGCTGAACACAGCGCTGACGATCCATGGCCATAATTTTCGCATGGAAAGAGATAACCTGAATGACGTTGACCGAAGGGTGAACAGCCCCGAGGCGCTTAGACTACGATGCCTGACGGGAGGCGACTTGGAAAAATGCGACGGCGCTGCGCTCGGAGAGCAAGCCTTGCCGCGGGGCATCATCGACCCTCATAGCTCGGCACAGCGCATCCGCGTCCGGCGATATGTGCCATCGGCCCAATTTCAGCTCTTCATCGACCATCACTGGATCATCGAATGGGATCTGCGTGGCTTGGCAGGGGAGGTTCAACGCGTCATTCCATCTCCACACGCGCATTTGGTGGTCTCCCCTGGGGAAACCGCGCTGTTCGGGGTCGTGCGCGGCCTGGAAGAGCGAAAGCTGCAGGGGCAAGGTCGAGCCTATGGGATGAGGTTTCGCGCGGGCGGTCTTCGCCCGTTCCTGAATCATCCGGTGTCGGCACTCACAGGACGGAGGATCGTCATCGATACATTGACCGGCTGGAGCTCGCCTGCCGTTGAAGCCAGCCTTCTGGCGCATGGCTCCCACGGGAGCATTGTGAGCGCAGCCGAGGCTTTGCTCGAGCCTCGACTCCCCGATCCCGACGATACTGTGGATCTCGTTTGCTCGATCATCGCGGCAATTCGTCGTGAAGATGGTGCAAGGCGGACCGAGGCCTTGGCGAGGGAGTTCGGGATGAGCCTGCGCGCGTTGCAGAGGCTCTTCTGTGATTATGTCGGGGTTTCACCCAAGTGGGTCATCCAGCGTTATCGGCTGCAGGATGCGGCCGTTCTTCTCGCTTCAGGTTCCAGTGTGCCGCTTGCCACGCTGGCTGCTGAACTCGGATATTTCGACCAGGCGCATCTGGCGCAAGATTTCCGTCGGCTCTTCGGCGTTGCTCCATCGCAATATCGTCGAAGTCAGTCATCCTCTCCGAATGCCAGCCATACCTGACAGCATCTGACCGGTATGGCCGCATAGTCTTCCTCTCGTGTCACCAACATGCGATTGAGGGAACAATTTCATGCTTAAATGGAGCTACCACCGTGACATTAGCATGAAGCCGGCAGTGATTGCTTCCCATCGTCATCGTTGTTTCGCTGCTCTCGGAGTCTCCGGTGGAAAAGATTGATATCAAAAAGCAGTACAAGGCATTGTACAGCGGCCGGGTTGGCGAATTTATCGTTCTCGACCTACCACCCCTCACATATTTCTCGTTTGATGGTGCGGGAGACCCGAACGCTGTGCCAGAATACATGGCGGCTGTCGAGGCGCTCTATGCTGCCTCTTACACACTCAAGTTCATGAGCAAAGAGATCCTGGAGCGCGACTATGTTGTGCCACCACTTGAAGGGCTCTGGTGGGCCGACGACATGGCTGACTTCACGGCGCGCCGAAAGGACCGTTGGCGCTGGCGGATGATGATTCTCATCCCAAATTTCATTGGGGAAGCCATGGCAAAAGCGGCTATCACACGTGCCCAGGAGAAGAAGCGATTGCCTGCGCTGTCGAAGTTGCGTCTTGTCCATCTTGAGGAAGGTCAGGTCGTGCAGACACTTCACATAGGCTCTTACGATGATGAGGGCCCGGTCCTTAAGAAACTGCATGACGACGTCCTGCCTGCCAGGGGCCTCGTTGAAGCCGGGCACCATCACGAAATCTATCTCTCCGATCCGCGCAAAACTTCTGTCGCGAAGCTGAAAACCATTCTTCGTCAGCCGGTACGATCAGCCGCCTGACATCGATCTCGCATACGACTGGCTTCGCTGCAACAGACGCCTCCTGCGCTTCATTGCGCTGATCCTTGGTCCGTTTGACGGCATGATGCCGTCAACCCGAAACAGGATCGAACTAAGATATTTGCCAAGTGAGGTGTTGTTGCGATGGTTGATAAAATGACATTTCGGCCCGTTACTTCGGATAATTGGCACGACTTCGAAAGACTTTTCGAGAGCCGGGGAGGCCCAAAATCGTGCTGGTGTACAATATGGCGAACAGTGGAGGCTTTCCCGACCGAGGAGCGACCGGCCGCCGCCAAAAAGCTTGAGATGAAGAGACGCATATCATCTGGAGAGCCCGTTGGGCTGCTCGGCTACCTGGACTCGGAGCCTGTCGCCTGGTGCTCGATTGCTCCTCGTGACACATACCGTGCTTCAATGAGCGATAGGATGCCGAGTGATGAGACGCACAGAATCTGGTCGATTGTCTGTTTCTTCGTGTTGAGACCCTTCCGAGGACAAGGGATGTTTTGGAAGTTGCTTGCGGCTGCGGAAGAGCACGCAGCCAAAAACGGAGCGACGCTGCTTGAAGGGTATCCCGTTGATCTGGGTTCTCCGAGCTACCGTTTTGGGGGTTATGTGTCCGCTTTCGAGCAGGCAGGATATGCGCTGGTCGGCCGAAAGAGAGCGCGTCGGCACATTATGCGCAAGATACTCAGTCAGAACAGGGCTGAATAGGACTGTGACATCGGATGAGTGTCTTACCACCGCTGGACTGTCCGCGGGGACTGCTGAAGAGCTGGAACCAGGAGATTGAACGCCGAAGGATGACGGAAGTGGCCGCGTCTGGTGAAGGATCGTTCGTTGATGGCGGCTCAACCTGAAAGACCGTGGTCTCGATCGGGCGCCAGAATTCCCAAGATTCGGCCGTAGCTTTCCTTCCGAACGAATCAGCGCTGATCACCGCCGACTTCAGCACGCAAAAAGCGACCGTTTGTTCATGTCTTGAGCGGTGATTCTTGTTGGGGCTACCGCAAACTGGTCTCTTCAGGCACTCGCGACTCTGCTTCGGAAATCAATTCGAGCGTCAGGGGACAGGCAGCGCAAAGAGTGAGATCAAGCGTCTAGTCTGAAACAAGAACAGGTCACAAGAGACATGCTTGGCCTTCGCAAGCCTCGAACTTATCGAGCTTGGCGGAATGGAGAAAATCTAGCTAAAACAATGTTTTAGGTTGGTGGAGCCAGGCGGAATCGAACCGCCGACCTCTTCAATGCCATTGAAGCGCTCTCCCAACTGAGCTATGACCCCGACCTTTTGAACAGCTCGCCGTTTGGGTCGGTGAGCGGTACGAACCGATGTGACGGCTTCGTTACGGCCGCTGTATAGCCGTAACGCGCGCGCTCCACAAGCTAAACCTTACCGTTCTTCGTCATCTTCTAAATCGCCGTCGATCAAATCAGCGACGTCGTCGTTATCCTCTTCTTCTTCCTCGAGGAACGTATCGTCGGCGACCTCGATCTCCACATCGTCGGCATCGGCGTCGATGACGACCTTGTCGTCGCCGGCTTCCGCATCTTCCAGAGAAATGAGTTCGGCTCCCGCGGGGAGTTCCAACTCGTCATCATCAGCCGCCGTGGTGGCTCGTTGCGCTGTCCGCGCCAGGGCTGGCGATTGGAACAGAGTCCCGCATTTCGGACAGACGATGGGCGACCTGTTCAAATCGAAAAAACGTGTGCCGCAATTCTGGCACTGGTGCTTACCGCCGAGTTCTGGTTTCGCCACAGGCATACCTCAATAGGGACGATGGCCTTCGCCAAGGATGGATTTCACCAAGCAGGGGCCGCCCGACTCTCAGGGCGCGCAAACTTGGGGGCTCCGGTTAGTGATGCAAAACCTTTCTGTCAAATGGAAACGGTAAATGAGCGATAAGCCAAGCGATTTTCTCTCTTTGTGAGGAGTTTGCGGCTCGAATAAATCCGGTGCCGGTCATTCGTTCCAGGCTCCTTTAAAAAATTTCTCTTCGAAACTCTCTTTCTTAGAGAGAATGCCGAACCGCCGCGAAATGTTCGCAAGCTTGGCTTCACGAACTTTTCTCTCTACCGCAGCCCTCTTTGCAGAGGGAGGGCGCGCTGATATTGCCGCGCTTGATCTTCCCGGGCAAAATGGAAAAGAGATTGCGAGCGAATGTCTGGAGCTAGTTTTTTTATGATCATCGCCATTGATGGACCCGCCGCTTCTGGCAAAGGAACCTTGGCGCGCCGGCTGGCACAGCATTTCAATTTGCCGCATCTCGACACCGGTCTTCTGTATCGCGCGACCGCGCGGGCCTTGCTGGTGTCGGGGGGCGATCTCCAGAATCATGCTGAGGCAACCGCTGCCGCGCGCGGTCTCGATGTCGCGTCTCTTGAAGCCGCGAACTTGCGAAGTGATGAGATTGGTCAGGCGGCCTCCATCGTGGCCGCAATCCCGGATGTCCGCGCGGCTCTGAAGGATCTGCAACGCCGTTTTGCTGGCACACCGGGCGGCGCTGTGCTGGATGGACGTGATATCGGAACAGTGATCTGCCCTGATGCCGATGTCAAAATCTTCGTGACCGCCAGTTTGCAGGCACGGGCGGCCCGGCGTGCGGCGGAATTACAAGGGCGCGGTGAGCCGGGCGATCTGGCCGTGGTGCAGGAAGAGATCAGGCAAAGAGACGAACGTGACGCCAATCGTCCCGTTGCGCCGTTTCGGGCGGCCGCTGATGCGACCTTCCTCGATACGACCGATCTCGATATAGAAGCGGCGTTCGAGGCTGCCTTGGCCATTGTCGACAATCGGATTCGAAAGCTGGCCTCCTGAAATAATACCGACGGGTCATAATAGATGGCCGTTGGACCGCTCCTGAACTTTCGCTCTCGCTTTGAAAAAGCGAAAATTCAAGAAAGGAACCAAAGGCCGTTCTTCACGACCTTTGGTATAAGGAGCGATTACCGCAAAGCTTGTAGGGAAGGCGGAAAAAGGGCAGAACAAATGTATTCCCATACGATGCTCTTGGCGATGGTCCCGAATTTCCACATGTTTTCTTGAACAGATGGATATTCGGGAAAGGATTCAAGAATAGTTCTGAATAATCGTCTACATTATGGTGTCTTTTCGCCTTCACGGCGGTTTTCGAGCAAAGGCAACGGATTGGAACTCGCCGCGACAGCCGATTCGGAGCAGGACAGTCAGAATTCGGCGGAAACCCTTCCAGCGCGCGACGTGCTGACGGCGCAGGAGGAAGAACGTCTGGCGTTGGCCGAGGCGGAAACGCGCAATGCGATGCGGTCGCGTTTGGGATGGGAAGTCCTGCTCGCGGCTTCGGCCGTGATTCATCTGTGCCTCATTTTGGCGCTTATCGCTCTATGGCCAGATGTAACGTCCGATCCGCAAAAGGCCCATGAGGAAATTCCCGTGGAAGTGGTCCTGGAGCAAAAGCCTGAGACGCCCCTGAGCACGCCGACTGGGGAGGGAACGTCCGCGGCCCTTGCTGCAGCCAAGCAGAAGGAAGAGCAGGCCTCAGACGCTGACGCGGCTAAAAACGCAACTGGGGGTGGAGAGGAAGGGAAGGATCCAACCAAGTCTGAAACGGCCAAGGCGGACTCTCTTAAGTCCGAGCAGGACAAACCTGAGCAATCCAAATCGAATTTGGCTAAAATGGAGCCGCCTAAACAGGAAGCATCCAAGCCGGAGACGACCAAGGCCGAAACAGCTAAGTCAGAGCTGGCCAGGCCGGCCACTCAATCTCATGCGGCCAAGTCACAAACTGCCAAGTCACAAGCGGCGAAGCCTCAGCCGAAAGCGTCTGACGCGAATAAAACCGCGGCCGCCACGCAGCGGGAACACGCACGTGCCGAGCGAGAGGAAGCCCCGACGCAGACTCCGCCGCGCTATGCCATGGCGCCCAATGGCGGGCGGGCGGGCGGGACGAATGGCGCCCCCGCGCGTTCCATGCCCGCTCCTCAACGGGGAGGTCAGTCGCCGCAAGGCTCGTCGGAAAGCGTTTGGGACCAGGCCCTGGCGCATCCAGGTTATGGCTTCGATCCCGATCGTTTCCGCGCTGTCGCCGTGCCTATGCCGAGCGAGGATGGCGACGAATTGATGAGCTATAAGGTGATCGTCTTCGGTCTCCTGGAACGAGCCAAACATTATCCAGAAACGGCCTTGCAGCGCGGTGCGCGGGGCCGCGCCGTGGTGGGGTTCAGCCTTGACGACGCGGGGCGGGTGATCAATCTCGAATTGCTGCAATCCAGCGGCGAGGCCGATCTTGATGTCGAAAGCCTCGCCCTTGTCGATCGGGCAAGCCCGTTTCCAGTGCCGCCACCCGGCGCACAGAGGACATTTGCGGCGGAAATCGGGTTTGGCGTCAGCAATGATGACGAATGAACCATTCGTCATTGCGCCGCAAAGCGGTACGAATCGCAAATGGATGATCGGAATTTAGCGGCGCCGTGCTGCCTAAAGTCCTTGGCCGCCCCCTTGTCGGCACAAGCCCGTCTTGCTAAATTGTGATCTTCACCTGCTTGTTGCCGCCGTCCATGCGCCGGCCCGCTCTATGCGGCGATCTTGTCGGAAGCGACAAGATTCCCGGCGGTCGACAAGCCCAGCAACCTTGACACCGCCGGCGCCGCCTGACTTTCAGGCACCCAGGAGACCCAATGGCATCAACTTCCACCTACGCGCCCTCGCGCGAGGATTTCGCGGCGCTTCTTGACGAGAGCTATGGCCAAAATGAAGCTCTTGAAGGTTCGGTCATTAAGGGCCGGGTCGTCGCCATCGAGAAAGACGTCGCCGTTATCGATATCGGTTTGAAGACCGAGGGGCGCGTCGCGCTCAAGGAATTTCAGGGCCCCGGCCGGGAAGGTTCGCTGCAGGTCGGCGACGAGGTCGAAGTCTATCTCGAACGGATCGAGAATGCGCTCGGCGAGGCGGTGATCTCGCGCGACAAGGCTCGGCGCGAAGAGAGCTGGGTCAAGCTCGAAAAGGCTTTCGAGAACCAGGAAAAGGTTGAAGGCATCATCTTCAATCAAGTTAAGGGTGGCTTTACCGTTGATCTCGACGGCGCCGTGGCCTTCCTGCCGCGCAGCCAGGTCGATATTCGGCCCATCCGCGATGTCGCGCCCTTGATGCAGGTGCCGCAGCCCTTCCAGATCCTGAAAATGGATCGTCGCCGTGGCAATATTGTCGTTTCGCGCCGTACGGTTCTTGAGGAATCCCGCGCCGAGCAGCGCCATGAGATCGTCGCCAACCTCGAGGAAGGTCAGGTGATCGAAGGTATGGTGAAGAACATCACCGATTACGGTGCCTTCGTCGATCTCGGCGGCATCGACGGTTTGTTGCATGTCACCGATATTGCCTGGCGCCGCGTCAATCATCCGACCGAGGTTCTGACCATCGGCCAGACGGTTCGTGTCAAGATCATCAAGATCAACCACGAGACGCACCGCATCTCGCTCGGTATGAAGCAATTGCTGGATGATCCCTGGCAGGGGATCGAGGCCAAATATCCGATCAATGCGCGCTTCCATGGCCGCGTGACGAATATCACCGATTACGGCGCGTTCGTCGAGCTGGAGCCCGGCATCGAGGGCTTGATCCACGTTTCCGAAATGTCCTGGACAAAGAAGAACGTGCATCCCGGCAAGATCGTCGCGACGAGCCAGGAAGTCGATGTCCAGGTGCTGGAAGTCGATCCCGTCAAGCGCCGCATTTCGCTCGGCCTCAAACAGACGCTCGCCAATCCGTGGGAGACCTTCGCCGAGAAATATCCGGTTGGTTCCGAAGTCGAGGGCGAGGTCAAGAACAAGACCGAGTTCGGCCTGTTCATCGGTCTCGATGGCGATGTCGATGGCATGGTGCATCTCTCCGATCTCGACTGGAACAAGCCAGGCGAGCAAGCGATCGAGGATTACAAGAAGGGCGATATCGTTCGCGCCAAGGTCCTCGACGTCGATATGGAGAAGGAGCGGATTTCGCTCGGCATCAAGCAGCTTGCCAGCGATCCCTTCGCCGTGAAGGCGCCGGAAGTCGCTGGTGAGGAATCCGGCGATCTCAAGAAGGGCGCTGTCGTCACGTGCGAAGTGCTCGAAGTGAAGGAAGGCGGGCTCGAAGTCCAGATCGCTGGCACCGATCTCACCGCTTTCATCAAGCGGGCCGAACTTGCACGCGATCGTGCCGATCAGCGGCCGGAGCGTTTTGCTGTTGGCGAGAAGGTCGATGTGCGCATCACCCAGTTCGATCGCCGCGCGCGCAAGATCGCGGTTTCGATCAAGGCGCTCGAAGTGGCCGAGGAGAAGGAAGCGATCGCCCAATATGGTTCGGCCGATTCCGGTGCCTCGCTGGGCGATATTCTCGGCGCGGCCTTGAAGGCTCGCGACGGCAAGAAAGAATAATTTCGTTTCACCTGCCTTTGGAAATCAGGCCCGCGCGGATCTTCCGCGCGGGTTTTCTTTTGGCTCCAAAAAAATAAACGAGGCTCAGCCTATGCTCGATGCAAACAAGACAATGCCCATCGCCATTGGCATTGATTTCGGTACGACCAATAGTGTCGTTGCCTTTGCTTTGCCGGACGGGCAAGTCGAGAGCATGAGCTGGGATGCTGCCTGGAGCTCAGTCCCGGGTGATAGGACCGAGACCTTTCGCAGTGCCTTGATGTTTTGGCGCGAGGGTCGCAAGGTCGCGCATGCCGCCGGGCCCGAGGCGATCGCACGCGCCTTGACCGAGACTGGCGAGCAGCGATTCATTCAATCTATTAAAACACATCTGGCGAGTCGTCTGTTCACCGAAACGAGGCTCTATGGTCAGCGTTTTACTGTCGAGCAATTGATCTCGACCTTTCTGATGGACCTCTTTCGCGAGGGCCATTGGGGAGAGGAAGGTTTGCGGCGGGCCGAAAGCCTTCCGGCGGTCGGCGGCCGGCCCGTGGTTTTCGCTGGCGAGCGGCCCGACGACGTTTTGGCCATGGAGCGCTTGCGTCAATCCTTCTCGGGCGCCGGGCTGAAGCAAGTCGATTTCGCCTATGAGCCGCTCGGCGCGGCTTATTGGTATGCGCGCGGCCTCGATCATGATGAGACGATTCTGGTCGCCGATTTTGGCGGTGGCACGAGCGATTTCTCGGTTCTGACCTTTGCTCATGAAAACGGAAAGCTCGAGGCGAAGCCGCTGGCGCATTCCGGCGTCGGCGTTGCCGGCGATACATTCGATTACCGCATTCTCGATCATGTGATCGCGCCGCGCTTGGGCAAAGGAAGCCTCTATCGCTCCTTTGACAAGCTTCTGCCGATCCCGGCCTATTTCCACGCAGCCTTCGCGCAATGGCACCAATTGTCCTGGCTGAAATCGCCGCAGACGCTGGCCGAATTGCGCAAGCTCCAGACCTCAGCCGAAGAACCGGGAGCATTGGCCGATCTGATCACCTTGATCGAATGCGATCTCGGCTTCGAATTGCATCGCGCGGTCGGCGCGTTGAAGGCCGAGCTTTCGTCGAAGGAAAAAGCCACTTTCCGCTTCTCTCGCGAGGGGATCATGATTGAGGCGGAAGTGGCGCGCAAGGATTTCGAGGCCTGGATCGCCGATGATATTGCCGCCCTTGCGCGGGCGATGGACGAGGCGCTAGCTGCAGCGAATGTCGCGCCGAACGCGATCGATGCGGTTTTTCTTACCGGGGGCACATCCTATGTCCCGGCGGTGCGCTCGCTCTTCGTCGAGCGTTTTGGCGAGAAACGCGTGCATATCGGCGACGCCTTTCAATCGGTCGCCTCGGGGCTCGCCTTGCTCGCGGCGGATCGGGCACGCCAGAACGAATCGCGAGCCTGATCTGCGAACCCGCTCTCCAAAACGCCATTTTCAAGCCAGTTGAACTTTTTTGTCATTTACGTCATTTTAAGACTGGTCCCGGTCCCATCGACCGGTGCTGCAAAAGGATCGAAACGCTGAACCCTGCGATTCTTTCTGGGGCGGTGCAACTCCCTCCCCAACCGATACATGGTTCGACTGAACCCGATATCGGTGCCGTCGTGCGGACGGTTTTGACGAGCCTCGAGGATTCCAAAGCCGAGGATATTGTCGCCATCGATCTGCATGGAAAAACCACGATCGCCGATGCCATGATCATCGCCTCCGGCCGTTCCAATACGCATGTCGGAGCCATCGCCGATCATTTGCTCAAGGTCCTTAAGGATCTTGGTCGTGTTGCACCGAAAATCGAAGGCTTGCAAAGCTGCGATTGGGTGCTGGTCGATGCCGGCGATGTCATCGTCCATGTTTTCCGGCCTGAAGTCCGTCAGTTCTATAATCTCGAGAAAATGTGGGGGCTCGACCGGCCGGCCGAGCAACGCCCCCTCTGACGATTGTTGAGGCCCAAGATCTTGGCGGTCCGGCAGGTTCTATCCACGGTCATCTGTATGATTGTGGTGTGAGAGCCACCGGACATGCTGGATTTTTTGTGTGATAGCGAGTGCATGCGTCTCCAGCTCATCGGAATCGGCCGGACCAAAGCCGGGGCTGAACGGGAGTTGACGGCCCGTTATCTTGAACGGGCGGGGCAAGCTGGACGGGCCATCGGTTTTCCCTCAGTGGAATTGCGGGAAATCGAGGAAAGCCGGGCGAGGCGCGGAGACGAACGCAAGGCCCAAGAGGGCAAGGCGATCCGCGCGCTTCTCCAGCCAGCGAGTCTGATCGTTGCCTTCGATGAACACGGCCGTTCCATCGACAGCGAGGGTTTTGCAGATTGCCTCGGTCAGGCGAGGGATTCAGGCAAAGCGATGATGCATTTTCTGATCGGCGGCGCGGATGGATTGGAACCGGCTCTGACCGAGAGTGCCGCTTTTGTTTTTGCCTTTGGCAAGATGACCTGGCCGCACCAGCTCGTCCGCATCATGGCGGCGGAACAAATTTACCGTGCGATGACGATTTTGGGGCATCATCCCTATCATAGAGCATGATCGTGCGAGCATGCTTCCATTTGATCATCGTCTATTTGCCAAAATTTAATAGTTTAGGCTGCTGCTTCTCGCAAAAGTTCGCTTAAATCTGTCTCAGCGTTTGTGGGAGGCGATCATTCCCGGTTTTTCGATCCGCGTGGAGGGCCTGCCGCCAATTGTGACGGCGGCAACGGCTTTGGGGCTTGGCTTGGCCTTGATCGGCCACGGGCTGGCGCAAAATGCCTCCAGCCAGGAGACCAAGAACGCCGATGTTAAGGCGCATGATCTCGCGACGCATAAGCTCGAATTGCGCGGCATGCAGGATACGCTGGAGCAATCCCAGGCGCAGCGGCAGAAGATCGAGGCGGAAATCGCTTCTCTGAAGGCTGATCGCACGAAACTCGCCGCCGCTTTGGTGGAGACCACGCAGAATGTCTCTGGCCTCGAAGAGAAGATCGCCGAGACGGAACGCCGGCTCGACACTCTGACCGCGAGCGAGGAGAGCATTCGAAACTCCCTCGAGGGGCGGCGCAAGACGCTTTCGGAGGTTCTGGCGGCTTTGCAGCGCATGGGACGCCGCGCGCCGCCAGCCTTGCTTGCCGCGCCTCAGGATATTCTGGAAGCCATCCGCACCTCGATGCTGCTCGGCGCGGTCTTGCCGGAAATGCGTTCGGAGGCCGCGGCTCTGGTGAGCGATCTCTCTGAACTGGTCCGCTTGCGCCAGTCGATTTCAGCGGATCGTGACAGCCTGAATGCCGACCGCGCCCGCATGCGCGAGGAACGCCTGCGACTCGAAAATCTGATCGCCGCGCGCCAGACCGGTTTGAGTGACGCGGAACAAGCCTTGGGCGCCGAGCGGGAACGCGCCGCCGAGCTGGCGCGTCAGGCGGGCAATCTGAAAGATTTGATCACCCGCATGGAGACAGAAGTGGCGGCGGCGGCGCGCGGCGCCGAAGCGGCGCGTCAGGCCGACGAGGCGCAAAAGGCGCGCGCTGCGGCCGGCACGGTTTCCGCCGCCGCGCCCTTCAAGGATCCCGCGCGACTCGCGCCCGCCCGCGCCTTTGCCGATACGAAAGGGTTTCTCCCTCTGCCGGTGGCCGGCAATCTGCTGCGTGGCTATGGCGCTTCGGATGGTCTTGGCGGCATCGAAAAGGGTCTCCTGCTTGCGACCCGTCCGGAAGCGATCGTCGGCGCGCCTTGCGATGGCTGGGTCGCTTATGCCGGGCCTTATCGAACTTATGGCCAACTCTTGATCGTCAACGCAGGGCAGGGATATTATATTATCCTTGCCGGCATGGAACGTATTAACGTAAATGTAGGGCAGTTCATTCTGGCTGGCGAAGCCGTTGCCGTTATGGGCGATGGAACAGCCAAGACCGCCGCCTCGGTCGCTATCGCCGCGCCACAACCCATCCTCTATGTCGAATTCCGAAAGGATGGAGTGGCTATTGATCCTGGTCCATGGTGGATGAAACCGGAATTGCAGAAGGTTCGCGGATAATGCGCAAGGTTACCCTGGTTATGCTCGGCGCCTTTCTGGGGGCGTCCATCGCTACCCTTGATCATCAGGTGTGGTTGTCGCCCGAAGGCGCGGCGCGCGCCGCCGCTTCAGATACCTATCGCAATCTCAATCTCTTCGGCGATGTTTTTGAGAAGATCCGCTCCGATTATGTCGAAAAGCCAGACGAGCAGAAACTCGTTGAGGCGGCCATCAATGGCATGCTGACCTCGCTTGATCCGCATTCTACTTATATGGACGCCAAAAGCTTCCGCGACATGCAGGTGCAGACCCATGGCGAGTTCGGTGGGCTCGGCATCGAAGTCACGCAGGAAGATGGTCTGATCAAGGTCGTCACGCCGATCGACGATACGCCGGCAGCCAAGGCCGGCATTCTCGCCGGCGATATCATCACTGCGATCGATAATGAAAGCGTCCAGGGCCTGAGTCTCAATCAGGCGGTCGATAAGATGCGTGGCGCGCCCAATACGAATGTGATCTTGAAAATCCTGCGCGGCGAAAAGAAAGATCCGCAGGATATCAAGCTGACACGCGCCATGATCCAGATCAAATCGGTGCGCTACCACAAGGAAGGCGACGATATCGGCTATATCCGCATCACCCAGTTCAATGAACAGACCACTGATGGGGTGCGCGAGGCCATTCAGAAATTCCTGTCGGAAATCCCGGCCGATAAGTTCAAGGGTTATATTCTCGATCTGCGCAATAATCCGGGTGGTCTGCTCGATCAGTCGATCGGCGTCGCCAATGCCTTCCTCGATCACGGTGAGATCGTCTCGACGCGCGGCCGCAATGCCGAGGAGACGATGCGCTATAATGCGCGGCCCAACGATATTTCCAAGGGCAAGCCGATCATCGTCCTGATCAATGGTGGCTCGGCTTCGGCGTCGGAAATCGTGGCTGGCGCGTTGCAGGATCACAAGCGGGCGACCTTGATCGGGACGCGGTCTTTCGGCAAGGGATCGGTGCAGACGATCATTCCGCTCGGTCAGAACGGCGCCGTCCGACTGACCACGGCGCGTTATTACACGCCCTCCGGACGCTCGATTCAGGCCAAGGGAATCGATCCTGATATTCAGGTGCTCGAGGATGTGCCGGACGAGCTCAAGGGCAAGGATGATTTGAAGGGTGAAGCCTCGCTCAAGGGGCACCTGAAGAATGGCGACGATGAAAAGACCGGGTCGCAGGCCTATGTCCCGCCCGATCCCAAGAATGACAAGCAACTGATCGCGGCCGAAGAAATGCTGCGCGGCGTCTATAAGGCATCGAATAACGTGCCTCCCCCTGCGCCCGCCGCAACCGCGAAGGTTCCGAATTAATGAAATCCGGCCCCGAAGCGAATTCTGCTTCGGGGCTGTATCGTCTATGGCATCGCTCGTTGAATCCGACCCTCAGCGATGCTATTAATTTTACAAATGCATCAAATTGATCTGAATCGGGTCTTCGCTTTCAGGTTTGATGCTGTAGCGCATGCGGTTTGCCGCAAAATCAAGCATCAAAATCGAGGTGAAGCACAGGCATGGATTTCGGACATTATCGCCCTTGCGTCGGAATCATGCTTGTGAATCAGGAAGGGCTTGTTTTCATCGGCCGTCGGCGCGGCAAGAAGCTTCCTGAACATCTGCGGTCGGGGCATGAATGGCAAATGCCGCAAGGCGGAATTGATGAGGGCGAAGAGCCTTATCACGCGGCCTTGCGCGAATTGCGGGAAGAGACCAATGTTTCCTCCGCGTCACTGCTCGCCGAATTGCCTATATGGCTGAGCTATGATCTGCCGCCTGACCTCTCCAAGCGTTCCTGGAAAGGACGGTTTCAGGGCCAAACGCAGAAATGGTTCGCGCTGCGTTTCGATGGTCAGGAAAGCGAAATCAATATCGAAACGCCGGATGGCGGGCATAAGCCCGAATTCGATGCCTGGCGTTGGGAAAATATTGATCGTCTGGCCGATCTCATCATTCCCTTCAAGCGCGCGGTCTATGAGCAGGTCGTGGAAAATTTCCGCCCTTTAATCAAACTCCCATAAGGTTCATCGGCGTCGTTGCTCGAAAGGGGATGATGTCTTTGATGAGAATCAGATATCATCCTTGATGATCAGAGCCGATGAGCGGTTCTGACTCGTTCGGTCTGGACGGAAATGCCTCTTTCTTCTTTCTCGGACTATATGGTCGAGCGCCGTTTGCTGCGCCGCAAACTGTCCTTCTGGCGAATCGCCACCATGGCCCTCGTTCTGGCGGGGATCGCCAGCTTGGCCTATGTTTCGCTCGGCTTCCGGTCAGGCCAGCAACGGGCGCATATTGCACGGCTCTCGATTTCCGGCCTTATTACCGGTGACCGGGATACACTCCGGCTGATCAAAAGGGTTGAGGATTCGTCCGCTCAAGCCGTACTCGTTTCGATCGAAAGTCCCGGTGGCACCACGACGGGAGCCGAACGGATCTACGAGGCCTTGCGGCGGCTCTCCAGGAAAAAACCGACGGCGGCGGTTGTTGGCACGATGGCGGCCTCGGGGGGCTATATTGCCGCGCTCGGGACCGATCAGATCGTCGCACAAGGCAATTCCCTTGTCGGCTCGATCGGTGTCTTGTTCCAATATCCGAATGTTGCCAGGCTCCTCGATACGCTGGGGGTCAAGGTTGAGGAGGTGAAATCCTCGCCGCTTAAGGCTTCGCCCAATGGATTCGAGCCGACCACGCCGGAGGCTCGCGCGGCCCTCGTTTCGCTCATCAATGACAGCTATAGCTGGTTCAAGGGGCTCGTGAAGGAGCGCCGCGGCATGGATGATGCTCAATTGGCTAATGTTTCCGATGGACGGGTGTTTACCGGACGGCAAGGGATACCTTTGCATCTCGTCGATCGGTTAGGGGGCGAGCAAGAAGCCATAGCTTGGCTGGAGCAGCAAAAGGGGGTTGGCAAAAACCTGCCGGTGCGTGACTGGAAACACGAGCGCGGCCTCGGACGATGGGGGATCATCAGTCTGGCGGCTGGCCTTGCTGAAAAGCTTGGTCTGGCCAGTCTGGCGCTTGTTCTGAATGGGGAAAGTCCCTTCGCTGGCTCGCCTTTGCTTGACGGTTTGGTATCGATTTGGCAAGTTGACGCAGGTTCAAATTGACCCAGGCCCTTGAAACGGATCGAAAATCCCGGTTCCCGAGCGGTTGATGGATTAAACGAATGATTAAATCGGAGCTCGTGCAGCGCATTGCTGATCGCAATCCGCATCTTTATTTGCGCGATGTTGAGAAAATCGTGAATGCGATTCTCGACGAGATCACCCGTGCGCTCTCGCGTGGGGACCGAGTCGAATTGCGTGGTTTTGGGGCTTTTTCTGTCAAACGGCGCGATGCGCGGCTCGGCCGAAACCCCCGCACCGGCGCGCATGTTCCTGTCGAGGAAAAATCGGTTCCCTTCTTCAAGACCGGCAAGGAAATGCGTGAGAGGCTCAACGAAGGCTATCTTGCTGAATAAGCCTCTCGCCAGCCCTGCATCGTGTGACTATGCAAGAGAGCAACGCTCGTTGAACCGGACTATGAGCGATGCGGTCAGTCTTTATAGAAGCGCTCCATCGATCTAAATGTGTCATCGACTTTCACGGTTGATGGTGTAGACCGTGATCTTTGAAGGGGCTGCCTTTGGTTGCCGCCTTGGGGATAGGCTCACTGACATGCCTCTCATGTTAGTGTTTCGTGTGATGATGCCCTTGCATCCTGTCCAGCTTCTAGAGTGCATCAAGCCCAAAAGTGGATACAACTTTGGGTAGATTTGATGCATTTTCAAAGATCTTGAGAATCATACCTGATTCCCCCATTGAGAGAGCGAAGCTCTGTGCCGGCGGAGAGACCTGAGCCATGGCAAAAATCCTGCGTTTGCTGATCTTCATTCCCTTGGGCATTACCGGCTTCGCGCTTGCCATCGCCAATCGCCAATTGGTGACCGTATCCTTCGACCCTTTCAATGGCGGCGATATCCCTGGCCCCTCGGTGACGGCGCCCCTGTTCATCGTCTTGTTGCTGGCCCTGATGGTGGGCGCGATTCTTGGCGGGGTCGCAACCTGGTTCGAGCAAGGCAAGCACCGGCGCGCTGTCAGGAATGCGCGAGCAGAAATCTTGCGTCTTCGGGAAAAGCAGGACCGTTCACTGGTTTAGAACCACGCCCGCGCGAAAGCGTTTCCAAAAAGCATTTCTAAGACGATGCTTTCGCTAATGCGCTCGAGACCTGGATCATGCCTATCATGATAAAAATCTGTGGTCTTCGGACCGAGGAAACTCTCGACGCGGCGCTCGATCTCGGCGCCGACATGGTCGGTTTCGTTTCCTTCAGCAAAAGCCCCCGTCATGTCTCCCTCGATCTTGCGAGCCATCTCGGCAAAAGGGTCGGCGATCGGGCTCTCAAAGTCCTCCTGACCGTGAATGCAGATGACGCCTCATTGGCCGCCGGTATTGCTGCGCTCGATCCACAAATGCTGCAAGTGCATGGCCGCGAGACGCCGGAACGCATTGCTTCGATCCGTGCGCGCTTCGGACTGCCCGTCATGAAGGCGATCAGCATCGGCGATTATAGTGATCTCGTTCAGATCCCTTTGTTCGATGCCGTGGCCGATCTGCTACTGTTCGATGCCAAGCCCAAGGCGCCGGGAGGTCTGCCGGGCGGCAATGGCACAGCCTTCGACTGGAGCCTTTTGCGGCATGTCGAGACACGTAAGCCCTGGTTGCTGGCAGGTGGTCTCACGTCGCAGAATGTGGCTGGCGCTATTGCCGCGACAAATGCCCAAGGCGTCGATGTGTCTTCCGGCGTTGAAAGTGCGGCTGGCGTCAAGGATCTCGCGAAAATGGCCGCTTTCATTGAGGCCGCGCGCAAGCCACAATTATCGTCACAGCGGCACTTGTCCTGATTGATGCCTCATGACCGCCGCGTCCTTTTGGGAAGCGGCGCGCGATATAAGCGGATCAAGGCGAGGACCAAACCTCCTGCAAGGACGTACCAGGCGGGCCGCACGGAAAATGAAAAATCCCCATTGGCGAGTAGGATCTGCCCAAGCGGCGCGCCGATAGAGAGGTGATACCAGAAAGCTTCGCCGAACGCGGTCAGGAGCGCAGCCAACAGGCTGAGAAGCGCAAGCGCCAGGGCTGAAAGATCGCCGAACATTTTGCGAGCGAATCGAATAAGGCCCAAAAGACCAAACAACCCGCCCATCCAGATCGGTTCCGTCACATCGATCTTGGCCTGCATAAAGAAATGCAACGTGGCAAGCAGCGCGATCGCATAGACGAGGCTTTGCACATTCTGCCAGGTCTCGGTGCCGAGCCAGGCGATGATGCGGTCGGTCGAGGTTGCAGCCATGAGAGCCAGGCCACAAAGTGCGATAAAGCCGAGCGTCAGATAGGGGCGGGCTGTGATCTCGTTGAAGATCTTGCCGACATCGCCCTGCTGGTCGATGAGATAAAGCACGAAATGCAAGGCGGCATAGGCAAAGACCGAAACGCCGAGGATGCGTCGCACGGCACTGAGGCGCATCGAACCCATGGCTTGCGACAAGGGTGTGATCGCCAGACTGAGCACGAGAAAGCGGATCGACCACAGGCCGGATTCGTGCAGAGCCACGGTCAGTGGACGCGAACCGAGGTGATCGTTGAAGGTGGAAGCGAGAAGCCAGAGGGCTGGCATACATACACCGGCGAAGACGAGAGCCTTCAGCGGCGCGAAATGTCCGCGCCGATCCATCCAGGGCACGGGGACAAAAGCGCTGGATGTAATCATTCCCGCTCCTCGATCCATTTGGAAAAGAATCTGTTGCTGCGAGTCCGATCGGCTATCGGCTCGCGCCAAGAAATGTGGCTCATGTCTTTCTACGTGAGACGCAGCCCTTTTGTTACGAGACTCCACTCGACAATCACGCTGGGGCGGTCTCGCCTGTCCCCGCCTGCGGAGCGCGGCCTTTGGTGCGTCTTGCCGAGAGACGCTGATGCAGTTGATCGAGCATGAGATAGATGACCGGCGTCGTATAGAGAGTCAGAAGCTGGGAGACGATGAGGCCGCCGGCGATGGTGATGCCGAGCGGTCGCCGCATCTCGGACCCTGGGCCCGAGGCGATGATGAGAGGAATGGCGCCGAGAAAGGCCGCCATTGTGGTCATCAGGATCGGCCGGAACCGTTCGGCGCAGGCTTCCCGGATCGAGGCGACTGAATCGAGCCCATGTTTGCGTTCGCCCTCGAGCGCGAAATCGACGAGCATGATGCCGTTCTTCTTGACGATGCCGATCAGGAGAATGATGCCGATGAAGGCGATCACCGAAAGTTCCGTATGTGTCCAGTTCAGGGCGAGCAGCGCGCCGAGTCCCGCCGATGGCAGGGTCGAGATGATGGTCAAGGGATGCGCCAGGCTCTCGTAGAGAACGCCGAGGACGATATACACGGCGACGAAAGCCGCGATGACAAGCAACCCTTGAGCCTTGCCGGTTGCGGCCAAGGCCTTGGCGTCACCAGCAAATTCCGCATGCACTGTATCGGGCAGATGCAGTTCGGCCACTGCCGCAAGAATGGCATCATTGGCCGTTTGCAGGGTCGTGCCTGCCGCAAGATTATAGGTGACCGTCACCGCCGGGAATTGCCCTTGATGATTGGTGACGAGGGGGGCAAGCCCCTTGCTGACACGACTCACGGCGAGCAAAGGCACCTGGCTTCCCCCCGCGCCTGGGACATAGATTGAGGCGAGATCATTGGGGGAACTGGCCTGCGCCGGCGGCACCGCGAGGATGATGCGATATTGATTGCGGGGCGAGTAGAGAACCGAGATCTGCCGCTGCGCGAAGGCATTGTTCAAAATATTATCGACGTTCTGGATCGAGACTCCGAGCCTTGCGGCGGCAAGCCGATCCACCGCGACATTCAATTGCAGACCGTTCGGCTCGCGATCGGTCGAAACGTCGACGAGACCCGGGACCCCCTGCAATTTCTTGACAACCTGAGGCACGTATCGGCTGAGCTCTTCGTTATCTGGGTCCCAAAGGGTGAATTGGTAGGTGGATTTGCCGGTCCTGCCGCCCATGCGTATGTCCTGGACCGGCATGAGGAAGGTGGAAATGCCGGCGACCTTGGCCAAATTGCCGCGCAGCCTGTCGATGATCTGGTTTGAATTGACGCCACGCCGTTCCTCGAAAGGTTTCAGGCTGAAGAACAGGCGGCCCGTATTGAGGCCGCCATTGTTGCCGGGACCGCCCGAGCCGCCGACTGAGGAGGCGACTGCCGCAATCGCCGGATCGGCCTGGATCACGGCGGCCACCTGCTGTTGCAGGCGGCTCATGGCCTGGAAGGAAATATCGGTCGCGGCTTCGGTCGTGCCCTGAATCAGGCCCGTATCATCCTGCGGGAAAAAGCCTTTCGGTGTGTTGATGTAAAGCATGACGGTGGCGGTGATCGTCGCGACCATGACGACGAGCGTCAAAACGCGATGGTGCAGCACCTTGTCGAGACTCGCGACATAAGCGGCAGTCAAACGGCTGAAGAAGGATTCGAAGGCGTGGTCCAGCCAATTATGCTTGCGCTCCTGAGGGGGGCGCAGGAGATAGGCACAGATCATCGGCGTCAAGGTCAGCGAGACGACGGTCGAGATCAGAATGGTAAAGGCGAGCGTCAACGAGAATTCGCGGAAGAAACGGCCGACGAGGCCGCCCATCAGCAAAAGGGGGATGAAGGCGGCCATCAGCGAAATGGAAATCGAAATCACCGTGAAACCGATTTCCTTGGAACCTGTCAGTGCCGCCTGCATGGGGCTCATGCCGGCGTGAAGATTGCGCTCGATATTCTCGATCATGACGATGGCGTCGTCGACGACGAAACCAACCGCGACGGCCAGTGCCATCAGGGAGAGATTGTCGATCGAAAAATGCGCCAGCCACATCAAGGCGCAGGTGCCGGAAAGTGCCAGCGGCACGGTCACGCCAGCGGCGAGGGTGGCCTCCCAGCGGCGCAGGAAGATGAAGACCACGAGCATGACCAGACCGATCGTGATCAGCATGGTCATCTGCATGTCCGCGACGCTCGCCCGGATCGTGACCGTCCGATCGTTCAGGACGGAAATCTTGATATCGGCGGGAATCCAGCGCGCAATATTGGGGAGCGCGGCCATGACGCGGTCAACCGTGTCGATGACATTGGCATCGGCTTGTTTGGTGATGACCATGATCACCGCCGGTTTGCCATTGAGCCAGGCGGCTGACAATGTATTGCGGACGCCGGTCTCGATCTTCGCCACGGACGAGAGCAGGGCCGTGTTGCCGTTGGTATTCTGGACCACGAGATTGCCGTAGTCCTCGGGCTTGCGCAATTGTGTATTGGTGCCGATCGACTGTGCTTTGGTGTTGCCGTCCAAAGTGCCGGTCGGGCTCAGAGCATTGGCATTGACGATCGCGGTACGGATATTTTCCGTGCTCAAGCCCATGGCCGAGAGCTGGGTCGGATTGATGGTGACGCGGATCGCCGGCTGGTCGGCGCCGGTGACGACGACCTGTGACACTCCTTCGATCTGCGAGATACGCTGGGCGACGATCGTATCGGTCTGATCATAGATTGTGCTGGCTGGGATCGTGTCAGAGGTGAGGGCCAGGATGAGGATTGGTGCCGCCGCTGGATTGAACTTGCGGAAGCTCGGCAAATTCGGCAGATCACTCGGCAGATCGGTTTGGGCTGCGTTGAGAGCGGCCTGCACGTCACGCGCGGCCCCGTCGATATTCCGGCTGAGATCAAACTGGGCAACGATATTGGTTGATCCGAGCGCGCTGACCGACGTCAATTCGGTCAGGCCTGCAATTTCACCGAGCCGCCGTTCGATCGGCGCCGCGACGCTTTCCGCCATGATGACGGGATCAGCGCCAGGCCGGCTCGCGTTGATGTTGATCGTCGGCATTTCGACATTTGGCAGGCTCGCGACCGGCAATTGCGTATAGCCGAGCAGGCCCACGAGGAACAAACCGATCGAGAGCAGGATCGTGCCGATGGGGCGGCGGATGAAGGGCTCTGAAGGGTTCATCGCTCCGCTTCCCTACTCTGCGGCCTTGCTGTGCTGCGGCGCCTCAAAAGGAGCGACCAGGCTTGCGTCAAGCGATTGCTGTTTGTGCCGCCCCGTGAGGAAAAGCCGAATGCGTTCCATGGTGAGATAGATCACGGGCGTCGAATAAATAGTGATCAATTGGCTGAACAACAAACCGCCGATGATTGAAATGCCAAGCGGATTGCGCAGTTCAGAACCGGTGCCGGTGCTGAGTGCCAGGGGCAGGGCACCAAACAGAGCGGCGAGCGTCGTCATCATGATCGGACGAAAACGCAGCAGCGAGGCCTTGACGATGGAATCATAGGGACTGAGTCCCTCCACCCTTTCGGCCTCCAGCGCAAAATCGATCATCATGATCGCATTCTTTTTAACGATACCCATGAGCAGGATGATGCCGATCAGCCCGATCAGCGACAGATCCATGTGGAAGATCATCATGGCGACGAGCGCGCCGACGCCAGCCGACGGAAGGGTCGACATGATGGTGATCGGATGGATCGCGCTCTCATAGAGAACGCCGAGGACGATATAGATCGTCACCGCCGCGGCAAGGATGAGCCAGGGCTCGCCCGCGAGCGAGCTTTGGAATTCGGCGGCATCGCCCGTATAGGTCGCGCTGATCGAATCCGGCATGCCGATGGCGCTCCGGGCCGCCTCGACGACCGCGACCGCATCGCTGAGCGAGGCGTCACGCGTCAGGTTGAAGCTGACCGTCACGGCGGGAAATTGCGCGATATGACTGATCGACAAAGGCGCGGTCTTCCGCTCGAGGCTGGCAAAGGTGCTGAGCGGCACCTGGTTCGTGGTGGAAAAGCCTGAGGCTGTCGTGACTGTGCCGGTTGCGTTCGATGAGGCGTTCGTATTCGTATTCGAGGCGCCAGCCAGAACATAGAGCCTGTCGAGCACGCGCGGATCGTTCTGATATTGTGGCTTTGCCTCGATGATCACGCGATATTGGTTGGCCTGGGCGTAAATGGTCGAAACTTGTCTCTGACCGAAGGCGTCATAGAGCGTGTCATTGACATTTTGCATCGACACGCCGAGGCGTCCTGCCTTTTCGCGATTGACATTGACGAAGACCTGCAAGCCGCCTTCCTGGGCCTCGGAGCCGACCTCGCGCAGGATCGGGCTCTCGCGCAATTTCTGCACGAGCTTGTCGGTCCATTGCATGACGTCCGTCAGACTGGTGCCGGTGAGCGTATATTGATATTGCGCGCGGCTCGCCTGGGTGGTGATCTGGATGTCCTGCACATTCTGGAAATAGAGGACCGCATCGGAGTTTTGCGCAAATTTCGTGCGCAGCCTGTCGATGATTTCTGCCGCATTGGCGCGACCCGACTCGCGGGGGCGCAAGACGATGGTCAGATGGCCGGCATTGGGGGTCGCGTTGAGAATGCTGACGCCGGTGACGGAGACGACATCGGCGACATCGGGATCGGCGCGGATCGTCTCGACGATTTTGGATTGCAAGCGTCCCATTTCATCGAAGGAGACGGTCGGCGAGGCCTCGACGATAGCCGTGATGAGACCGGTATCCTCGGCGGGCAGGAAGCCTTTCGGGATAACGATATAGAGCCAGATGGTGGCGGCCATGATCACAGTGCTGAGGATCAGCATCAGGGTCTGGTGGCGCAGCACGACCAGCAGGCTTTTATGATAGCCACCGAGCACCCAATCGGTGAAGCGGTCGATCCGTCCCGTGAGGCCGGAGGCGGCATGGCCCGTTTCACCGATCTTCGCGGCGCGCAGGAGGTGGCCGCACATCATTGGTGTCAGGGTCAGGGAAACCAGTGCCGAGACGACGACGGCGACCGTCAGGGTCAGCGCGAATTCGCGGAACATGCGTCCGACGATGCCGGTCATGAACAGAAGCGGGATAAAGACCGCGATGAGGGAAATGGTCAGCGAAACGACGGTAAAACCGATTTCCTTAGCGCCTTTCAGCGCGGCGGCGAGGGGCGTCTCGCCATCCTCGATATAGCGGTGGATATTCTCGATCATCACGATGGCATCGTCGATGACGAAGCCGGTCCCGATGGTCAGGGCCATCAGCGAAAGATTGTCGAGGCTGAAGCCCGAGAGCCACATGACCGCGAATGTCGCGATGAGCGACAACGGCAGAGCGACGCCGGCCACGATCGTCGCCCTGACGGTGCGCAGGAAGAACAAAACCACGATCACGACGAGGACGATGGAAACCACCAGAGTGAATTGCACATCGGCGATCGAAGCGCGGATCGTCTCGGTGCCATCATGCACGATCGTCATGGAGACGCCGGAGGGCAGGATCTGCTGCAGCCGGGTGAGCTCGGCTTTGACCCTCGCGACCGTCTCGACGATATTGGCGCCAGGCTGGCGCTGCACGTCGATGACCACCGCGGGCTTGCCCTGATGCCAGCCGGCGACCTTGTCGTTTTCCAGGCCCTCGACGACATCGGCGACATCGGTGACGAAAACCGGCGCATTATTATGATAGGTGACGACGACTTCCTTATAGGTGTCAGCCGAGGTCAATTGATCGTTCGAGGCGAGTGTATAGGATTGCTGCGGCCCATCGAGCGAACCCTTGGCGCCAGCGACATTGGAATTACTGATCGCGGTGCGCAGATCCTCAAGGCCGAGACCATAATTGGCGAGCCGGGCGAAATCCGCCTGTATGCGGATCGCCGGGCGCATATTTCCTTGAATGCCGACATGGCCGACGCCGGTCAATTGGCTGAGCCTTTGCGCGATCAGCGTATCGCCGAGATCGGCGAGCTGACGGATCGACACCGTGTCGGAGGTCAACGCCAGGGTCACGATGGCGCTGGCGGCGGGATTGACCTTGGAATAGACCGGTGGATAGGGCAGGTTTTTCGGCAGGGTCGAATTGGCCGCGTTGATCGCCGCCTGGACATCCTGCGCGGCACCGTCAATGTCGCGGTCGAGGACGAATTGCAGGGTGATCTGCGACAGGCCGAAGCCGCTCGATGAACTCATCCGCTGCAGTGAGGGAATCTGGCCGAGCTGACGCTCGAGCGGCGCGGTCACCAGCATGGCCATTGTATCGGGATCGGCGCCCGGCAATTGGGTGGTGACCTGGATCGTCGGAAAATCGACCTGGGGCAAAGCCGATACGGGAAGAAAGAGATAGCCGAGGAGACCTGTCAGCAGGGCTGCTACGGCGAGGAGAGATGTCGCGACCGGCCTTTCGATGAAGAGGGCGGATATGTTCATTGGGTCGCGCTCTTGGGTTTGCCCTGTATCGCTGTTGGGGCTGTGCTCGCCGCTGTTTCTTCCGGCGCGCTGCCCGCGATGGCAGAACTAGCGGAAGGACTGGTGGACTCTCCAGAGACACGGGGGATACTGCTTCTCCCCTGATGCCCGCGCGGCGGCATGGCGGTGATTTGATGCAGGGCGGGGTCGGACGCGCTGATGGATGGATCCTCGGCTGCATTGACCTGGGCACCGTTGGTCAGCCGCGCGAAACCCGACGTCACGACGTGGTCGCCCGCTGCAAGTCCGGCTGTCACCACTGCTTGTTGATCATCCTGCTGTCCCACGGTGATGGGGCGGACCACGGCTTTATCGTCCTGAAGCAGATAGACGAAGGACCCAGTCGGTCCGCGTTGCAGCGCGGAGGCCGGCACAACGAGGGCTTGTTTCAGGGTTTCGACACGCAGCCTCACATTGATGAAGGCGCCGGGCCAGATTTGCAGATCCTTATTGGGGAAGCGTGCCTTGAGTTGCACCGTACCGGTCGTTTGATCGATGGTATTATTGACGACTGAAAGCACGCCGGTATCGATGACGCTCGTGCCGCTATTGTCGAGCGCTTCCACCAGGAGATCACCCGCCCCATGAGCAATGGCGGTGTTGATCCGCTCCAATTGCTGCTGCGGGACCGTGAAGATGATGGCGATCGGCTGAATCTGCGCGACCGTGACGATGCCGCTCGTATCCGAGGCATGGACGAGATTACCGGCATCGACGTTGCGCAGGCCGGTGCGTCCATCGATCGGCGAACGGATGTCGGTATAGTTCAAGGTGGTCCGGGCGCTGGCGATGGCCGCGGTGTCATATTGTACCAGGGCTTCATTTTGGGCCACCGTGGCGCGCTGCGTATCGAGTTGTTGCTTCGTCACGGCATTTGTGGTGGCCAGTCCCTGATAACGTTGTAGATCGAGCTTGGCATTGGCAAGTGTCGCTTCGTCCTGTCCCTTCTTGGCGACCACCTGATCATATTGCGCCTGATAAAGAGAGGGATCGATCTTCGCCAGCATGTCGCCGGCCTTGACCATTTGCCCTTCGTTGAAGAAGAGCTTGAGCATGACGCCATCGACCTGCGAACGGACAAGAACGGAATTCCAGGCACGGCCGGAGCCAACGCCGTCGATATAGACAGGCACGTCGCGTGTCAGGACCGGAGCGCTCAGGACGGGAATGCCGGTGCCGCTGCCATTGGCTCGACGAGAATGGCGTGAGGAGGATTGCTGTGTGCTATCGGGCGTGGCTTGCTGCTGAGTAAACCGATTGGTGACGACCGGCGAAAGCAAGACCAGGGCGCCGACGATGGCGGCCAACCAGAAAAGGCTACGCAAGAATTTTTTCATGGTTTCGCTCCCACCGTCTCGCGTGGCTCCGCCTGAGCGGTTTTCGTCTCATGCTCCGCCGCCTTCTTCTCCATTCCTCGGCCGTCGCGTTGACTGTTTTGGGCCGGCGCCTGGCTCTGCGGCCACCCTCCGCCCAAGGCTTGATAAAGGGCAACGCCGGCCTGTAAGAGAGCGAGACGAGTCTGGGATAAGGTATCCCGGGTCGTGAACAAGGTTTGTTGCGCTTGCAGCACGGTCGTATAATCAACGGTGCCGGCACGAAGCTGATCTTCCGCGAGATCAAGAGCGCGCTGCGAGGCCGCCAGGGATTCGCCGAGCAAAACTTCCTGGCGGCGAAGGTTGCGAATGCTGATCAAGGCCTTTTCCACATCGGTAAAGGCGGAAACGATGGACTTGCGATAATCCGCCAGCAATTCCTCCTGCCGCGCTTTCGCCTGATCGTAATCGCCTTGCAATAGACCTGCGTCGAAGATGGGTTGGGTGAGGCCCGCTGCCAAGGAATAGAGGCCAGCGGAAGGCTGGAACAGCGTTTTGAGCGCGAGACTCTGGAAGCCGCCCTCCCCAGTGAGCTGGATCTGCGGGAAAAAGGCGGCGCGCGCGGCGACCACGCTGGCATGAGCCGAGGCGAGCTGGGCCTCGGCCGCCTGCACGTCGGGACGCTGCGTGAGCACTTCCGAGGGCAGCCCCGGCGCGATCTTCGGCATGGTCACGTCGTGCAGACTATTGCCTTTGATGACGATGCTTTCGGGGACCCGGCCGACGAGCAGACCAAGCGCGACGAGATTCTGGTCGCCGGTCAATTGCAGCGGCGGGATCGCTGCGCGAATATTGGCGACCAGGGCTTCCTGCTGCGCCAGATTGAGCGCGTTGGCCGTGCCGAATTTCACCCGATCCTGGATGAGCTTCAAGATTCTTGATGCGGCCTTCAGATTGTCGTTTTGATTATTGATACGATCGCGCGCGCCGAGGACTGCGAGATAAGTCGTTCCCGTCGTGCCATACGCGGTCAGCGCGACGACATCGCGTTCCCAGCGGTTGTAATTGGAGGTTTCCTCGGCGGCCTGCAATTTCGCCCGGTTCATGCCCCACAGATCGAGAATGTAGCTTGCCTGCAGATTGGTGACGATGACGGTGCGCGCCGTATTCGAGGCGTTTGAAGTGACCGAGTTGACATTCGTATTGTTAAGATTAGCGAATTTCGAGCGCGTCACGGTATCGTTGGCGGTCATCGTCGGCAGCAGCGCCGTCCCGGCAATATGCGCTGCCGCATCCGCCTGCACGATCCGGGCGATCGCGGCGGCCACATCGAAATTGCCGGTCGGCACTTCGCTCATGAAGCCATTCAACTCCGAGGAACGAAAGTCACGCCACCATTCATCCGGTGGCAGATTTTTGCGCTCGCCCGGCCCATCTTGGCGATAGGTCGCGGGTATGCCCATCAT
Source organism: Beijerinckia indica subsp. indica ATCC 9039 (assembly GCF_000019845.1). Classification (NCBI taxonomy): domain Bacteria; kingdom Pseudomonadati; phylum Pseudomonadota; class Alphaproteobacteria; order Hyphomicrobiales; family Beijerinckiaceae; genus Beijerinckia; species Beijerinckia indica. Next base: position 3,328,587 of record NC_010581.1, on the reverse strand, counting down.
GAGGTCGGGCATCTCCGAGGACGGGACGCAGCCGGACAAAATGATGGCGGACTGGATAAGGGCAAAGAGGCTGCAGCCCGATGGCCGCCGAAGGGCGACCTTGCATGCCGGGGAGACGCGAAGCTCCATCCGGCGCCATGCTATGGACATTCCCTCTATGCTCCCCAGTCAAAAGTGGCGCGACCATGCCGCGTTTGCGAAAGCTAGACAAATATCTATTTTTTAATGTTCTGGGCAGTGGCTAGAGCGGTGCGCTGTAAAATAGCGAGAGGCGCCGCTGTTAGGGGACGCCCGTCTGACAAGTGATTGATGAGTTTTTTTGAAGAAGCGTCTCATCAAAACAAATTGTTGACGTTAAAATCATCCTTCTGGGGTCGGCCCTGACCGATTAATTCTCTGATAAAACAATCATGTCTTTTGAAATGAGCGCACGCATTCGATGCGGCTTCGCACGCTGTGCCTTGGTCTGTCCTTTTGAATTCAACTATTCCTTTGGTAAACTGAAACACGATTCTAAGTCGAATGTATAGAACGTACGTTTTAGCAATATATCAATAAGTATAGGTGGGAGGCCTTGCATGATCAAGCTCCAAATCAATGGGCGGGAATGGTCCTATGACGGCGACCCGACGATCCCCTTGCTCTGGGTGCTGCGTGATGAATTGGGCCTGACCGGCACGAAATTCGGTTGTGGCGCGGGATTATGCGGTTCTTGCACCGTTCACATTGATGGTGAGGCGCAACGCGCCTGCACTCTGCAAGTGAGCGATGCGCAAGGTCACGAGGTCGTGACGATCGAAGGGCTCGATCCGCAGGGTAACCACCCCGTTCAAAGGGCCTGGCGCCAGCTCAATGTCCCGCAATGCGGTTATTGCCAAGCCGGTCAGATCATGCAGGCAGCGGCCTTTCTCGCCAAGACGCCGAATCCGACCCAAGAAGACATCCATGGCGCGATGTCCGGCAATATCTGCCGCTGTGGCTGTTATCAGCGCATTGAAGCGGCGGTCCACCTTGCCAGCACGGGGGTCTGATATGGGCTTTGTCGATAAAACTCTCGCCGATAAAAACTCCCCCCGTGGCGAGCAGCACGATCTCGGCCGCCGCGACTTTTTGCGGAGCATTTTGGCTGCTGGCGGTTTCGTTCTAGCGGCAAAAGTCCTGCCCGAACCCGCCTCCGCTGCCGTGCTGAAGACGGGCGCGGATGCCATGCCGCATGGCACGGTCAATGATCCTCATGTGTTCATTACCATTGATAGCTCCGGCAAGGTCACGATCATTGCCGCACGCGCCGAAATGGGAACGGGCGCGGCGCGCACCAGCCTGCCGATGATCATTGCCGACGAATTGGAGGCTGACTGGAACCGGGTCACTATCCAACAGGGCTATGGTGACGAAGCCCATTTCGGCAATCAGGATACTGATGGCTCGCGCAGTGTTCGGCATTTCCTGACGCCGATGCGCCAGGTGGGCGCCGCCATGCGCGCCATGCTGGTGGCCGCAGCCGCCAAGCGCTGGAACGTGCCGGTGAGCGAGGTCCGCGCGGAGAATCATCAAGTCCTGCATGTGTCGTCGTCACGCCGCCTGTCCTATGGCGACCTGGCCGATGATCTTGCCAAAATTCCGGTGCCGCCGGCGGAAAGCCTGACGCTCAAGACACAAGCCGAATTCCGCTATATCGGCAAAGGCCAGATCGGCATGGTCGATCTGCATAATATCACCACCGGCCACGCCTCTTATGGCATTGATACGCGCCTGCCGGGGATGAAATATGCCGTCATTACCCGGCCCCCTGTCGTCGGCGGTAAGCTTGTCTCCTTCGATGCGACGGAAACCCTGAAAGTGCCGGGTGTCGAAAAGGTTTTGGAAGTCCAGGGCTGGCCCTGGCCCTCAAAATTCCAACCGCTCGGCGGCGTCGCCGTGATCGCCCGCAATACCGGCTCGGCGATCAAGGGGCGCGAAGCCTTGAAAGTGACCTGGGACGACGGTCCAAACGCCTCTTACGATTCCGAACTCTATCAGAAGGAATTGACCGCCACGGCGCAAAAGCCTGGGCTTGTCGTGCGCAATGACGGCGATGTGGAGGCGGCTTTTAAAAGCGCCGCGAAAGTAGTCTCGGCCGATTATTATCTGCCGCATCTTGCCCATGTCACGATGGAGCCGCCCTGTGCCACGGCACTTGTCGCCAATGGCAAATGCGAGGTCTGGGCGCCGGTGCAGAGCCCCGGCAACACATTCGAGGAACTGGTGAAGACGTTAGGCCTGCCTCCGGAAGCGGTGAAGGTCAATGTCACGCTGCTCGGCGGTGGTTTTGGTCGTAAATCGAAATGCGATTATGCCTTGGAAGCGGCCTTGCTCTCGCGTGATCTCGGAGTGCCGGTCAAGGTTGTTTGGACGCGCGAGGATGATGTCCAGCACGATTTCTATCATACGGTCTCGGCTGAACATCTCGAAGCGGCGGTCGATGCGCAAGGCAAGGTCACGGCCTGGCGCCATCGCAGCGTCGCGCCTTCCATTGGCTCGACGTTCGGCCCTGGGCAAAAGCATGAAATTCCGATCGAACTTGGCATGGGCTTCACCGATCTGCCCTATGCCATTCCGAATATCCGTTGCGAGAATGGCGAGGCGGCGGCGCATACGCGGATCGGCTGGTTCCGCTCGGTTTCGAACATTCCGCATGGTTTCGCGGTGCAAAGCTTTACCGCCGAACTCGCCCATGCGCTCGGCCGCGATCCCAAGGACTTCTTGCTCGAACTGATCGGGCCGGCGCGGATCGTCGACCCGCGGGCGACAGCACAAGGGTTCTGGGATTATGGTGAGCCCTTCGAATCCTATCCGATTGACACCGGGCGCCTGCGTCATGTCGTCGAACTCGTGGCCGAAAAGGCTGGATGGGGACGCCCATTGCCAAAGGGCCACGGCCTTGGCATTGCCGTCCATCGCAGTTTCGTCAGTTATATTGCGACGGTGGTGGAAGTCGCGGTGGATGAGAAAGGCAATTTCACCGTGCCGCGTGTCGATACGGCTGTTGATTGCGGGGCTTTCGTCAATCCCGAGCGCATCCGCTCGCAGACGGAAGGCGCGGCTGTCATGGGCCTAAGCCTTGCCAAATATGGCGCTTTGACCTTCAAAAACGGCCGTGCGGAACAGGCCAATTTCGACGATTTCCGCGTGGTGCGAATCGACGAAGCGCCGGGCGTGACCCATACGCATATCGTTGACAAGGGATTCGATGTGCCGCCCGGTGGCGTCGGCGAACCGGGCGTGCCGCCCTTCGCGCCGGCTCTTTGCAATGCGATTTTTGCCGCGACCGGCAAACGCCTGCGCCAGATGCCGATCGGCGATCAATTGGCGATTTGAGCCGGTTTGATTGAGGAAGGAACCAAGGGTCGCTTTTTTGCAACCTTTAGTATATAGGATAAGGCGCCGGAGTCCGGCACCTTATCCTTATTCCTTGTTCTTTTCGTTGCTTGACATAGATCCATAAAATAACGAGGTTCCTCATTCCCGCCAAAAATCAGGTCCCATGCGAAGCTATCTCGATTTTGAAAAGCCGGTCGCCGAACTTGAAGCCAAGATCGACGAATTGCGCACCCTCAACGCGCAAGAGGATACGCCGGCTATTGGTGAGGAGCTCACAAAACTAGAGGCTAAGGCGCAAAAGGCTTTAGGCGATCTCTACGCAAGTCTGACACCCTGGCAGAAAACGCAGGTCGCGCGCCATCCGCAGAGGCCGCATTTCGTCGATTTCGTGCAGGGTTTCATCGACGATTTCACGCCGCTCTCGGGTGATCGCAAATTTGGCGACGATGCCGCGATCATCGGCGGTTTTGGCTGGTTCGAAGGACAATCGATCTGCGTGATCGGCCAGGAAAAAGGCGCCGATACCGAGAGCCGAATCAAGCATAATTTCGGTCTCGCCCGGCCGGAAGGCTATCGCAAGGCTGTCCGCCTGATGGAGCTCGCCGATCGTTTCGGCGTGCCGGTCCTCTCGTTGGTCGATACGGCTGGGGCTTTTCCGGGTGTTGATGCGGAAGAGCGCGGGCAAGCCGAGGCCATTGCGCGCGGAACCGATGCCTGTCTCTCGCTCGGCGTCCCCAATATAGCCGTCATTCTTGGGGAAGGTGGCTCGGGAGGCGCGATCGCCATTGCCGCCTGCAATACCGTCTTGATGCTGGAAAATGCCATTTATACGGTCGCTTCGCCCGAAGCCTCCGCCTCGATCCTCTGGCGTGACGCTACGCGCGCGCAAGACGCGGCAATGAGCATGAAGATCACTGCCCAGGATCTGCTTAAATTCGGCATTATTGATAAGATCGTGCCGGAACCGCTGGGCGGCGCGCATCGCGACAGTTCGACCACTATCGTCGCGGTCAAGGAAGCCGTTGTCGAAGCCCTTGGCGCATTGCGGGATCTCTCCCCCAGCGAAGTGCGCCGGGTTCGGCGGGAGAAGTTCCTCGGCATGGGCCGCAAATTATAAGTGCCGCTGAAGCTTGTTTAAGGTAACGTCTTTCTAAGAATGGAAGGGATAAGATTGCCGCCCTCGGATGGTCGTTCGATGCGTGTGGGCCGAAGCTGAAAACCAGCCCCCAAAGCATCGGCCAACATCGGAGCAAGGCGTCTTCCCGACAGCCGTTCGGGCCGCATGGAAGGCCGGTCAATGAGTGTATCGCCGATGCGTTTCAAAGCCGATTTCCTGTCCTGTTTCAATCTCTTCGCCAAATCTGTCCCGCCTTTCCCGCGCAAGGATGAGAGGCGGGCGAAGCTGCCAGTTTCGCTTCTGTCCCTTTCCTTGATCGGCCTTTCGGCTTCCTTGCTCGCCGGGTGTGATGAGGTCATGAGCCCGCCGGGACTGTCGAACGCGAGAGCCCATGCCCCCCTTTCACACAAAACTCTGACGCTCATGTCAGAACATGGCACGACCAGCGCGTCGCCTGTGCTGATTCGTACCTATAAGAAGGAAGCAGAGCTCGAAATCTGGAAAATGGGCGCGGATGGGCGTTACAAGCATCTCAAAACCTATCCGATGTGCCGCTGGTCGGGGCAACTCGGACCGAAGATGCGGGAGGGTGATCGCCAGGTGCCGGAAGGGTTCTATGCGATCACGCCGGCGCAGATGCATCCCAATTCGCATTATTATCTGTCCTTTGACGTAGGCTATCCCAATACGTTTGATCGCGCCTGGGGACGCAGCGGCGGCTCGATCATGGTGCATGGCGTATGTTCCTCGGCCGGCTGTTTCTCGATGACCGATGAGCAGATCGAGGAAATCTATGCCATCGTCCGGGAAGGCTTCGCCGGCGGTCAGCGCGCCATTCAGATGCAGTCCTATCCCTTCCGCATGACGGCGGAAAACCTGGCGAAATACAGGCTCGATCCGAATATCGCCTTCTGGCGGCAGCTGAAGGAAGGCGCCGATCATTTCGACCTCACCCGGCAGGAGGTGATCGTCGGCGTCTGCGACCGGCATTATATCTTCAATGCCTTGCCCGCTGGGGGATCTTTCGATCCGACAGGAGCGTGCCCGCCCGTGCACCGCAATGCCGAGGAAGCTGCCGAGGTTGCCGCCCGCACGAAACGGGATGAGGAGAAAATCGCGGAATTTGCCGCGCGCGGTGTCAAGCCGGTGCATACGGTCTACGCCGACGGCGGACAGCATCCGAGTTTCTCCACGCGGCAGGGTGAAGTCAGCCGGCCCGAGGCCCTGGCGCAGGCGCCGGTGGATTATGACATGGACGAGGGGAAACCGAATCCCAAGAACAAGAAGGATAAGTTCCAGCCTGCTGTCGCGGCCCCTGTGACCGGGCCGGCCGTTCCCACGCAAGCCATGGCGTCGGCCCAGCCGCAACCGGCAACGGCGGGAGGCTCAACCTCAGGTCCAGCTTCTCCTGCGGTGTCTGCGGGTTCCCAGGCTCCAGCTCAAGCTGCGCAGGCAACGGCGCCAACGCAGCAAGCCGAGGCAACGGGCAGTTCCTTCTTCAATATGGGACGTTTCTTCAACTGGAAATCAGCGGACAAGCCGACTGATACGCCTGCGGATACGGCGGTTGGCAGTATCCAGCCCGCGGTCGCGCCGGCGTCGCCCGTCAATGCCAAGGTCGAGCCACCAGCCGCCCCGGCTAAAACCGCGACCACGCAGCATCCGGCTCAGGCCGTGGTGCCTGCGCCGCGTCACAAGCCCGCGCCGGTTGCGCCGTCCCCCGCCGCCGAGGCTGTCAAGCCAAAGCCCGAAGAGAAGACGGTGAAGGCCGCTTCACCCGTCGCTCAGGCGACGGCAGAACTTGCGACCGTGGCGACTGTGACAGCGCACTAAATGGCCTGATGGGCTGACCCTTATAAACAAACAAAAGCGCGGCTCGAAGATCGAGCCGCGCTTTTGTTTTGAGAAGGACGCAAGAGTCGGTCGTGACTCTTGCTCTTATCCCAGATGCAATTCCTTGAAGAAATCATTGCCCTTGTCATCGATGACAATGAAAGCGGGGAAATTCTCGACCTCGATCTTCCAGATCGCTTCCATGCCGAGCTCCGGATATTCGAGGACCTCGACCTTTTTGATGCAATCCTTGGCGAGCCTTGCCGCTGGGCCGCCGATCGAGCCGAGATAGAAGCCGTGATGCTTGGCGCAGGCCTCGCGCACCTGGGCTGAGCGATTGCCCTTGGCGAGCATGACCATGGAGCCGCCCGCCGCCTGGAATTGATCGACATAGGAATCCATGCGACCGGCCGTGGTCGGCCCAAACGAGCCCGAGGCATAGCCTTCCGGTGTCTTGGCGGGACCCGCGTAATAGACCGGATGGTTCTTGAAATAATCCGGCATGGGCTCGCCGCGCTCCAGCCTTTCGCGGATCTTCGCATGGGCGAGATCGCGCGCGACGATCATCGGGCCGGTGAGAGATAGCCGCGTCTTGATCGGATATTTTGACAAAGTCGCGAGAATCTCGCTCATCGGCTTGGTCAGGTCGATATTGACGACCTCGCCGCCGAGCTTGGCTTCATCGACATGCGGCAGATATTTCGCCGGATCATGTTCCAGTTCTTCCAGGAACACGCCCTCGCGGGTGATCTTGCCGAGCGCCTGGCGATCGGCCGAGCAGGAGACACCAATACCGATCGGCAGCGAGGCGCCATGGCGCGGCAGACGGATGACGCGCACGTCATGGCAGAAATATTTGCCGCCGAATTGCGCGCCGACGCCGAGTTGCTGTGTCAGTTTGAAGATTTCCGCTTCCATGGCGAGATCGCGGAAGGCGTGGCCATCTTCGCCGCCCTCGATGGGCAGGCCGTCGAGATAATGGGTCGAAGCGAGTTTGACGGTCTTCAGATTATATTCCGCCGATGTCCCGCCGATGACGATGGCGAGATGATAGGGAGGGCAGGCGGCCGTGCCGAGTGTCAGGATCTTTTCGTGCAGGAAGGCGATAAGCCGATCATGCGTGAGAAGAGAGGGGGTCGCCTGGAACAGGAAGGTTTTATTGGCTGAACCGCCGCCTTTGGCGACGAACAGGAATTTGTAGGCGTCCTCACCCTCGGCATAGATTTCGATCTGCGCCGGGAGATTGTTCTTGGTGTTCTTTTCCTCGAACATGGAGATCGGCGCGAGCTGCGAATAACGCAGGTTCTTGCGCTCATAGGCGTCCTTGATCCCCTCGGCCAGCGCGCTTTCGTCCTCGCCATCGGTAAAGACGAGACGGCCTTTCTTGCCCATGACGATCGCGGTGCCCGTATCCTGGCACATGGGCAATATGCCGCCCGCGGCGATATTGGCGTTTTTCAAAAGATCATAGGCGACGAATTTATCGTTGGACGTCGCCTCGGGATCGTCGAGGATTTTGGTCAGTTGGGCGAGATGGGCAGGCCGGAGCAGATGGTTGATATCGGCCATTGCCTGATCGGCCAGGGTGCGGAGCGCCTCACGATCGACCATAAGAATTTCGTGATTGCCCAGTTTTTCGAGGCGGACACCATTCTGTGTCAGCTTGCGATAGGGCGTCGTATCCTTGGCGAGAGTGAAAAGCGGTTTGTAATGCAAGGTCATAAGCACAGCCTCCGGCCAGATTTCGGGGGGTTTTAAGCTCTTCTGCCCAGCTTTCCAATGCCACTTAACGCATACCCTTTGTCATTTGCCCTTACGACTTGCCCTTGTCACTCGCCCTTGTCACTTGGATGGCTGACCGGGAACATGTTCCGGTCCTTTCGAATTCGCAAGAAACAGTCAGATCGTGGAGCGTGGCATGCATTTTCCCTTTCCCCATCTCCTGGCTGATATTGGTGGAACCAATGTCCGTTTCGCCATAGTTGATCGGCCGGGCGGCGAATTACGGACGGGATTTGCCGGCAAGACGGGGGCTTTCTTCAATTTTGAGGCAGCCTTGGCCGTGGCTTTGGAGGATTTTGCCGTTCAACCACGCTCGCTTATCGCCTGCGCCGCCGGGCCGGTCCAGAACCGGTGTGTTCAGATGACCAATGCCCATTGGAGGATCGATGGGGCGGCGGTCGCGCCTCTCTTCGGCTTGGAGCAGGGGTTGCTCCTGAATGATTTCGAGGCGCAGGCCTATAGTCTGGCGGTTTTACGCCCAGACCTCATCCATCCGATCGGCGCGCAAGGAGAGAAGCTAGCAGGTGCTCAGGTGATCCTGGGACCGGGGACCGGGCTGGGCGTTGCGGCTTTGGTGATGGTCAAGGATGCTTATTATGCCTTGGTAAGCGAGGCGGGACATGTGGATTTCGGGCCGGCGAGCGACGAGGAAGCCGCGCTCTGGCCGTACATCGATCGGGAACCACTTGGGCGCATCAGCGCGGAAAGCCTTCTTTCTGGGCCTGGTCTCTTGCGTTTGCATCGGGCGCGGCTCACCATGGTGAAACATCCACCGGAGAAGGCGATACAGGATGTCGGGGTGCTGATCGAACAGGCTCATAAGAATGAGGTGGGAGAAGAAGCTGCGACGGTCCGCCTTTTCCTATCGCTGCTGGCGCGCTTCAGCAGCGATATGGCGGTGACTTTCGTCTCGCGGGGAGGAGTGACTTTCGCGGGTGGAATCTTGCCACGATTGATCGATTTTCTCGATGTCGCGACATTCAGGACCCATTTCGAGAACAAGCCCCCGCATAAAGCCTGGGTCAGTCAGATTCCCACGCGCCTGATCATGGACGAGGCGGCTTTGTTTCAGGGATTGGCGGCGATTGGGGCGAAGCCAGAACTCTATCTGATCAATTATGCAAAACGCGCCTGGTGCTGATTGCCTCTATGGCGGCGCGTTTTTGCGTCGCCGCGATCAGGCGGCGCGCGAGGTCTCTTCCTCCGTGAGGACGGAATAGAGCGCTGATCCGTCCCGGGCGGCGCGCAATTTTTCGATGACGCCGGGACCGCGAAAAAGGCGCGCAAGGCGCGCCAAAGCCTTGAGATGATCGGCGCCGGCCGATTCCGGCGTGATCAACAGGCAGATCAGATCGACCGGCACGCCATCGATCGCATCGAAATCGATCGGCCGAACGAGGCGGGCGAAAACGCCGAAAATCGTGGGGGCCTTATCCAATTTGGCATGCGGAATGGCGACGCCAGAGCCAATCCCCGTTGATCCAAGCCGTTCGCGTTGCAGGACGACATCGAAAATCTCACGCGCATCGAGACCGGAAATCTGGGCCGCTCGGTTGCTGAGATCAAGCAGCGCCTGTTTTTTTGTATTGGCCTTCAACGAGGGGATAACCGCCTCGGCGGCGATCAATTCAGTCAGGAGCATTGTGGAGCAATCCAAGCTGCGCTTGAGGGAGATAGGCATGTTGGAATCGAGGATCAAGGCGGATGGTTCGTCAAAGTTCGCTTTTGATTCCAATCGCTGCCAGCCTCTCCAGCCTAAAAGCAAAAAGCGGACATCGCTTTTTGGGTAATTTTGTGCGTTATCAAAGATCTGGAGCATTGGACGCGAATTGGTTCGACTGTCCAAGGCTCGAGAATGGAAAAGGGCAACCGGCGACGCCGCAATCGTCCCGGCCAAGGCTTTTCATCTTCAAACAAACGAGTGAAGCAAAATCATGTCCAGCGCAATGCGCCCGCCCAGTCCCCGGCGCAGGATTGGCGCGGGACGGCGGTGCCATGAATAAGGCCCCGGTGTTCCTCCTGAATTTTTTTTCAATATGTGCAAGCCGTAGAAAGATGACGGTGGAAAGTCAATGCAACGAAAGCCACCTTGCATCGGCCACGGCACGCCATATACCAAAGGTCGTGATGAACGACCTTTGGTTCCTTTCTTGAATTTTCGCTATCACTTTGAAAAAGCGAAAATTCAAGAGTGGTCCAACGGTCATTTACTATGACCGTTGCGGTTATGGCAGCGAACAGGATGCGGCGAAACCGATTGCTGGGAATTTCACATCTTTGTCAGCCGGCCGCGACATCCTGGATGTGGAAAACTCTTTCTATCGATCTGATATTATCGCTTTTCCGCCCGAGTGACATTGCAAGGCTCTTGTCTGCCTTGACCTATAGATAGTCATTATCCGCGTCGTCTTCCTCATCATCGACATCAATGCCTTGCTTGCCGTCGATGATGGCTTTGAACTGGTCTTCCAGATCGAGGCAGCGGTCGTAATAGGCTTCGTCCTCGTCTTCCGTGACGGTCTTGATCGTCTCGGGCGCGGCCACGAGTGTCGCGACATAGGTGTCACAGGCAACATTGCTCGTCAATTCCGGGACGTCCTCGATGATCGCCATGCGCCAGGTCTTGGTCTTGAGATCGAGAAGGCTGAGAACGGCGCTTTGCCCATCGCTCATGATTTCGGCGTGATAGCCATGCGCGGCGGCGAGATCCTTGCCGGTGGCCCCCTTGTAGATCTGAGTCATGGGTCGAAAAGTCCTTGTGATCCAGTTTTCGTGTTTTTTAAATTGCAAAATCCGGCCCGACTGGAAGGCCGAGGTTCAGTTGCTTGGTTTCCGCCAGCCGGCAGAAATCATCGATGGTCAGGCGCTCCAATTCACTGACAAAGGCTTTGCCGGCCTCTTCCACAAGAGGGCCGACCACATGTTCGACGAGCCCGCAAGGCTGAATAAGGCCGTTTTCGGAATCCTGTTCGTTCAGGATGGCGCGCAGAATATCGGCGGCGGTGATACGGCGGCGTTCGCGTGCCAGTTCATAGCCGCCGCGTGGACCCCGCACACCTTTGAGAATATTGGCCCTCACCAAGGCTTGGAGCAGGGTTTCAAGATGACGTGGCGGCAATTGCAGGCGGCTCGCAAGCGCCTTGGCGGCGACCGGCAGGGGCCGCGCATGCAAAGCGATATCGGTGACAGCGGCGAGTGCCAGGAGATTGCGGCGCGACAACAGGATCATTGGTGTGATCCATGCCCCGTCGAGCCGAAACCGTCCTCACCACGCTCGGTGTCGCTCAATGTATGCGTCTCGATCAATTCGGCCTGCACACAGGGCGCGACGACGAGCTGGGCAATGCGCGTGCCTCTGACGATCTCGAAAGGCTCATCCCCCATATTGATCAGAATGACGCCGATCTCGCCGCGATAATCAGCGTCGATCGTGCCCGGCGTATTCAGAACCGTCACTCCATGTTTGCGCGCGAGCCCTGAACGCGGGCGGACCTGGGCTTCATAGCCCTCCGGAATTTCGAGACAGAAGCCGGTCGGCAAGAGATGGCGTCCGCCGGGCTCCAGGACCAATGTGGTGCCATGCGGCAAAGCGGCGGCGAGATCGAGCCCCGCCGCGCCCGCCGTCTGATAGGCGGGCAACGCGAGACCTTCCGCATGCGCCAGGCGTTTGACGAGAATACGGGGAGGCCGGGGAGGCGGCATTGTCATTCGGCTTGTTCCGCGAGCAGATTGGCGCAGGTGGCGATCAGGCGGCGCGCCACATCTTCCTTGCGCAAGGGAGGCCAGCTTTCCTCGCCGGAGTGGGACAATAAGGTCACCTGATTGAAATCGCCGCCCATGACGTCCGACCCTCGGCCGACATGATTAGCGACGATCATGTCGCACTGTTTGCGCTCCAATTTTGAGCGTGCATGGTCAAGCAGGGCCTGAGTCTCGGCGGCAAAGCCAATCACCAGTTTTGGCCTGTGCGGGCCCGTTTTGGCGATGGTCGCCAGAATGTCGGGATTCTCGACCAGGGTCAAGGAAGGGGGCGCACCGCCATTCTTTTTGATTTTTTCGTCTGCATCGATGAGGGGACGCCAATCGGCGACGGCGGCCGCGCCGATGAAAAGATCCGCCGGTAGAGCCTCGGTGACGGCCGCCAGCATGTCGCGCGCCGTCTCGACATGCCGGGTTGTGACGCCTGGCGGGTCGGCAATCGCGACGGGACCACTCACGAGCACAACATCGGCACCTGCCGCCGCCGCTGCGGCGGCGATCGCATGGCCCTGTTTGCCGGACGAGCGATTGGCGAGATAGCGCACGGGATCGAGCGGCTCATGCGTTGGCCCCGAGGTCACGATGACTTTTTGACCGGCAAGCAGGGTGGAGGCTGGTGTCTCCGCCAGGGCGTCCTCGATAGCTTTGAGAAGGTCCTGCGGTTCGCTCATGCGGCCGGGGCCATATTCACCACAGGCCATGTCGCCTTCCTCCGGTCCGACACGGAGGATCCCATCGGCGAGGAGCGTCGCCATATTGCGCTGCATTGCCGGATGCAGCCACATGCGCACATTCATCGCGGGCGCGACGAGCACCCGTTTATCGGTCGCGAGCAGCAAGGTCGTGGCGAGATCATCGGCAAGCCCCTGCGCCATTCTGGCGAGAAGATCGGCGGTCGCTGGTGCGACGACGACGAGATCGGCATCACGCGAGAGAGCAATATGGCTCATCTTGGCTTCTTCGTCCGGCGAAAACAGGGTTTCGGGAACGCTCGCGCCGGAGAGGCTCGCAAAGGACAAAGGAGTGACGAATTGTCTGGCCGCGTCGGTCATAACGACGCGCACGAAATGGCCTCGGCGGCGCAAAAGACGCACGAGTTCGAGCGTCTTATAGGCCGCGATCCCGCCGCCGACGACGAGGAGAATGCGTTGACTTGAAGACGCTTCCATTCCGTTTCTTGCCCAGTTTCTTGCCCGTCTCCCGATTGTTCAGGAATAAGGGCCTTGTGGGAACCTGAAAAGACCATCGCGTTTGTATTATACCAAAGGTCGTAAAGAACGACCTTTGGTTCCTTTCTTGAATTTTCGCTATCGCTTTTTCAAAGCGATAGCGAAAATTCAAGAGCGGTCCAACGGTCATCTATTATGACCGTTGGTATTAAAGATAGAGTCCGCGATATCAAAGCGGGTATTGCCGGCAGGATCGAGAATCACAGATTCTCGATCCGTCACTTTTCAAACCGTATCCACTTGAGCAGATTATGATCCGGTAACATGGCGGGAATATCAGACTGACAAGTTTCAACTCAATGATGCGGGCGTAGACCTTCAAGGCTCGCTGATCGGTGATAAGGCCGCGACTATGATTGGAGCCCTCTTCAGCATCATCACTTTATCGTTTCTTGCATTGCTCCATGCCTATTGGGCGGCTGGCGGGCGTTTTGGCAAAGAGGCCGCCATTCCGGAACAAGACGGGAAACCCGTGTTCCAACCGAGGCCATTGGGCACGCTGGCCGTATCCCTGGCCTTGGCGCTTGCCGCCCTTCTCATCTCAATACAGGCAGGCTTCCTTTTGCCCGGGCGTTTGGGGTCCCTGCCAAAAATCGCGACAGGTTTGCTTGCTCTTGTTTTCGCGGCGCGGGCCATTGGTGATTTTCGGTATGTCGGCTTTTTCAAGCGCATCATCGGGACGCGCTTTGCGCGGCGCGACACATGGATCTATTCGCCGCTCTGCGGTCTTCTGGCGATGGCCATCGCCGATATCACCTTTTCAGCATAAATCAATTTTTTCAATAGTTTGTTGCATTTTCCGCTGAAACGGCTGGGGCTTGGGCCTCAGGAAAGGCGCCACAGAATCGCGAGAACCGCAAGAGCGAGAATCCACAGAGCGATATGGCTCGATCGTGAGCCACGGGAGGTTGCTTTGGCGATGGAATGCCAGGACGCTTCCGATAAATCGATGCCGCTTCCGGTCACGGTTTCGAGATTGGTGAGAAGCGCCTCGGTGCGTTGCAGGAAGGCCGGCAAATCACTGGCGAAACGACTGAATTGGGCGAGCGCGCGGCCGGCGTCCTGGATTTTGCCAAGTGGGCCTAGATTATCCTCGATCCAGCGGCGCACGACGGGCTCGGAGGTCGACCACATATCGAGCTTGGGATCGAGCTTACGCGCCACGCCTTCGACGACGACCATGGTTTTTTGCAGCATCACCAATTCGGTGCGGGTCTTCATCTCGAACAGGGCGGTCACCTCAAACAGCAAGGTCAGCAGCCTCGCCATGGAGATCTGATCGGCCGTGCGGGAATGGATTGGCTCGCCAATGGCGCGGATCGCCTGGGCGAAATCCTCGATGCGATAGGTGCGAGGGACATAGCCCGCCTCGAAATGCACCTCGGCGACGCGGCGGTAATCGCGCGTGATGAAGCCATAGATGATTTCCGCCAGAAAACGCCGTTCATTGAAATTGAGGCGGCCCATAATCCCGAAATCGACGGCGACAAGGCGCTGCTGGTCATCGATGAACAAATTGCCTTGATGCATATCGGCATGGAACAGGCCATCGCGCATGGCCTGGCGCAGGAAGGATTGGATCACCACGCGGCCGAGATCGGGAAGATCATAACCGCGCGCGGCGAGCGCCTCGACATCGGAAAGAGGGATGCCAGAGATCCATTCGAGGGTCAGCACATCCTTGGTGGTGCGGTCCCAATCGACGACGGGCACGCGGAAATCCAGGTCTTTGGCGGTATTTTCGGCAAATTCCGAGGCGGCCGATGCCTCCAGTCGGAAATCCATTTCCATCTTGACCGCCCGCGCCATCGTGTCGACGACCTCGACGAGTTTCAGGCGCCGCATGTCTGAGATGAAGCGTTCGGCGAGCCGGGCGACGGAGACCATGTCGCTGAGATCGCGTTTGAAACGCCGCTCGACGCCTGGCCGCATGATTTTGACCGCGACGTCGCGTTCGCCTGTGGCGTCCCGGACGACAGCGCGATGGACCTGCGCGATCGAGGCGGCGGCGAGTGGCTCGCCGAAATCCACGAAGATCTTATCGATCGGCTGGCCAAAGGCAGCCTCGATGGTCGCCACCGCGATCTCACGCGGGAAGGGCATCATCCGGTCTTGTAAATGTTCGAGCTCCCGCACGACGACGGGGCCGACGACATCAGGCCGTGTCGCCAGAAACTGACCCAATTTCACGTAGGAAGGACCGAGCCGGCTGAAGGCTTGCGAGAGATTGCCGCCGGGTTTGACGCCCTTGCGGGCAATTAGCTTGGACAGAGCGAGCGGCAAGCGCGCGGGCGGTGGCAGCAGCACTGGGTCGACCGCGATGAAGACGCCCTCGCGAGCCAGCACGAATCCGGCGCGCGCGAGACGCAAGAATGACCCGGGAGAAAAACTCACCATTGCACCTGCGGTTTGTCCTGGGATGGAGGGTTTACACCATCACATCTATCCGAAAAGCGGGCATCCTTTCCGGATAAATTTGATGCCTTTTCAGAACTCTAGAGTTTCCAGCCGCTGTGAATGGCGACGATCCCGCCTGACAGGCGGGTAAAGGAGGGACGTGCGAATCCCGCCTCTGCGATCATATCGGCAAACAGTTCCGCATCGGGAAAACGGCGGATCGATTCAACCAGATAGCGATAGGACTCGGCATCGCCCGTCACGAATTGGCCGATGAGGGGAATGGCCCGGAAGGAATAGGTTTCATAGAGCCGGTCGAGCCCCGGAATATCGACATGCGAAAATTCAAGGCAGAGAAAATGGCCGCCGCGTTTCAGCACCCGAAAGGCTTCGGAAAGCGCCTGGGGAATACGCGGCACATTGCGGATACCGAAGGCGATCGTATAGGCATCGAATGTATTGGACGGAAAGGGCAGGTCCTCGGCATTGGCCTCGACGAAGGTGAGCCTGTCTGCAAGACCGCGCTTTTTGGCGCGTTCCCGGCCGACCTCCAGCATGTCACCATTGATGTCGAGCACCGTGACCTCGGTTTTGGGCGTGCCGGCGCGCGCGACGCGGAAGGCAATATCGCCGGTGCCGCCAGCCACGTCGAGATGCCGGAAAGGGCCTGTGCGTGAAGGCCGGACCTGCGCGGTGAATTGATCCTTCCAGAGCCGGTGCATCCCCGCCGACATGAGATCATTCATGAGATCGTAGCGGGAGGCGACTTTGTGGAACACCGCATCGACCCGCGCCTGCTTTTCCTGCAACGGGACGCGGGTGAAGCCGAAATCGGTTTCTTCACCATCCTCGCGCACCGTGGAACGCGGCCTTGTCATGCGGATCTCCTGGTTTGAGGGCCATCTAGTATCCACCCTCATTGAAGCGCGACTCGTCGCGATTCAATGAGGACAAGTGGATACGGTTTAAAAAGGGGCGTACCGAGAATTTGCGATTCTCGATACTAGGTCCGAATCGGGCCGGATATCGGTTAAGGGATAGAACGCATTTCACTTTCGGCAAAGCGCTCTTGCGCGCTAAACGGTTTCTTGAGCGTCTGTGACGACCATATTGGCCGCCTTGCCTTCTTCTTCCGGGCTTGTGATATGGTCCGAGCGGGAGATGATCGAGGTGGGATAGGGTATGCAGGAACAGGCGGCGCGAGAACAGACGGGACTTGAACCGTCGTCGCCAGCAGCGCTCGTGACGGGCGCCGCCAAGCGGCTCGGACGGCGGATTGCCGAGCGTCTTGCGGCGGCGGGCTACCGGCTGGCTCTCCATTGCAGCGAGGCGTCGCGGCCGCAGGCGGAGGAACTTGCTTCCGCCATCCGCCGGGACGGTGGAACGGCTGAGGTTTTTGCCTTTGATCTCGCCGATCTCACGGCCGTTTCCGGGGCCATGAAGGCAATTGTCCAAAAACTCGGGCCGATGGCTCTCCTCGTCAATAATGCGGCGCTTTTCGAGCGGGATGATGCGGCGCATTTCTCTCCCGCGCTCTGGGAGCGGCATTTCGCGGTTAATTTGCGCGCACCGATCATTCTGGCCAGCGATTTCGTGGCGCAAGTGCCGCAAGACAATGAGGCGGTGATCGTCAATATTGTCGACCAGCGCGTCTGGCATCTGTCGCCGCAATTCTTTTCCTATACTTTAAGCAAATCGGCCTTGTGGACAGCGACCTTGACCATGGCCCAGGCTTTCGCGCCCCGCCGCATCCGCGTCAATGCGGTGGGCCCGGGCCCGGTGCTGCCCAATCACCAGCAGGGACTGGAGGGCTTTGAACAAGAGGTGGCCGGCCTGCCGCTTGGGCGCGCCGTCACGCCAGACGAAATTGCCGAAGCGGTGCTTTATCTCGCGCAGGCGCGCAATGTCACCGGACAGATGATTGCCGTCGATGCAGGTCAGCATATCGCCTGGCAAACGCCGGATATTATCGGTTGAGAACGCCGCGCGAAAATCGGCTCAAGCGTTGCTGTTGACAGAAGGGGTGAAGGTTAGAAGATTATATCGGTCACCCACCTCTTCGTTTAAAAAAGCATCGGACATATCGGCATGAGAGAACCAAAACTTCGATGTGATCCCGCCTTCGGGACGTCCGCTCATGACCAGACCGGTTGGCGCCGGGGCCGAAAGAGTCTCGCCCTCATGCTGTGTCTTGCCGGCGGACTCGCTGCGGCTCACGCGGAAGGGACCGCCGATGCGAAGCCCGAAGGGGCTTTTGTCCCGCCGCATCCGATTCCCGGCGAAGTCATGAAAAATTGGCCCGTCTATCCGGAATCCGCCAAAATGGCCAATCAGCAGGGCGTGGTCATGCTGAGCGTCAAAATCTCGGCGCAGGGCGATCCCGATGATGTTCGTGTGAAGAAAAGCAGCAATTTTCCGATTCTGGACCGTTCTGCCGTCGAGGCCGTCCGGCGCTGGCATTTCGTCGCCGCCAAGCGCGATAATGTCCCGGTCGAGACGGAGGTGACGCTGCCGATCAATTTCTCCTTGAAGGAGGGCGAACAGCCTGCGGGGGCCAAATCCGCACCCAATCCCACCCCGAAACCTGCCCCCAAGACGGCTGCTGCCAAAACGGTGAAACCGGCTGCTCCCAAACCCGCCGGGTCTCATTCCGCACCTGCGGCTTCAAAATCAGGTGCGGTGACGGATCATGCGCCCGTGGCGGATAATGGTTCCGCTGGATCCGCGCCGCGATAAAAGGGCTAAGCCTGTTTCCCTTATTTCCGCCGCGTCGGCGGGCGACGGGAGAAAGTGCTTTTCGTAGGCTTTGCGCCGCCTTGCACCGTCTCGGTCTTTTCACCCTGGTCCCTGGTTCTATCGATCGATTTATCCAGGATTTTGGCGGGTGGGCCTTTGCGCGAGAGGGATTTTTTCACTGCACTCTTTGGGGCATTGGCTTGCTTTTGAGGCGCGGCTTTCGTCGCGACCTTCTTGGGGACCGGTTTTGTCGTCGTTCGTTTGACTGGAGGTTTGTCCACCTGGACGGGTGTTAATGTTTTGCGCGGCGAAGTCGGTCTTCTGGCCGTGGAACGTGCAATGGCGGGACCCCGGCGAGACTGGAGCTTCCGGGTTGGCGCGGTGAGAAAATCCACCACTGCTTTCGTGAACGGCGCATTCGCCTCGATATGGGAAATATGCGCCGCCTCGAGCAGAAGCGTTTGGGCGGCCTCGATCGCCTCAGCGATCGCCAAGCCCTCAGTGGGTGGGGTCGAGGGATCGTCCTGCCCCATGATCACCAGAACCGACTGCTCGACCGCGCGAATCGCTTCATGGAGATCCATGTCGCGTATGGCGGCGCAGCAGGCGATATAACCCTCGGGTGTCGTCCGCAAAAGAGTTTGCCGGATGGGCTCGATCAAAGCGGGATTGGCGGTGCGGAACGCCGATGTGAACCAGCGTTCGAGGACCGCCTCGGCAATGGCTTTCATGCCATGGATGCGTACGGTCGCGATCCGTTGATTCCAGACATTCGGATCATTGGACCGCGCTGTCGTATTGGCGAGCACCGCCCGTTCAATACGCTCGGGTGCATGGGCCAGCAGCCATTGGCCCACCATGCCGCCCATGGATTGACCGAGCCAATGAACCTGGTCGAGACCTAAGGCATCCATAAGGCCTAGAGCATCGCGGCCAAGATCGGCGATGGAATATGGCCCGGCCACCACGCTGCTGCCACCATGGCCCCGCGCATCATAACGAACGATCCGGAAATGGGGGAGCAGAGCCTCGATCAAAGCGTTCCAGATCCCGAGATCCGCACCGAGGGGATGCGCCAGCATTAAAACGGGAAGCGCTTCCTGGCCTTCGACCTGCACATGAAAGGATCGGCCAGCAACAAGGATCTGCGTCATGTGGCTTCTTTCCCCGTTATCTTGGCCTTCACTTTATGATCCGAATCGGGGCCGAGACTCCGCGTTTTATGGCGCATCGCGGGCTCTCGATAAAGGGGTGAGCAGGCCGATCGCGCGACCGATTGTGCTTCTTTGACATTCATCGCTGTGAGGCCCAATGGCAGTGACGAGTATTCACTGAAATGCGTTCATCCCGAACTTGTGTCCGCCGGCTCTTCGGACAACATGAAGGGAGAGAGGTGCGGGTTGGTGGACGGAAATGATGATGAGAGACGACGATCTCCTCCTGCTGGCGCAAATGTGGCGGGAAAGCGGGCGCTCCGTCGCCTTGGCGACGGTAGTCGAAACCTGGGGATCAGCACCTCGGCCGAGCGGCAGTCATCTGGTCATCGACAGCGAAGGCCATTTTGAAGGATCGGTGTCCGGCGGTTGCGTTGAGGCCGAGATCATTACCGAGGCCATGGATGTTTTGGAGGATGGCCGCGCGCGTCTCCTGGAATTTGGTGTCGCCGATGAAACGGCGTGGCGCTCTGGCCTCTCTTGTGGCGGCAAGATCCGGGTTTTCGTCGAGAGGATAGATTGATGCGTTTGGCTTTGCTGGCGGAACTGAACGCGGCGCGCCGGGCACGCCGTCCCGTTCTGGTCATTACGGATCTTGGTTCTGGACATCAAAGATTGATCTATGCTGACGAAATCCATGCCAGTGCTTCGGAGGAAGACGCTCTGGATGTTTCCTTGAAAGCGGCCATCGAGACGCGCTTGCAACTCGGTCAAAGCGGTGCTTTGGACCACAATGGCCATTCCCTCTTCATAGAGGTGCATCGGCCGCCGACGCGGTTGATCGTGATCGGCGCGGGCCATATCGCTCAGGCCCTGGTTCCATTGGCTCGTTTGACGGGTTTTGATGTACTCATCATCGATCCACGTACGGCCTTTGCCACGCCGGAACGCTTTCCCGATGTGAGGATTGTTTCGGAATGGCCGCAGGTCGCCCTGCAAGAACAAACGCTCGATGCGCACACGGCTATGGCTGTTCTCAGCCATGATCCGCGTATCGACGATCCGGCCTTGATCGAAGCGCTGAGAGCCGACTGTTTCTATATCGGCGCGCTTGGTTCGCGTAAGACGCATGACAAGCGCCAGGACCGATTGCGCGCTGAGGGTTTTGATGAGGCGGACCTCGCGCGTATTCATGCGCCGATCGGTCTCGATATCGGAGCAGTGAGCCCTGTGGAAATTGCCATTTCCATCATGGCTGAGATCATTGCGTCCCTCAAACAGAAGCCCGCGCGCCAACCGGAAGCAAAGGGCGCGGTCGCGGAAGCGGCGGTATGAGCCCAGTGAAATGAAATGATCCTCGGATGAATGAAAAAAAGAAGGTCGTCGCCGTCATATTGGCGGCAGGCCAGGGTCACCGTTTCGCCGCGACAGGTGGAGGCAATAAGCTGCTTGCCGAATTCAAGGGCAAGGCCCTTGTTCGCCATGTCACCGAGGCTGCTTTGTCTTCCTCAGCCTGTCCCGTCATGGTCGTGACGGGCCATGAGCGTGAGGCTATCGAACGGATTTTGGGCGATCTGCCTGTCTCCTTCGTCCATAATCCCGATTATGGGGAAGGCCTCTCGACGTCCTTGCGGTGTGCGCTCGCAGCCTTGCCGCAAGAAGCGGTCGGCATGATCGTGCTCTTGGGCGACATGCCGCTCGTCACGAGCACTCTCGTCACGGATCTCGTGATGCGATTCGAGGAAAGCTCATACGAATCCGCGGCGGTTTTTCCCAGCTATCGCGGCAGACGCGGCAATCCGGTGCTCTTGGGGCATAAATTATTCAAGGCCATTGCGGGTCTCGCGGGGGATCAGGGTGCGCGGCGTCTGATCGAGAGCGGGAGTCAGGATGTGCTTGAATGGCCAGTCGAGAATGCTGGCATCCTCGTCGATGTCGATACGGAAGACAGCCTTAAATCAATCGTATAGAGTTTAGGATCAAGATCCTGAACGGGATGCCGCAGCACAGGACCCGCGCCAGCAATGAGGCGCGGGCTCGAAAGGGGATTAAAACGGCAAGGTTTTTGATTGGTCTGATTCCCACCTGCGATGATGAAAGGCGCAGAACGGGAATTATGCCATGACATGGCTGTAGCGTCTCCTAGACGAAACATCGCCGCTTGGCAAGCTTGGTTTTGCTGAAATGGAGGTCGAATATGGCGGATCGGCTCAAGAATGAAGACGTCGTGACATTCGAGGAAAGGCTGAGGCAGCTCGGCGGCTATGGCTTGGCCACAGCGGAAATTCTCTACCGTCTGCCGGATTACCCCATGCTGCTCCAAACTTATATCTGGCAAGATTATGATATTGCCCCAGAATTTCCCACTCTGCTGAAATTCCTGAATTTCTGGCAAAATAGACTGGATGGCGCCCTCTATAGCGTGACGGTGGGGCATTCAAAATTGCTTAAGCCGGCGGAAATCCGGGCTGTGGGCGGCGAGTTTCTGCTGAATTGAAATTGCGCCAATGCATCGGATCGATCCCCGAAAGGTTCCGTTTCTGGCTCGCGCTCTTTTGACGGTTGAGGAGCGCCATGAGGTCAACGGGCGGAACAGCCGGGGAGAAGAGAAACCCTTGTAATTCATCGCATCCGAGGCGCTGGAGCAGGGCATTCTGCTCCTTGGTCTCAACCCCTTCGGCCGTCACAATGAGGCCGCAGGTCACGCCGGCCCGCACGATGGCCTGGAGCATCAAACGGTCCTCGAGGCTGGTCAGTGAGGAGGCGATGAAGGAGCGGTCAATCTTGAGCTTGTCGAAAGGAAAATCCCGCAACGTATCAAAGCTGGCGTGACCGGAACCGAAATCGTCGAGCGCCAGTCTGATCCCGCGCTGGCGCAATTGCGCCAGCAGCCGGAGCGTCGCTGCATCATAATGCAGGGGATGATTTTCCGTGACCTCGAGAACCAGACGCGAGGGATCGAAACCGGTTTCAGCGACAATGCGGTCGAGGGAGGCAAGAAAGCCTTTGTGCCGCAATTGGAGGGGCGAAACATTGACGCAGAGATCGAGGAACGGCCATTGACGCGCCTCATCACAGGCGCGCCGCAGCACCCATTCCCCCAGGGGAATGATCAAGTCACAGGCTTCGGTCAAGGCAATCGCGCGATCGGGTGCGATCTCGCCATAGTCGCGATGGGTCCAGCGAAAGAGGGCTTCGACGCTGACGATTTCTCCGGTCTCGACGGCAAAAATTGGCTGATAATGCAAGACAAAACCCCCGGTCTGAAGGGTCTTCCGCAGATCCTCGGCCAAAGTTCTGTCATCGATCATGCGTTTGCTTTCATCGCGCATTAGGGGCGACTTCGGCTCTCGACGCGGGTCATCGAGAAGAGCCGATCCGCCGAGAGCCGATAGATCAAGCAAACTATTGCAGAAGCCTTATCCGAGGCTGGTCAGATCAATTGCAGGCTTTTCAGGCTGGCGTGGCCCTGTTTCCCGATGATCAGATGATCATGCACGCTAATTTGCATGGCTTTCCCCAGCGCGACGATTTGCTGCGTGATCTGCACATCCTCCTTGGACGGCGTGGGGTCGCCTGAAGGGTGATTATGCACGAGGATGATCGCGCAAGCGCCGAGTTCGAGCGCGCGACGGATGATCTCGCGGGGATAGACGGGCGCATGATCGACAGTGCCGATGCCCTGCACCTCATCGGCGATCAGACCATTCTTGCGGTCGAGAAATAGAATGCGGAACTCTTCGCGATCGAGGAAGCCCATGGCGATGCGGCAATAGTCGATGACGGCCGAAAAGCTCGACAGGCTCTGGCGGCTCTCGATTGTGGATTTCGCCAGCCGTCTTGCCGCGGCCTCTACGATCTTGAATTCGGTGATCGCTGCTTCGCCGAGACCGTCGATCTCCATCAATCGCTCGGGCCGGGCCGCGATGACTTCGGCGAAGGAGCCGAAGCGCGCGAGCAGATTTTTGGCGATGGGTTTGACATCACGCCGGGGCATGGCGCGAAACAGCAAAAGTTCCAGCAATTCATAATCTGCCAAGGACTCGCCGCCGCTTTTGCGAAAACGCTCGCGCAGACGCTCCCTATGGCCGTGATAATGCGGGCGCGGCTCGGATTGATCCTCAGTCGGCGCGCTAGTCGAGTCAGGGCCTTTGGTCATGCGCCGCTGGGTGGAAAGGGTGGATGATGCAGGCCCTTCGGCGAAAGAGTGAAAATTTCGCAGCCGGTTTCGGTGACGCCAATAGAATGTTCGAATTGCGCGGAGAGGGATCGGTCGCGGGTGACGGCGGTCCATCCATCGGCGAGGATTTTCACATGTGGCCGGCCGAGATTGATCATCGGCTCGATGGTGAAAAACATGCCGGCTTTCAAGACGATTCCCTCGCCAGGCCGACCATAATGGAGAATGTTCGGCTCGTCGTGGAACAGGCGGCCAAGGCCGTGACCGCAGAAATCGCGTACCACCGAACAGCGCTCGGCCTCGGCGAATTCCTGAATCGCTGCGCCGATATCGCCGGTGGTGGCACCCGGGCGCACGACATTGATGCCGCGCATCAGCGCTTCGTAAGTGGTCTCGACCAGCCGTTGGGCGCGGCGTGAAACCTCACCGACATAATACATTCGGCTCGAATCGCCATGCCAGCCGTCTTTGATGAAGGTGACATCAATATTGATGATATCGCCTTCGCGCAGGCCCTTGTGATCCGGAATGCCGTGGCAAACAACATGGTTGATGGAGGTGCAGACCGATTTGCGATAACCGCGATAATCGAGCGGTGCCGGATAGGCGTCATTCGCCATGGCGAAATCGAAGACGAATTTATCGATGGCGTCCGTGGTCATGCCGGGATGCACGAAATCAGTCATGCTATCGAGCGCCTCCGCCGCGAGGCGTCCGGCCTTGCGCATGCCCTCGAAAGCCTCGGCCCCATGCAATTTGATATGGCCGGTCTTGCGGCCTGCTCCTTCCACGGCATCAATGAAAGTCATAGCGGATCTGGTCCCGATAAAACGATACCGTCCATCGATCATCGGAAATGAGCGATGGACCACTCTTGGATTTTCGCTAACCCTATGAAAAAGCGAAAACTCAAGAAAGGAGCCAAAGGTCGCTCTGTACGGCCTTTGGGATGAGAAGGCCCAAAGGGCGCCGCTCGAAAAGCGCGAGAGAGCGGCCGGGCCGAGATGCCGATTTATTTAAACCTTTAAGGGGGCGACGCAAGGGAATCCGCTTGCCGTGTTTTTAGCTCGCGCGAGGGAATTTTCTAAATTGTAAGCTTTTTTGAACTGAAAAATCATGGACATCCTCGGATCGAGGCTCCAAAAATAAGATCAGAACGATAAAATCGGGAAAATTCGATCCATTCTCGTGGTTTCGATCTGAAAAAGCAAAGCCAAGATTTGGGGGAGGCTTGGAACCTTGCGATCCGGTATGTCCAATTCCAAATTCCACGACAATGATCTTTCCCATTTCGGCCGCTATGCGCCGCGGGGGGCTGTCGCGCGTCTGCTGGATCTGACCCGGAATGCCTCGGGCAGTTGGGCTGGTCGGAAAGGGGCCTTTTTTCTGCGTTCCATGGCCATGAAGGCGATGAAGAAGGGGCGCCCGCTCGACGTCGAGGCCTTGGGCGCACGAATGCGGCTCTACCCTTCTCATAATCATTGTGAAAGCCGCCTATTGTTCACGCCGCAATATTTCGATTTGCCTGAGCGGGAAATTTTGCGTGCAAGAATGCCGGAAGATGTCGTTTTCATCGATGTCGGCGCGAATATTGGGGGATATAGCCTGTTTGCCGCCGCTTCCGCGGGGCTGAAGGCGCGCATCCTCGCCATTGAGCCTCGCCCCGATATTTTCGAGCGACTCGTCTATAATATCGATCAGAATTCCTTTGCGACCATCAAGGCCTTGGCCTGCGCCATTGCAGATCGCGATGGGGATATGCTGTTGTTCGTCGATTCCCCTGAACCAGTGGAAACGACCTCGCGCATCGGCTCGGTGAGCCGGCGGGAACAACAGATCACTGTCCCGGTCAAAAGTCTTGCCAATTTGGTTACGGAAGAAGGGTTGCGGCGGATCGATGTCTTGAAACTTGATGTCGAGGGGGCGGAAAACCTGATTCTCGAACCCTTTTTTCGGGACATGCCGGAAAGTCTCTGGCCACGGTTTCTATTTATTGAATTTGCGTTCGAACCCATGCCGGGGGATTCCTTCAGCCTCGTCGCCGGGCAAGGCTATCGGCCTTTGCTGAAATCGCATCAGAAAGTGATCTACGAGCGAAGCTGAAGCATCAAACCCAAAGCTTTAGAGCATCAGACCCAAAAGTGGCTCCCACTTTTGGGACCAATCTGATGCGTTTGCAGAAAGATAGAGCATCGGATAGGGGTCAATTGAAAGTCCGATGCTCTCATTGCGGTTTTGGTTGTGTGAGCCTCTCTTGAGACTTGCCTGAAATCCTTGTGGCTTTAAGAAGGAGCGGCGATCGGCCCGCGCCTTTGTTTTGGTCTATCGCCCTTCATTTTAGAACGAGCCAAGATCGGGACCGGGGTCGCCGCCTAGCCTGATCTCCTATCAGGGAATGATGATGAGCCAATCCGATCCGCGCCAGGAGAATGTGAATCGCCATGACAAGGTGCTGATTGTCGATTTCGGCTCGCAGGTCACGCAATTGATCGCGCGGCGGGTCCGGGAGGCAGGGGTCTATTGCGAAATCGCGCCATTCCAATCGGCTGAGCGTGCCTTCGAGACCCTGGCGCCTAAGGCCGTGATCCTCTCCGGCGGTCCAGCTTCCGTGCTCGATCAAGGCTCCCCCCGTGTGCCGGATGTGATTTTCAGCTCGAAAGTGCCGGTGCTTGGCATTTGCTATGGCGAGCAGGTGATGGCACTGCAACTGGGCGGCAAGGTAGCCGCGGGCAAGACGCGTGAATTCGGCCGGGCGGATGTCGAAATTCTGGCCGAGAGTGCCTTGTTCGACAATGTCTGGGAAAAAGGCCAGAGCTATCCCGTCTGGATGAGCCATGGCGATGCTGTCATTGATCTGCCGCCAGGCTTTGTGCGGGCCGCAACCTCACGCCAGGAAGCCGTAGCCGTAATGGCCGACGAGGCGCGCCATTATTATGGCGTGCAGTTCCATCTTGAAGTCGTGCATACGCCGCAAGGTGCGCGGTTGATCGAGAATTTCGTGCATAAAGTGGCGGGTCTCAGCCGAGACTGGACCATGCGCGCCTTCCGGCAGGAGGCCATCGCTGCTATCCAGGCCAAAGTGGGCACGGGCCGTGTCCTCTGCGGTCTCTCCGGAGGAGTCGATTCCGCCGTCGCGGCTTTGCTGATCCATGAGGCAATAGGCGATCGCCTGACTTGTGTGTTCGTCGATCATGGTTTGTTACGCCATGGCGAGGCGGAGGAAATTGTCAGCCTGTTCCGTGGCCATTACAATATCCCTCTGATTCATGCGCAGGCGCAGGATCTGTTTCTCGATGCGCTTGCGGGGGTCAGTGATCCCGAAGAAAAGCGGCGCATCATCGGGCGTCTGTTCATCGAAACATTCGAGGCCGAAGCGAAGACCATTGCCTCCGATGGCAAGGGAGTTCCGGAATTTCTCGGCCAGGGAACATTGTATCCGGATGTGATCGAAAGTGTATCCTTCACGGGTGGTCCTTCCGTCACCATTAAATCCCATCATAATGTCGGCGGCCTCCCCGAGCGGATGAATATGAAGCTCGTCGAGCCCTTGCGGGAATTGTTCAAGGACGAAGTCCGCGAATTAGGCCGCGAACTCGGTCTGCCGGAAGCCTTCGTTAGCCGACATCCTTTCCCTGGTCCCGGCCTCGCGATCCGTTGTCCGGGAGGCGTCACAAGGGAGAAACTCGCCATCTTGCGGCAGGCCGATGCGATCTATCTCGATGAGATCAGAAAAGCGGGTCTCTATGACAAGATCTGGCAAGCTTTCGCTGTCTTGTTGCCGGTGCAGACGGTTGGTGTGATGGGGGATGGCCGCACTTACGAGTTTGTATGCGCCCTGCGTGCGGTGACATCGGTCGATGGCATGACTGCGGATTTCTATAGCTTTGAAATGGATTTTCTCGGTCGAGCGGCGACCAGGATTATCAATGAAGTGCAAGGAATTAATCGCGTTGTCTATGATGTAACGTCGAAACCGCCAGGCACGATCGAGTGGGAATGATTTTGGCCTATCCGGGCGTATCCAAAACTACGCTACGGCGCGATATTCGGCATCTGTTGATACCTATCGGTGGGCAAAGATCGCGGCCGTCGGCCCCGTTGACGGTCCTCGCCCATATTGATCCCGGTGAAATTTGAAAGTACCGTCAGGGCAGATGAGGCTCCTGACGGTACTTTTTTACGCTAAGCTTCTGATAATACGCAGACTTTTCCGACGAGAGCCCCCCAAAACCGCGTGACGGTACTTTTTTGGAGGTGGCGTAACATGTTGACGGACGCAGCGATCAAAGCGCTGAAACCCAGAGAAAAAATGTACAAGGTAGCGGACCGCGACGGCATGTATGTGCGCGTCGCGCCGTCCGGTGCTCTATCGTTCAGGCTGGACTATCGGCTCAATGGACGACGCGAGACGGTCTACCTCGGCAAATACGGGCGAGATGGAATCTCGCTGGCGCGAGCCCGGGAGCTGTGCCTGGACGCGAGGGGAGCGATCAGCGAGGGCAGGTCGCCGGCCATTGAGAAGCAGCGCGAGAAGCGTCGTATCAAGGAGGCGAAAAGCTTCGGCGAGTTCGGCGAAAAATGGCTGGTGAACGCGCCGATGGCCGACAGCACCCGAGCGATGCTCGTTCCATCTTTGAACGAGAGCTATTACCGGTTTGGCGCAACCGCTTGCTGACGGAGATTACGCCGGACGACCTTCGCGCCCAATGCGGAAAGATTGTCGAACGCGGCGCGCCGGCGACAGCGATCCATGTCCGGGGCATCCTGAAGCAGATTTACGGCTTCGCGATCTTGCACGGCGAGAAGGTGCCCAATCCGGCCGATGACGTCGGACCAGCATCGATCGCGACGTTCACGCCAAAGGATCGAGCTCTGTCGCCAGCCGAAATTCGAGTGATGCTGAAAGAGTTGGAAAAGGTCGCCACGCTGCTGACGATCCGCCTGGGGATGCGACTCTTCCTACTGACGATGGTGCGCAAGAGCGAGTAGTTGCAGGACGCGGTATGGGATGAGGTTGACTTCGAAAACGCCGTTTGGACAATTCCTAAGGAGCGAATGAAGCGGTCGAAAGCACACAACGTCTATCTGTGCCGCCAAACTCTCGACATCATGATTGCGCTCAAGACCTGCGCCGGCAACTCCCAGTATCTGTTGCCTTCGCGCTACGACGCCGATGCTCCAATGTCTCGAGCGACGTTCAACCGTGTCACCTATTCGGTTGTGGAGCAGGCCAAACAAGATGGGCTGCCGCTCGAACCATTCACGGTCCACGACCTGCGGCGGACAGGGTCGACCCTGTTGAACGAGTTGGGTTTCAATCGGGATTGGCTCGAAAAATGCTTGGCGCACGAGGATGGGCGATCGTCCCGCAGCGTCTACAACAAGGCGGAATACGAGGTTCAGCGACGGCATATGATGCAGGAGTGGGCGGATACTGTGGACGCATGGGTTGACGGTCGGAGGCATGCTCCCACGCTCTTGCCAGCAGCTATACCTTTGATGGAGCTTGATCCCGCCCTTTGATTGGACGGGTTTTGCGCTTGGTGACATCGGGGTGTTGCGCACGACGGATCGGTGCAGTCCGTCGTGCGATCAACCAAGCCTTGACCTCGGCCAGATCCCACACGATGCATCGCGGAGACAACGCAAACCGGCGTGGGAACTCGCCTCTTTGCTCCATCTCGTAAATGGTGCTGTCCGCGAGCGGAACCATCTCACGCAATTGTTGCCGCCGAATGGTTCTCCGTAGGACCGGTCCAGATTTTATTGAGTCCACCTCGTATCTCCCATTGATCTCTTGATTAAGAGATAGCCGATAGATACCAATGATTGGAAGATGCGCGACACGGCGATGCGGCAATATCGTGGTCTAGCGTGCAGATCGGATGGTTGGTGTTTTCGGCAACCGCCACTGCGAAGAATATTGGCTAGCGTCGATGGGCGGAAATTCGGATTTAATTCGGGTCGCCGGGACCAACGTAACCAGGTGTCGAGGCCCTGAATGCTCTCAGCACCCCGCCAGAGTTTCATGCGGAGTTTAACGCTTCTGTTCGCCGCCCAGCGGATCGGTGCCCCAATGCCGATGGCAGAATAGTTGGGATGCTCGGTAAGGCAACTCAGTCATCTTTCTCTATTTTTATCGACAGCTTGGAAGCAGGCACTGCGGTGGGAAACAGCGTGCACGATCTGGTGCCATCCGCACATTTCTAATGGAACCTCTTTGACAACCCCGCCAGCGTCAGTTATGGATTGATCGATCAATAATGGCGCTGCTTCAAACCAAATGGCCAGACCTCGGGAATTCGATCGCGATGCCGCCCTGGACCGAGCTATTGGTGTGTTCTGGGGCAAGGGCTATGCCGCTACCTCCACCGAAGAACTCGTGGAGGCGATGGGGATCGGGCGCCAAAGCCTTTACAACGCCTTCGGGGACAAGCGGCATCTCTTTCTCGAAGCGCTTGGAGTCTATCACCGTCGGACCATCGCCGCACACTTACAGCGCTTGAGCGAACCCGTCTCCCCTGTGGAGGGCATTCTCAATCTGTTGATCGGTCTCATCCCGGACGATGACAACCAGCGCTCAATGGGATGCATGGGCATCGGCACGGTTAGCGAATTTGGCGCCTCCGACCCCGATATCTGCGCTCTCGGCGCAAGGGCACTGCCGCCCCTGACGACCCGCCTTGCTGCGCGGATCCGGGAAGGCCAGGCGCTCGGGGAGCTGGACCCGCATCTCGACCCCGATGAGGCTGCGGGCTTCGTTCACCTCCAGATGACCGGAATCCAGCTCGGCGCTCGGGGCGGTGTTGACGCGGATGCGCTTCGGGCAATGGTGCGGTTCGCCGTCGATCGGCTTCGGGCAAGCTAGGAAATCACATCGCCATGAACAATCGCGCTCAATTATGGACTTATCGATCAATAATATGGAGTATTCAATGAGCGTGACTGAAAAAACAGCCCTAGTGTTCGGCGGATCGCGCGGCATCGGAGCCGGGGCTGCGCTGCGGCTGGCGGAGGATGGATTCGCCGTCGCCTTGACCTATGTTTCCCGCCCGGACAGTGCGGCCGAGGTGGTCGCGCAAATCGAGGCGAAGGGCGGCGCCGCGCTGGCGATCGAGGCCGATAGTGCCGACGCCCAGGCCATCTCCTCCGCCGTGGCCAAGGCTGTCGAGGCCTTCGGGACGATCGATGTCGTGGTCGTCAACGCCGGCATCATGCGGGTCGGCACGATCGATGTGTTCAGAATCGAGGATCTCGACCAGATGCTCGCTGTAAACATCCGCGGTGTTTTCCTGGCGATCCAGGCTGCCGTCTCGCACATGCGCGAGGGGGGGCGCATCATCACGATCGGCAGCAACACGGCGGTGCGGTCGAGCCACCCCGGAACGACCGTCTATGCGATGACCAAGGCGGCAGTCGCGACGATGGTTAAAGGCATTGCGATCGATCTGGCGCCGCGCAGGATCACCGTGAACAACATCCAGCCGGGGCCGACGGAAACCGACCTGACCGCTGCGATGATTGGCCGACTGGCGGAAGCGGCCCCGTTGAAGCGGGTCGGGCAACCCTCCGAAATCGCCGCCCTCGTCTCCTACCTTGCGGGAGATGAGGCGGGGTACATGACGGGCTCAAGCCTCACGATCGATGGCGGCTTCGCCCTGTGAATCGAGCGATCGCCCTCGACCATTACGCCCCGGTCGGCGGCATCGGCGGGCGCGCCAAGGCGCATGTCGATCGGGGAGGCTGACCCATACTTCAGGGCCCCGAGGCAGAGCTGGAGGATTTCCGGGCGGTGATGGCCCGGCGCTTCCGGTTGCCGATGCCGGGCGCCCTGTTCGCCGACCTCGGCGCAAGCGAGCCCATCAAGATCACGCGCATCGTCTCGCCGCCGGTGCACACGGAAGAACTGCCGCCCGCGGCGGCGTTCGTGATCCATGTCCATTTACTACGCGCGCGCCCTGAAGAAGGAGCGTGGCCGCGAACATCTGCTGAAACAGGAACTGGGAATGGACAAGGTGGTGCATTACGTGGTCAGCCGATTTCCGGTGATCGGCGCCGACCCAGCGGTGATCAACTACAATCAGATCGATCGCCTTCGTTTCGCCGGTCAGGCGGGCGCGTGACGAATCCTGCGGATATTCGCGATCTGCTCCTGCAGTTGACAGGCCCCGACCTGACGCAGACGCTTGCGCGGATCGAAAGGGCGATGCGCGGAGTGGAGGCGAGGGATTGCGCAAGCTTTCTCGAAGGCGCTGGCGTGGGTCGGGAGGCGTTGGCAGCGGAGGCCGAGATGAAGCGTCTGGCCGGGCAGATCAATGTCACCATTCATGCGCTCGGCTACCTGACGCCGAGAGCATTCGCATCGACCTTCACCGCAACGGGCGATCGGCTGCGCAACCCCGACCAGCTCCGCCGATCCACCGTTGATCACCCGGCGCATCAGCGCCACACTCACCCGAGGTCTCTGGCCTCAGCTGGATGAGAGACGGGGCTCACAGCAATTCCACTCCTCCGTTCCCCAATATCCTCTTTTTTATACTCTAATATCTCCAAAAACGGGGACAGGAAAGGTGGGGGACGGGAACTTGCGGATGTAGCAGGACTGGCCTGCCCAACAGGATTTTGTGATGGCCGCGAACAAAGAAAAATACGCTATCTGGTGATCCGGTTCACCCGTCACGGGGACGGCGAATGAACCGGATCTCCTGACCCATGAAATCAGTTCTGGTTCTTCTCGTAAGGGCCGTTTTGCATCGCGCGGATGTCGGCTGATTCATTGATGGAAACGCCCACGACATTTCCGGTTTCGTCGTCGATCAACGCACCGGCGCCTTCGAACAATCCATAGCCGTTCAACTGCACGGGAACCTGAGTTTGCAGCGTCGGATACTCCATGAAATCCCGCGCGCCGAACGGCTTGACGGTGAAGCGCCGCGACCCCTCGATCTCGATCGGGAATTCATAGGTCCAGCCCCAACTGACCCAGTTGCCGATGTTGGGAGATTTCACATAGCCATTCTGCCGCACGATCACCTTGTCCTTCAGGCGATGAACGCCTCCGTCGGCATCCTGATAGACCGCCTCCTGATGCCCGTTGTAGAAATTGTAGATGTGTACGCTGGCGCCACTCTGGAACCGGAATGAGGACCATTCCCAGAACAGCGTTGCAAAATCTCCCCACTGGCGATCGATCCAGGCGCGGCCGCTTACGCTGCGTTTCGCCGGCGCGCCTGCCTCGGACGGCAGGGTCAGCGTTCCAGTGAGATGCGCGCGCGGCAGCGAATAATAGAAGCTGAAGTCATCTTCGGCGCCCTGCTGGATGAAGCCTTCAATGCCGTGCTTCTCTCCCGCATGGTCCTGATGCCACAGCACGGTGTCGAGGCCGGTGATGGCAGCTTCCAGCGAGACGCCCTCGGAGGTGTTATGCGAAAGCTTCATCGCGTCCTGGCCAAAGCTCCAGGATACGTTCGTGCCATCGCCCGCATCAACCCGAACGCAGTTGCTGGAAGGGTCGAACAGGCTGTCGGTCGGCGTGAATGGCACCCTCATTGAAGGCCAGACCCGTTCACTGGCGTAGTGGCTGAACAGGGATGCGATGCTCAGCACCGTCGTCCCCTCGGGTGCGGTCCTGCCGGTGACATTGCGCTGATAGGCTTCGCCCTGGAAGGCGCTCAGGCACAGGAAGTAGAAGTAGGCGTTGCCAAGGTCGTCATGCAGATAGGTCGTCATGTACCACCATTCGAACGTCTTGGCGCTCATGGCCGCATGGGGGGCCCATTCCTCGCGGGTTGTCCCGATCCTGGGATTGCGAACATCGAAAGAACGGAGGAAATCACAACTTGTCATTTAGGTTCCTTTCATTTGATTGCGTGACGCTGGGCCGCGCCGCGCCGCCGGGATTTTATGTCCAGGTCCTGGAAGCCACAGCGCGAATGGCCCGTTCGGCACCTAAAATCGCCCGGAGCGGCCAACCATTGTTCAATGAGGCCGCATAAGGCACTCACATAGGGCAGTGAGGCGCTCTTGGTCAGTGCCGATGACGAGCGCGTCGAAATTGAGATTGCGATCATTCATGCCGTGGATTCCCTGTGCTGGACGTCGGTACGCGTGGATCAGACCGAGCACCGCCGCTCGCACGTCGTGCCGGCCGCCCTGTCGGAAGTTCAGCCCCGAACAACCGGATTCGAGCCGACGTGCTTTCAGGGCGTCAGCAAAATTAGGCAGTTTTGGAAAGCGCCTTGCTGAGCTTTTGCTCGGCATCTGGAGACAGCGATGTCTTGAGAACGAGGCCCTTCAGCCCCGCCAGCTCGGCAAGAACCTTTTCCGGCTGGGCCTTGCGCACGAGGACGAACAGCGCCGAACTCTGGGCAGGGATCGTCGATGCGAGCGATCTGATGAAGTCGTCGTTGATCCCATAGTCGGCCAGCGAGCCCGACAAGGCGCCGGTTCCTGCACCGACCAGGCCGCCGATGGTGAAGCCCGCGAGCGGATTGAGCAGCAGCAGTCCAACCAGTCCGCCCCACAGGGCCCCGGAAATCAGACCGGAGGAGGCGCCGAAAGCGGTCAGATCGAGGCTTTGCTTCAGATGAAGCTTGCCGTTCTCGTCACGTATGGCTACGACAGCGTCTTCAAGGTCGACGAGATACTCGTTCTGAAGCTTGGCAAGCTTGAGCAGAACGTCGTCCGCCGCGTCCTGGGTATCGAAACCGACGACGATGAGGTCCGGCATTGCATAGTCCTTTCGGGTGACCGGCATGCGTGTGACATGGGCGGAGAAATTCAGGCTTCCAATGGATGTGCGGGTGCGAGCGCGCTGCGGAATGGACCGGCACGGCGACCTAGCGGACTGGCTCGCCTCAGGGCTTTCGGGCGGCTAAGAGCCTGCGAAGCGCACCGAGGATGCTGACGCCGAGCGTCAGACTGCCTCCGAGGTTCTCAAAGCGATGACCGGCGGTGTTGACCAACTGGACCACGCCCTGCGTCTCAGCCGTGATCGTCTCAAGCGCGGCCGCCTCCATTTCCGCCAGTGCTTCGAGTTCAGGGGAATGCGGTTCGCGCAACGTGTAGGCCAGCAGAACGAACGCCATTGCAAGGTAGAGTGCCGCCACGGCTAGCGCCGCGTTGAGGTCGCCGAACGGAGCCCTGAGCGCAAGGAACAGCGCATAGGTGGCCAGCCCAGCAGTAACGGTGAAGGCGGCGACTGCGAGTGCCCCGGCGATGGCGCGCCGGATCAGCTGCCGAAGAAGAACCTGACGACGCAGCAACGCCACGCGACCATACAGTTTCGTGGAAT
Source organism: Beijerinckia indica subsp. indica ATCC 9039 (assembly GCF_000019845.1). Lineage (NCBI taxonomy): Bacteria > Pseudomonadati > Pseudomonadota > Alphaproteobacteria > Hyphomicrobiales > Beijerinckiaceae > Beijerinckia > Beijerinckia indica. The sequence continues at coordinate 3,293,747 of NC_010581.1, read as the reverse complement.
TGAGAGTGGGCATTGTTGACCTTTCTGGCGGTCGGGAAGACGGCTAGCGGAGTTGGCGGCCGATGACGACGCCGGCTGCGAGCCCCAGCCCGAGCGCCGCGAGCGCCGTCAGACGCGGGAACCGGTCGAGTTCATCGGCGAACTCGTCGAGGGTCTCGTTCACCGCTTTCAGAAAAGCGTCGACGTCGAGCCCCTCATGAGGGATGTCCCGGCTTGGACGTGGCGGCACAGGTCCCTGCTCCACGCCCACATCAGCGGCCGGCGCCTTGCGAGCATGAGCATCAATTTGCGCACGCAAGATCTGGATTTCGCTCATCAGGCTCATAGCCTTCTCCTTTGAAACGTTTGCCGGAGGCGAAAAACGGGGGGCTGTAATTTCCCGCCTTCCTCGATTCAGAATTGTCGAAAGGCCGAAGCGCCTCGATCAGAACAGCTTCGAGAACGCGTCCTTGATCCGCTGAATCGTACGGTCATGCACGACCTTGGCTTCAGCCACGCCGCTCTTCACGGCTTCCCAGGACTCGTCGCCGGCATCTTTGGCATCACCGATCCGAGCCTGGAATTTCTCCGCCTCGTCGGACAAGCGTTTGATTGCAGCGTCGAGTTCTCCACGCGCGGTCTCGACGGCGTCGGCCGCCCGGTCGCGAATCCTCTGCAGCGTTGCTTCCCACGACCGACGCTGGGTCTGTGCTCGTGCGACCACGAGCCCGCGCACAGCTTCCGCCTGATCTTTCGCGCCGCTCAAGTAGGACTGGAGCGCGGATTCGACCTCGATCCACTCAACCTCGAGTGCCCCCTGAACCTTTTCGACGCCTTCCTTCGCGTCTGCCGCCTCTGCACGAAGTCCATCATAGATTTTCTGGATCTTGCCGCGCGAGGTCCGTAGACGGGCGAGTGCGGCATCCGCTTCCTTGCGGGCCTCTTCCTTCAGCCCTTCGGCGGCTTTCTCGACCTCGGACACGATCGTATCCGCATCGTCGAGGCGCTGCTTCGCCCAGGCAATGGTTTCATGCGCATAGGATTGATTGCTCATCGTATGATTCCGTCTTTGCCTGACGAGAAGATTGTCGAGGCGCCTGAAGCTGGGCTCTTACTCCTTCTCCCGCGCCTCAGTGGGAAAATCGGACAGCAAGAAAGTCGCTGCGGCAGAGATCGCGGACCATAGCCTCGACCTGCTCGATGCAGCCGGGCTGGATGCTCTCCCAGCCCATGCCTCGCAGCATGATACCGCGCAGAAACCTGAAGCTGATGATTGCGGTCACGATCGCGTTGATCCGTAACCTGAGCGCCTCGTCAGCGGGATCTCTTCCCGTGAAGTCGCTTGCAGCCTGTACGAGATGCTTCAGCATGGGAGCGATGGCTCGCTCGTGGATCAGCGCGAAGGCTTCGTCGTTGTCATAGGCGCAGCGCGCGACGAAAGACGTCCACGAATGGGGCTCGGCATCTTCCATAATGATGTGCGTGAGCTCAGTGAGCGCTTCCTCGAAGTGAGCAGCCTTTTCGGACGGCTTCGCTGCATCCAGAAGCGCGAGCGCCTCTTCGAAGCGGCCGGCCGCATGGTCGGCGATCATGCCTGCCGCAGCTAGGTAGAGCTCCTTCTTGCCCCCGAAATGATAGGGAATAGCCGACAGCGTCGTTTTCGCAGCCGTTGCCAGCGCGCGGGTGCTGGCCCCCTCGTAGCCGACAGCGCCGATCACTTCGATCGCGGCTTCGATCAGCTGCGAGCGCGTCTTTGCGCTACGCGCTTCGTGTCCGCTCGATGTCGCTTTGGACTCCGTCATGGGCCGACTCCTTTCGTCGGAAAAGCATATAGATCATTCGAACGAACTTTTCAACTGACATGGATCAGGCGCCGCCCTACGCTCGAGACTCAATTGGTCTGCCTTGGAAAAACTGGTCCAATTCTGAAGAGAGTCCTTTTGGGTATAGGAATTGGAGAAACGTATGGGACGTCAGCGATTTACGCCGGAGCAGGTCATCGCGAAGCTGCGAGAGGTGGACGTGGTGGTCGGTCGGGGCTCGACGGCGGTCGAGGCTTGTCGCCAGATTGGGATTTCGGAGCAGACGCTGTATCGTTGGCGCAAGGAATATGGCGGTCTGAAGGTCGACCAGGCGCGTCGGATGAAGGATCTGGAGCGCGAGAATGCGCGGCTGAAGAAGCTGGTTGCCGATCTCGCGCTGGACAAGGCGATCCTGCAAGAGGCGTCGAAGCTGACTTTTTGAGTCCCTCCCGTCGCCGTGAGGCGATCGAACAGGTCCGCCGTGTATTGCCGGTATCAGACGACGGACCTGTCAGGTGCTCGGCCAGCACCGTTCGACGCAGCGTCACCGACTAGTTCGCTGCAGCCTTGCCCTGTCTTGCCAGATAGACGATCTGGGCGGTCAAGCCGACTACGAGAAAAGCCAACAGCCCTGCCTGAGCGCCGAGAAGCAGCGGCGATTTCAAGTCGGTCACCAAGGGGTGGCCGTCCGGAACACGGCGCAGGATTTCGGTAACGGTCGGCAGCATCAAAAGAAACGCACTCAGGCTCAGACAGATGGTTTCAATGTATCTGGCTACGCGCACCGAACCCAGAATGCGCTCAATCCCATAACCTGCAAGCAGGAGCAGAATTGTCACGGCGCCGATGCCGTAGCTGACCGACTGATGTGCAACGAGGAACACCGTTGCAGCGCCGACAAGCATGGAAATAAAATAGACGGCGCCCAGCGGGGACCGGGGAACGATTCGACCATGCCGACCTAACATGTAAAGAGCCACGGGAATGGCTGGCAGGCTACCGATCGTATGGATCCAGCCAAGCGGAGAAATTCCGAACATATAAGTTGCCTTTCTCATCTGAAGGGGTGGGAGGGTCGAGCAAGCAGACTGCCGCTGACAAATCTGTGAGTGTAGCAATTAAACCTACTAGTTGGTAGGCTGCGAGGTCGTGCATCACCTTCCTGAGAAGCTCCAATTTTAGGTGGCGATGCGCTCCAGTAAGGGGTGGGTTATTGCACCAAAAGTCGTGGCGTCGCCGTAGGCGCGCGCTGAAAGCATCGCGCCATGCACAGTTGCCATGAACATTTCGGCGTTGCTCCTGGCGGTCCCGGTCAACGAGAAGCGGCCTTGTGCGGCGCCACGCTCGAAGACGGAGGTAAGCCAGTCCGAAAGCCTCCGAAAATGCGCGCGCACTTCAAAAGCGACTGCTTCGGGAAGAACCTGGATCTCACTGGCGAGCAAGGCGCAGACGCAGAAGGGGTGGGACCCGTCAGCGATACAGCCCTGCCAATAGCCGACATAAGCGCGAAGCTGTCCAAGTGGATCGGCGGCGTTTCGTTCCAGCTCAACGATCCCGGCTTCAGCCTCCTCCCGGTACTGTGCAACCAGCGTGCGGACGAGATCTGATTTGCTGGGAAAGTGGTGGTGAATGCTCGCCTTGCGAATGCCGACCACACTGGAAATATCAGCGTAGCTGAAACTATTGTAACCACCCTTGATAATGAGGGCGCGCGCGCAGCGAAGTATGTCATCAGCCTTGGTCGATAGATTGCTCATGTCGCATGTCTACCAACTAGTAGGAAGAATGTCAATGCGAAACAATCTAGCCTACTGTTCCGTTCTTGTCGTGAGCGCTGAAACGATTGCTATAAGGTGTTATGCGCAACGCTGAAATGGGCGCTGACGGTACTTTCGGCAGCGTTTACGCTCCGCATATCAGATGCCGAGGCGCGCATTGCTGACCAAGAGTGAGCCATTTCATGGCTGAAGGATGAGGTAAATCCGATGTTCCGGAATCTTCCATCCAGCGATGGGTCGTTTGCGGTTTAGGATCAGCTTAATCTGTCGGCTCAGTTGCTCCACTTCTAATTGCCGCCGCTCACAAGTCGGCGTTCCGCTTTCGCCCCATGCGATCCTTCCCGATCAAAGGAATGATCTCCGCCTCTCGAAGAGTGACGGAAGCGGATCTGGCAGTCGGCTTGGATCTGCTCGGCGCGATCTTATCCTCGTGAATCGGCATCATCACCCCGGTTGAAGCCCCTGGTGCACACGCAAATGTTTGCCGGAATAAGTTCGAGGGTGAAGACAGGCGGCGGGCGCAAAGGAGAGATCAGGCGTCTAGTCTGGGCCGAACAAGCCACTGAGACAGGCCGGTGTAAGACTCGGATATGTCGAGGCTTCGGCAGAACGGGAAAAGCTGGTAAAATAAGGCCTTGTGTTGGTGGAGCTGAGGGGAATCGAACCCCTGACCTCTGCAGTGCGATTGCAGCGCTCTCCCATCTGAGCTACAGCCCCTTCCGCGTGGGGTTCTACGCGACTGTTGCGCCCTGTGCAAGCCGCAGTTTGAGGATTTCTGCGCTCTTGTCGCCAGGAAACGGCCCGCTTAAATGGGACCCGTCCTCCTCGCCGGGGCCATTTTGTTCGGGATGAAGAAAAATGGCCTGTTACTTTTGACTTTCAGCATTTTGTCGGAAAATCTGTGCATCCTTTCGCAAAAGGCTTCAGGAATCTCACATGCGCGCGCTTCTCGATGTTCTTTTACTGGTTCTGCATCTTTACAGCTATGTCATTATTATCGTTGCCATAATGTCTTGGCTCATCGCTTTTAACGTCATCAATATGTATAATGATCTCGTCCGCTCGGTCTGGAACGCGCTGAATGCCCTGACCGAGCCGCTTTTGCGCCCGATCCGTTCCATCCTGCCTGATCTAGGAGGGATCGACATTTCCCCCGTCATTCTGTTGCTGCTGCTGTTCCTCGTCGAGGATATTATCCAGCGCTATGTCTATCCATTCGTCTTTTAAAGAATCTCCACTTGGTTCCGAAGTCGCTCGAGGGGCCGGGGCATAATGTCGCTCAACCGAAGTTGATCTTGACGTCATCACGGTGAAGTGTGGAGCGTCGCGGCCCGGCATCTGTTATCTAAAATGCCTCAAGGAAATTTCGCTCAATCGAGGCATTTGCCGGAAACCGGACAGGTTGGTTTATGGAGCTTGTCAAATACGCTCTTAAGTTCCGTATTTCTTTCTATGTCCTGGCGATTCTGATGACGCTCGGCGGCATTGGCGCTTCGATCGTCATGCCGAAGGACGTCTTGCCCACCGTCGATATTCCGGTGGTCGTGATTGTCTGGACTTATACCGGTCTCGATACGACCGATATGACCCAGCGTATCACGACTTATAGTGAATATTCGCTTTCCAATAATGTTAATAATATCAAGCGGATGGAAAGTCAGACTCTGCAGGGTGTGGCTATCGAGAAGCTTTATTTCGACCAAAGCGTGAGCATTGATCTTGCTATTGCGCAGGTCGTGTCGGCGATGAACTCCATCCGTGCGGTCATGCCGCCGGGTGTGCAGCCGCCGGTCATCATGCGCTTTTCGGCTTCCTCTGTTCCGGTCATTCAGCTTGCTCTCTCCTCGGAGAAGGAGACGCAGTCGCAGCTTTATGATTATGCCATGTATCGCATCCGGCAAACCTTGACGCAGGTGCCGGGCTCGACTCTGCCTGGTCCCTATGGTGGTGCACCGCGGCAGATCATGGTCGATCTCGATTTGCAGGCCTTGCAGGCCAATGGCTTGACGCCCCTCGACGTCGCCAATGCTGTGGGTACGCAAAGTCTTGTCGTGCCTTCGGGCCTTTCGAAGATCGGTGATTCTCAATATCCGATCCGCCTGAATTCGACGCCCGAAGCCGTGACAACCCTGAACGAAATGCCGATCAAGGTCGTCAAGGGGACGCCGATTCTCCTGCGTGATGTGGCCTACGTGCGGGATGGTGCGCCGCCGCAATTGAATATTGTGCGTGCGGATGGGCAGCGCTCCATTCTGACCACGATCCTCAAGAATGGTGCGGCGTCCACACTTTCCGTCGTCGATAATGTGAAGCGTTTCCTGCCGGATATCCGCGCCGCCGCGCCGCCGGACATGCATATCACGCCTTTGTTTGATCAGTCGGTCTTTGTCTCCGAAGCCATCAAGGACGTGATCCGGGAAGCGCTGACCGCGGCCGCTCTCACGGGACTGACGATCCTTCTGTTCCTTGGATCCTGGCGCTCGACCCTGATCGTGCTGGTTTCGATTCCCTTGTCGATCCTGACATCTCTGTCGATCCTGGCAATGCTCGGGCAAACGATCAACATCATGACCCTTGGCGGCCTTGCCCTGGCGGTTGGCATTCTCGTCGATGATGCGACGGTGGCGATCGAGAATACCTATCGCTTGATGGAAGAAGGGGAAGGCTTCAGGGAAGCCGTTGTCGGCGGCGCGGCGGGGATTGCCAAGCCGGCCTTGATTTCGACCTTGGCCATTTGCTCGGCCTTCGTCTCCGTGTTGTTCCTGACCGATACGCCCAAATATCTGTTCACACCGCAAGCTCTCGCCGTCGTCTTCGCGATGCTGACGTCCTATGTCCTGTCGCGAACACTCGTGCCGATCCTCATCGATGTTCTGGTCAAGAAGGAATATGATGAGCGTTTCGCGGGTCACCACGGTGGCCATTCCAATGAGGCTGTTGCCGACCCCACGGGCAAGGCAGGCTTTTTCACGCGGTTTCATGCCGGGTTCGAACGGGGCTTTGCCAAATTTCATCGCGGCTATCTCGGCCTGTTACATGGCGTCATCACGCATCGCGTCGTGACTCTCGGGGCCGTGCTCGCGGTCTTCGCGGGGTCCGCCGTTTTGTTCACTTTCGTGGGGCAGGATTATTTTCCGCAAATCGATGCGGGGGCCATGACCTTGCACGTCCGCACGCGTTCCGGCATGCGCATCGAGGCGACGGAACAGGTCTTTGCCTCTATCGAAGACACGATACGAGAGGTTATTCCCGCCAAGGAATTGGGCATTATCGTCGATAATATCGGCTTGCCGGCACTGAACTATAATTTCGCTTTCGGTGATGGGTCCTTCGTGGCCTATAACGATGGCCAGATGCTGATTTCCCTCGCCGAGGAACATGAATCGACCCTGGATTATATGAAGAAGCTCCGGCCGATTCTGCGGGAGCGTTTTCCGGATGTGATCTTCTATTTCCAGCCGGCCGATATCATCACCCAGATCCTTGATTTCGGCACGATCACTTCGGTCGACGTCCAGGTCCTGGGACGGCATGAGGAAAAGGATCTCGAAGTCGCCAAAAATATCGAGCGCCGTTTGCGGGCCGTGCGTGGCGCCGTCGATGTTCATATTCAGCAGATCACCGACGCGCCGGAATTCTATGGGACGATCAATCGCCAGATGGCGCAGGAAATCGGCCTGTCGACCCAGCAGCTTGCCAATTCGCTGAATATTTCGCTCGGCGGCAGTTTCCAAGTGACGCCGAATTTCTGGGCTGATCCCAAGAATGGCATTGCCTATCAGCTTTGGGTGCAGACGCCGGAATATCGCAATGCGTCTTTTGCCGCCGTGCAGAATACGCCGCTCTTCGCCAATGGCGCCAATAATAGTCCGGGCGTTGTCACCTTGCTGCAGAATGTCACGACTTTGCAACGTCAGACCGAGCAGACAGTCGTGAACCATGTGAATACGCAGCCGAAATACGATGTCTTCGCCAGTGTTCAGGATCGTGATCTCGGTTCGGTGCGGAGCGAGATCGACAAGATCATCGCGGACGAGCAGAAAAACCTGCAGCCGCCGGACAGGATTCAAATCCTTGGACAAATTCAGGATATGGACAATGCCTTCCACAATATCGAGCTGGGTCTTGGGATTGCATTGATCGCCGTTTATCTCTTGATGGCCATCAACTATCAGAGTTGGGGTGATCCGTTCGTCGTGCTGGCCGCTTTGCCGCTGGCCTTCTGCGGCATTATCATGAGCCTGTTCATTACGCAGACGACATTTTCCATTCCGTCCCTGTTTGGCGCCATTATGAGTGTCGGTGTGGCCAGCGCCAATTCGATTTTGCTCGTGACTTTCGCGAAGGAATATCGAGAGGAAACGGGTTGCGGCGCGGTGGAAGCCGCGCTCAAGGCCGGGGAAACGAGGTTGAGGCCGGTGTTGATGACAGCGGGAGCCATGTTCATTGGTTTGTTGCCCATGGCCATTGGCGTGGGCGCGGGCAGTGAGCAAAACGCGGCTCTGGCGCGAGCCGTGCTCGGCGGCGTCGCCGTGGCGACATGCTCCACTTTGCTCTTCGTGCCCTTTCTTTATTCGGTCCTGCGCAACGGGAAGGTCGAACCGGTCAAGGATTATCTATGAGCGAGGCATTCTCTAAGGTTGAAGACGCGCCGCGCAAGACGGGCGCTGCTGGGCATGAGGATTACCCTATGCCGTCGAAAAAGATCTTCGTCGTGGTTCTTCTGCTGGTTGGCGGCGCTCTGGCCTATGGCGCCTATGGCCATTGGCGGCGCAGCGTCGAAGCGGCTGAGACCCAGGAGAAGACGATCAATTTCGTGCCGAAGGTCCGGGTCCAGGACGTCAAGCTGCTTGATGAGCCAGTCCGATTGAAATTGCCCGGGCAGACCGTCGCCTTCAATACGGCGTCTCTTTATGCCCGCGCCACCGGCTACATTGCCGAACGGCATGTGGACATCGGCAGCCGCGTCAAAAAAGGTGATTTGCTCGTACGCATCGCTTCTCCCGATCTCGATCGGCAGCTTGATCAAGCCGAGGCGCAATTGAAGCAGGTCGAGGCGGCTCTGGCGCAGGCGCAGGCACAGGTCGATCAGGCCGAGGCCAATGTGCGTCTCGCCAATGTGACGTATTCCCGTGCGGACGCTTTGACCAAGCGCGGTTATGAAACATTGCAGACCCGGGACAATCAGCAGGCCAATGTCTCGGTGCAGCAGGCGACATTGGAGACCGCACATGCGGGGGTCAAATTGGCTCAAGCCAATGTGCAGGCGCAAAAGGCGACGGTTGATCGATTGCGGACACTGACCGCCTTTGAACAGGTGGTGGCCCCATTCGATGGCGTCATCACGGCGCGCAACGTCGAGGTTGGGGATCTTGTCAATGCCGATAATGGCAATGGCACGCCGATGTTCTCCATCAACCATGACGACGTTTTGCGCGTGGCGGTCAATGTTCCGCAGAGCTCGGCGATTGGGGTGACGGAAGGGCTGACCGCCGAGGTTCAAGTGCCGCAAATGCCGCAGCGTGTATTCACCGGCAAGGTGGCGCGCAGTTCGGTGGCGTTGACTGCGTCCTCACGCACACTCTCGACGGAAATCGATGTCATCAATAAGGATGGTGCTTTGCGTCCAGGCCTTTTTGTCGATGTGACCTTCGCTGTCCCGCGTACCCATCCCAATGTCGTCGTGCCCTCCGAAGCTCTCATCTTCAATCAGCATGGTTTGCATGTGGCCGTGCTGGGTCCTGATAATCGGATTGTTCTACGCCCTGTGACGATCTATCGGGATTTTGGGCAAACTGTTGAATTAAATGATGGTTTGGAAGGTCACGAGAAAATCGTGTTGAGTCCGCCGGCGATTCTCGCTGATGGGAGCAAGGTGGATGTCGTGCCGAATGAGAACGAAAAACAGGCATCTGCCACTCCGTGATTAAGGAATGGGTCGAGGCAACAACTCGCCCGGCTACGAGCAGACTGTTTGAGTATATGCGCTGTCATAGAGGGGTATGGAAAGATGAAACATTATCTTTCCATGCCCCTTTCAAATAATGTATTGCCGATGCCTATCAATCTGCGCTGATCGCATTCATGGACTCGGGGGCGAGTGTCCGCATGGCTTCTTGCGGGATGATGGCGCCGGGATAGCAAATGACCAAAGCCGCGAGTCTATGGCCGGCGCGGGCGGCTTCTAGAGGGCTCTGACCTTGCAAACGCGAGGCGAGATAACCGGCGTTGAAGGAATCGCCTGCTGCTGTTGTGTCAATCGGTTTGATCCCTGGTTCGGCTGGAACGTCGTAGGTCTGAGAGCTGGTGACGACGAGACAGCCCTGAGGTCCCGATTTGATGACGATTTCCTCGATGCCGAAGCTTTGCAGCCGAGTAATGCAGGCTTGCGGATCACGATCGCCGAAGAGCAGCTTTTCATCATCGAAGGTCGGCAGTGCGAGATCGACATGAGGGAGAATGGTTTCGAAAGCCTGGAGCGCGGTCTCTCTGTTTGGCCAGCCGCGCGGACGATAATTCCCATCGAAGGCGATATGGCCGCCGGCCTTGCGGATTTGCGTCAGGAGCTCGATGAGGCGCTGTCGTCCCGAAACATCGTAAAGAGAAAGCGTGATGCCAGAGAGATAGAACCAATCATATTGCGCCAGCGCGGCGAAATCTTCGTTCGTGATGAAGTTGAAAAAATCCCGTGCGGGTGCTTGGTCACGCCAATAAAGAAAACTGCGTTCTCCTTTGTCATCGACCTGGATCATGTAAAGACCTGGCAAGCGGCCAGGAATTCGTTTCACCGCGCTGACGCCGAGCCCTTCATTGCGCCACAATGTGATCATGGCGTCGCTCAGGCGGTCATCGCCCAGTGCCGTGAGATAATCGGTATGAATGCCGAGCCGCGCCAAATAGACGGCGGTATTCAAAGTATCGCCACCGAAGCTTTGAGTGAATAGGCCGGGCCCCCGTTCCAGCAATTCCACCATACATTCGCCGAGTGAAGCAATTTTCATATCAGCCTCGCCATCAGCTTGACGGAGTCAATGACTGTCACGCGGAACACCATAAGTCGATGCGACCCGCTGATATTTGACAGCGGGCTTCAGCACCATGCCTTGTGCAAGCTGGTCGACTATTCCTCTTTGAATTTCCTGCCAGGGTGTTTGCGACGGCGGATATTTGTATCCGCCATGTGCCTGGAAATCGGCGCGGCGCTGTGCGAGTTCTTCATCCGAGATGAGAATATCCGCGCGTCCTTTAAGAAGATCAATGCGGACGCGGTCGCCCGTTCGTAGCAAGGCGAGGCCACCGCCCGCCGCCGCTTCTGGCGAGGCATTCAGGATGGAAGGGGAACCGGATGTGCCCGACTGCCGCCCATCGCCAATGCAGGGCAGGGACGTGATGTTGCGTTGCAAGAGATAGGAAGGCGCCCGCATATTTACGACTTCCGCCGAGCCAGGAAAACCGATCGCACCCGTCCCCCGGATGAAGAGCAGGCAATGTTCATCGATATTGAGGGAAGGATCGTCGATACGCTGATGATAATCCTCAGGTCCGTCGAAGACGACGGCGCGGCCTTCGAAGGCATCGGGATCTTGCGGATTGGACAAATAGCGCGTGCGGAATTCATCCGAAATGACGCAGGTTTTCATGATGGCGGAGTCGAAAAGATTGCCGCGGACTACCTTGAATCCAGCGGCGGGCACCAAAGCCGTTTCAAAGGTGCGGATCACATCGGCGTCAAGAGCTGCCCGTTCGTGGCAATTATCACCCATCGTGCGACCATTGACCGTCAGCGCATTTTCGTGGATCAAGCCATGACGCATCAATTCATGAACGACGGCGGGGACGCCGCCGGCGCGATGAAAATCCTCGCCGAGATATGTCCCCGCCGGCTGAAGATTGACGATCAGGGGAACTTGCCCACCGACACGCTCCCAATCATCGACCTCGAGCGGAACCCCGACATGGCGCGCGATGGCATTGATATGAATCGGGGCATTGGTCGAACCCCCGATCGCCGAATTGACGATGATCACGTTTTCCAAAGCCTGCCGGGTGATGATGTCGGAGGGTTTGAGATCCTCGAACACCATGTCGACGATACGCTTGCCGGTCTCATAGGCGATCTGTCCGCGCTCCCGATAGGGGGCGGGAATGGCAGCACAGCCGGGCAGGGACATGCCGAGCGCTTCAGCCAGGGAATTCATCGTTGTCGCTGTACCCATCGTATTACAATAGCCAGCCGAGGGCGCGGAAGACGCGACCAGCTCGATGAATTTCTGATAATCGATCTCGCCCTTGGCGAGTAATTCCCGCGCTTTCCAGATGATGGTCCCGGAGCCCGTCCTCTCGCCGTTGAACCAGCCATTGAGCATGGGGCCGCCGGTGAGCACGATGGCCGGTAGATCGACGGTCGCCGCCGCCATCAGGCAGGCAGGCGTGGTTTTATCGCAGCCGGTTGTCAAGACCACGCCGTCGAGCGGATAACCGTAGAGAATTTCGACGAGACCGAGATAAGCGAGATTACGATCCAGTGCGGCCGTTGGCCGTTTGCCGGTTTCTTGGATCGGATGGACAGGGAATTCGATGGCTATGCCGCCCGCTTCACGTATGCCTTCACGGACACGCTTGGCAAGTTCGAGATGCGGCCTGTTGCAGGGCGAGAGATCGGAGCCCGTCTGTGCTATGCCGATGATTGGCTTGCCCGATTGCAGTTCCTTGGCGGTCAGCCCGTAATTCAGATAGCGTTCGAGATACAGCGCCGTCATGTCAGGGTTCGCGGGATTGTCGAACCAGGCGCGGGAGCGTAGCTCTTCGGGCTTCTTCTTCATGGGCATGGTATTCGGTCTTCCAGTCTCGGATCGTGGATGCCTGCTTGGCCTTATACCAAAGGCCGTAAAGAACGGCCTTTGGTTCCTTTCTTGAATTTTCGCTTTTTCAAAGCGAGAGCGAAAATTCAAGAGCGGTCCAATGGTCATTGATCATGACCGTTGGCCTTACGATGCCGCACGTGCGGTCAGGCCTGACTGTGCCTTTTCTATCTGGCTCCGCCGGATGACTCTCTGGACATAGAAGGTCATGAGGCCGGCGATTGCGAGGCAGGCGGCAAGGAACAGCATGGGCAGTGTGGTGCTGCCCGTGGTGTCTTTGATCCAAGGCACGACATTCTGGGAGATGAAACCGCCGAGATTGCCGACCGAATTGATCATGGCGAGACCCGCGGCAGCCGAGGCGCCGGTGAGAAAGGTCGAGGGCAGGCTCCACAAGACCGGCTGACCGGAAAAAATGCCGACAGCGGCGCCGCACAGGAAAGCAAAACGCAGTACGTTATCATTGACGTAAACGCTGAGGACGAGACAAGCAGCACCGAACAGGGCAGGCCCGACAATGAAGGCCGTCTGTTTGCCGGCTTTGGCCGCCAAAGCGGGAACGATTTTCAAGCCGAGGCCAACAAAGATCCAGGGAATGACGTTGATGAATCCATTGACGGTATTACTGACACCAAATCCTTTGACGATGGTCGGGAGCCAGTAGCTAAGACCATAAGCAGCCAGCGGAAAGCCGATATAATAGAGTGACATCAACAATACGCGCGGATCGAGCAAGGTTTTGAATGGATTGCCATGCTCGGTTTTGCTCACGTCTTCGGCTGCAAGTCTCTGCTTGAGCCAGGCTTTTTCCTGATCGCTCAGAAACCGCGCTTGCTGCGGTCCATCGACCAAGTAAAACAAGGTGACGATGCCCATGATCACCGCCGGAGCGCCGGTGATGAGGAACACCCATTGCCAGCCCTGCAAGCCACCCATACCGTCGAGATCGAGCAAGAGGCCGCCAATAGGCGCGCCGATCGCATTCGCAAGCGCGCTGAACAGCATGAACGAGCCAACCATGCGGCTGCGATATTCAAACGGAAACCAGAGCGTGACGAGAAACAGAATGCCGGGGAAGAAACCAGCCTCGCAAACACCGAGCAGAAAGCGCAAAATATAGAACATTGTCGCATTGCGCGTAAACGCCAGCAGAAGCGTCACGAGACCCCAGGAAAGCATGATGCGCGTAAACCAGCGCCGCGCGCCAACCTTGACGAGAATGATATTGCTGGGCACCTCAAAGAGAAAATAGCCGATAAAGAAGAGAGAGGCGCCGAGGCCGTAAATATATTCGCTGAAGCCGAGATCGCCGACCATTTGCAATTTGGCGAAGCTGACGTTCTGCCGGTCGATATAGGCGATGAGATAGATGAAGCCGAGATAGGGAATGAGCCGCCAGGTGATCTTTTGGACGAGTGCCTGTTCGTCGATCATTAAATGGCCCTCCCGCTCCGCATGGTTTTGGTCCATGCCTTGATTCATGATTAAGTTCCATTGAATGGAACAGTGTTCTGTTCTATGATTGATAAGCCGCAATGTTCGGCAAGTCAATGCTATTGGATCCGCTCCTGATGTGAAACCTTGCGAAGGGCGGAGACACGAGAACGAGCCAAGTTATCATGACGAATGCGGTCGATAAACAAAACGATATGAGCAGCCCGATCACGAAAGCGCTGCATCTTCTCGATATTGTCGCCTCCTTTGAGAGACCGGCGCGATTTTCAGAAATTCAGCAGATTGCCGGCCTGTCCAAGGCGACATTGCACCGCTTGTTGAAACAGCTCGAAGCTGAACGCATGTTGTCATTTGATGAGGAGGCGCAGCGTTATCATCTTGGGCTTCGCCTGATCCGCCTGGCGCATGGGGCTTGGGAAACAGCATCCTTGGCCGCGGTCGCGCGTCCGATGCTCGACCGACTCGCGGAAAAGCTCGGCTTGACGATTCATCTTGGTTGTCTTGAGGGCGATCAGGTTCTCTATCTGGACAAACGCACGGCCAAATCGTCCGTGCGGATGTTTTCATCACCGGGACGTGTGGCGCCTCTCCATTGCACGGGCCTTGGCAAGGCCATGCTGGCCTATCTCGATGCGAAGCAGAAAGACACTATTGTCGGACGACTGAGCATGAAGCCATTTACCGATAAAACGATCACGAAACGCCAGGATCTTTTGAAAAATCTGGCGGAAATTAGAAGGGTCGGATTTGCCATCGATGATCAGGAACATGAGCCTTCCATCATCTGCCTTGCTGTTCCGATCCTTGGCCGGAATGGGGCGATGATCGGCGCTCTCTCGACGACTTCGACGACTTATCAGCATGATTTGGAGGGTCTGAAAGCTTTTTATGAGGATTTGCATGGCGCGGCCCAAACGATTGCGCGCGATGCGGAAGTGCAATTTCTGGCGCAGAAGCAATCTGGCCCGCGATAAAGCAAACGCCTTAGGGAAGTATGAGAGTGAATTGACAAAAGGGCAGGGAATAGTTCATTTTAACAAAACTTAGTTCTGTTCAATGGAACGTTGAGATTCCAGCCATGATCCATGCAAGGGAGCCTTTCGTCGTCGCGGTGGACTGGGGAACCTCCAGTCTGCGGCTTTGGGTCCTGGCCCCTGACGGCACTATTCTGGCGCATCGGCGCTCTTGCGAGGGCATGAACCAAATTTCCACCGGCGGCTTCGAAACGATTTTGCGCCAGCACCTTGCGCAATTTGCAGAGGATCTCGGAATAACAGGCTGGCCCGAGCCTGTGCCCGTCATCTGTTGCGGTATGGTTGGGGCGCGGCAGGGATGGCGGGAAGCGGCCTATCTAACTGTCCCGCAAAAACTCGAGGCTTTGATCGAGGCGGCGATTGTCTTGACCCCTTCCGGTCTCGATGTGCGCATTCTTCCAGGGCTGGCTTGCGATGACCCGCGCCATCCAGATGTCATGCGGGGCGAGGAAACCCAATTGCTTGGCCTGATCTGCGAGGAGGATGCTGTCTCCGGCTGGGTTTGTTTGCCTGGCACGCATACGAAATGGGCCTTGCTCGAGCATGGCGAGATCACGACCTTCACGACGGCGATCAGTGGTGAATTGTTCGGGCTTTTATCCAAGCACAGCATTTTGCGCCATACGATTGGACAGGCTTCGGCGAGCAATGAACCCTCACCAGCGTTCCGGCTGGGACTGAGCGAGGGGCAGTCCGATCCAGGAAAATTGGTTTCGACCTTATTTTCCCTGCGGGCGCGGCATCTTCTCTTCTCACAATCGGAGAAGGAGGCCGCGGATTGGCTTTCCGGGCTTTTGATCGGCTGTGAAACCGCTGCCGTTTTGAAGGATATCGGGCAAGCTACTGTGGTGACGCTCGTCACGGATGACAAATTCCAAGCTCTCTATACGGAAGCGATCACGGCGATGGAACATGAAGTCCGCTTTTTCGACGCCGATCGCGCTGTATGCGCCGGGCTTTTTCATGCCGCGCGCCACATTTGGCCGGCCCTTCAAACGGAAAGGGTACTCTTCCCATGACGGAAACTGTGACGCACACACATCCAGACTCCCTACCGAAGCAGGTGCCCTGGCCGAAACTCAAACGTAATCTCGTTGCGATCTTGCGCGGCATCAAGCCGGATGAAGTCGAAGCCATTGGCATGGCTTTGTTCGAGGCCGGTTTCGATGCCATCGAGGTGCCCTTGAATTCGCCGGAGCCTTTGGAATCCATCGCGCGGCTTCTCAAGCTCTTGCCGGCGCATGTCCTGATTGGTGCGGGTACAGTCACGGAAATCGAGCAGGTCGATGCTCTCGCGGCCATTGGTGGGCGTTTGATGGTGAGCCCCAATTTCGACAAACGCGTCCTCCATCGCGCCGCCTCGGCCGGTCTTGTGACAATGCCCGGAATTTTTACCGCCACCGAGGCGTTCGCGGCGATCCATCACGGCGCCTCCGCACTCAAATTTTTTCCCGCCAGCGTGCTAGGGCCGGGGGGCATCGGTGCCATTAAAACGGTTTTGCCGAAAACGACGGTAGTCGGTGCCGTCGGTGGGGTCAGCGAGGAGCATTTTGGGGCTTATGTGGCGGTGGGTGTCACGGCCTTCGGGCTGGGGTCGAGCCTCTACAAACCCAATATGACCCATGAGGACGTTGCACAAAGGGCGCGCCTCGCAGTGGCAGCCTATGATCAGGTTTTCAATGCCCATATGTTTGCCTGATCAAAGGGAACTTTGCGCGCCACGTCCCAATGTTGAACGACCGATCTTTTCCCTTCTCAGGTCGTATCATTTTCACTGTTTCATGAGCTGCCCCCAGTCTTGCCAACTTGGGGAAGCGCCCTTGCGATATTTTCGCTTTTCCGGGAATCGGATCTGTGCCTTGATCTTGGCATTATCCCATTTGGGAGATGCTGAAGGCTGGAGACCGCGATGACGGAAATGTATAGCCACTACCAAAAAGATATTTATACGGAGCCTGCGGGTGTTGATACCAACACGTTAAAAAATCTCGGTCCCTTGCAGCCGATGGCAGGTATTTGGCGTGGGACGAAAGGTTTGGACGTCAATCCGAAAGCGGACGGACCGCAGACTCAGGCCTTCGTCGAACGGTTGGAGCTCCAACCAATAGATCCGCAGACGAATGGGCCGCAATTACTCTACGGGCTTCGCTATCATCAGCACATTGTGAAACCTGGCGAGATTGAAACGTACCATGATCAAATCGGCTATTGGCTTTGGGAGCCTGCCACAGGAATGATTATCCAGACGCTCACAATTCCACGCGGGCAGACGGCGATGGCGGTTGGCAAGGCGGCGCCGAATGCGAAAGAATTCGAGCTTGTCGCTACGCGGGGCGTAACGACGAACGGTATTTGCTCGAACCCCTTTCTCGAAGAAGCCTTTCGGACAGACGAATATCGCATCAAAATAGCGATCCATGACGATGGAACATGGTCCTACGACGAGACCACCACGCTGATGATCAGGGGCGAGAAGAGCTTCGCGCACACGGATAAAGACACTTTGGTCAAGATCGGAGAGCCGACGCCCAATCCGCTTGCGATGAAGGGCAAGGGTCAGTAGAGCATCGGACTTTCCAATGCTCTAAAGTGGCTTCCGTTCGCTGGTATGCTCGCTATAACGCGACGGGGAGCGCTGCGTGGCCTAGGCGCAGCGCTCCCCGTCTCTCCGGAGGGTCCGAAATGGGGGGCTGATTCAGGACCCTCGGACAGTTTTGCTGCAGGTCAAAAGGGTGCAGCTGAGATCACAAAGGGGACGCGCCAAGCACAGCCCCTCCATACTGTGTTTATGATGCTGGCTTCAGGGCGCTCGCGGCCGCGCTCGCTTTCTCGATAGCGGTCCAATCCTTGGCCTTGATATGATCGCGTTTGAGCATCCAGGAGCCGCCGACGCAGATGACATTGGGCAGCGCCAGATAGCGCGGTGCGCTATCGATTGACACGCCGCCTGTGGGGCAGAAAGTCAGTTGCGGTAAAGGTGCCGCCAGCGCCGAAAGATAGGGGATGCCGCCCGCAGGCTCCGCCGGGAAGAATTTGGCATAAGTGAAGCCGCGCTCGATCAAGGCCATGGCTTCGGAGGCTGTGGCAATGCCCGGCAGCAGCGGCAGGTTGAGTGAGGCCGAGGCATCGAGCAGGCGGTCGGTCGCCCCAGGTGAAACGGCGAAACGCGCCCCCGCCTTTTGCGCCGCTTCGAGTTGGCTCGCTTCCAAAATCGTGCCGACGCCGGGGATCGCGCCCTCGACCTCGGCGGCGATGACACGGATTGCCTCCATCGCGACTTTGGTGCGCAAGGTCACTTCAATGGCCGGAAGACCGCCGGCGACGAGCGCCTTGGCGAGCGGCACGGCATCGGCCAGATCCTCGATCGTGACGACGGGAACGACCGGCGCCGAGGTCAGGATCGAGGCTAAGCCGGATTGCAAGTCTGTGTGAGGATCATGGCTCATGCCGGAACTCCTGAGAAAATGCTGGCGCCGGCATCCGCCGCTCCGACGGAGGCGCGGAAGGTCGAGAATAGCTCGCGCCCGATACCATAATGCGAAGAGGAGAGATCTTCCGTGACCGGCGTGCGTGCCGCCCATTCGGCGGGATCGATCAGCACGGTCAGCGTGCCCGCGACCGCATCGAGCCGGATCAGATCGCCCTCGCGCACTTTGGCGATCGGGCCACCTTCGGCGGCTTCCGGCGTGACGTGAATGGCAGAGGGGACTTTGCCGGAAGCGCCGGACAATCTGCCGTCGGTGACGAGCGCGACCTTGAACCCGCGATCCTGCAAGATCCCCAAAGGCGGCATCAATTTGTGCAATTCCGGCATGCCGATCGCCTTGGGCCCTTGAAAGCGCACGACGGCGATAAAATCCTGTTCGAGCTCGCCCGCTTTGAAGGCTGTTTGCAAAGCCTCTTGCGAATGGAAGATGCGGGCCGGCGCCTCGATGACATGCCGCTCCGCCGCGACAGCCGAGGTTTTGATGACCGCCCGGCCGAGATCGCCATTCAATACGCGCAACCCGCCGGTCGGCTGGAAGGGCTTGTCTACACCGCGCAAGATGGTTTCGTCACCGGTCTTGGCCGCGCCGTCGCGCCAGGCAAGCGCCCCATCAGCGTCGAGCCAGGGTTCCTGCACGTAAGAGCCAAGGCTCTGGCCGAATACGGTCGTTGCGTTCTTGTGCAACAGGCCCGCGCCGATCAATTCACGGATGAGGAAGCCCATGCCGCCCGCCGCATGGAAATGATTCACATCCGCCGTGCCGTTCGGATAGATGCGGGTCAAGAGGGGCGTCACCTCGGCGAGATCGGCGAAATCCTGCCAATCGAGCGTCAGCCCCGCCGCCGCCGCCATAGCGACGAGATGCAAAGTGTGGTTGGTCGAGCCACCTGTCGCATTCAAGCCGACAATGCCATTAATGAAAGCGCGCTCGTCGAGCATCCGGCCGATTGGCGTATAATCATTGCCGAAAGTCGTGATGGCCATGGCGCGCTCCGCCGCCGCGCGGGTCAGGGCTTGGCGCAGCGGCGTGTTGGGCGTGACGAAGGACGAGCCCGGCAGATGCAGACCCATGATTTCCATCAGCATCTGATTGGTATTGGCGGTACCGTAGAAGGTGCAGGTCCCGACGCCGTGATAGGATTTGGCTTCGATATCGAGCAAGGCGGCGCGGTCGACCTTGCCTTCCGCGAACAGTTGGCGGACCTTGGCTTTCTCGCTATTCGGCACGCCAGACGTCATTGGCCCCGAGGGGATGAACACTGCAGGCAGATGGCCGAAAGACAAGGCACCAATAACGAGACCCGGCACGATCTTATCGCAGATGCCGAGATAGACGGCGGCGTCGAAGGTCTGGTGCGAGAGGGCCACCGCTGTGGAAAGGGCAATGACATCACGCGAGAAAAGCGACAGCTCCATGCCGGCCTCGCCCTGGGTGATGCCGTCGCACATCGCAGGCACGCCGCCGGCCACCTGGGCTGTGCCGCCCGCCGCCCGCGCCGCCGCGCGAATCAATTCGGGAAAATGCTCATAAGGCTGATGCGCTGAAAGCATGTCGTTATAGGCGGTGACGATCGCGAGATTGGCGCCATCGCCGGCGCGCAGCATGACCTTGTCCTCAGCACCACAGGCGGCAAAACCATGGGCCTGATTGGCGCAGCCAAGCTTTTGGCGTTGCGGTTTGGCGCTGGCTGCCTGCTCGATCCGGTCGAGATAGCGACGGCGCTGGTCATGACTGCGCCGCGCCACCCGTTCCGTCACGTCCCCGATCCGGGCGTTGATCGTCGCTTCGATGGTCATGGTTCCTCCCAGATCATCGGTCCCAGAAGTAGCGTCCACTTTTGGAACCAATCTGATGCGTTCTAAAAAATGCAGCGCGCTGGCTTTCGTGCTGCGCGCGCTTTCGTCAGTTGCTTTCCTCGAGCCAGGTTCGACCGTCGCGCTCGATCAAGGCGATCGAGGCCGAGGGACCCCAAGTGCCGGCCGTATAGGATTTGGGAGCCTCGCCGCTATTGCGCCAAGCATCGAGTATCGGATCGATCCAACGCCAGGCGGCCTCGACCTCATCGCGGCGCATGAAGAGGGTCTGATTGCCACGCACGACATCGAGCAACAGACGCTCATAGGCATCCGGGTTGCGCATGTGGAAGGCTTCGGCGAAAGTCATGTCGAGAGGGACATGCTGAAGGCGCATGCCGCCGGGACCCGGGTCCTTGATCATGAGCCAAAGCTTGACGCCTTCATCGGGTTGCAGGCGCAAGACCAGCCGGTTGGCGGCGATGGCGCCGACCGAGGCGCCAAACACCGAATGCGGGATGGGGCGGAACGCGACGACGATTTCCGAGACCCGCGAGGCGAGTCTCTTGCCTGTGCGCAAATAGAAGGGGACACCCGCCCAGCGCCAGTTCAAGACCTCGGCCTTCAGGGCGACGAAGGTCTCGGTCATGCTGGTGTGCTGTCCCAATTCATCGAGATAGCCCGGTACCGCGCTACCATGGGCGCTGCCGGCGCGATACTGGCCGCGGACAGTGAGCGAAGCGATATTCTGCTCGTCGATGGGCCGCAGCGCGCGCAGCACTTTCAATTTCTCATCGCGCATCGCATCGGCGTCCAAAGCGCTCGGCGGCTCCATGGCGATGAGACAGAGAAGCTGCAGAAGATGGTTCTGGACCATGTCGCGCAGGGCGCCGGCCGTGTTGTAATAAGCGGCGCGTCCTTCGACACCAAGGCTTTCGGCGACGGTGATCTGCACATGATCGATATGGGCGGCATTCCACAAAGGCTCGAAAAGAGCATTGGCGAAACGCAGCACCATCAGATTTTGCACGGTCTCCTTACCGAGATAATGATCGATGCGATAAATTCGATCCTCGGCGAAGACGGCGCCGATGGCGTCATTGATGCGCGCAGCCGAGACACCATCCTTGCCGAGCGGTTTCTCGACGATGATGCGGGCCTGCGGCGTCACCAAGCCATGCGCCGAAAGCCGTGTCGCGATGGGCCCGAAGAGGTCCGGACTGGTCGCGAGATAAAAGGCGCGCACGCGGTCGGGGTCATCGCCAAGCTGGGTTTTGAGATCGTCCCAGCCGGCCTCGCCATTCCCGTCGACGGCGACATATTCGATCATCGACAAAAAGTCTTTGGCCGCGTCGATCTGCGCCCGTTCAAAGCCGGAAATATCTTGCAGCGATTTGGCGACGGTCGCGCGGAAAACATCAGTCTCGACCGGCTGCCGGGAAACCGAGAAAATGCGCGTCGGCTGTGTCAATTGCTCGTCAAGAAATCGCCGGAAGAGGGCCGGATAGAGTTTGCGATAGGCGAGATCGCCCGTCCCGCCGAAGACGACGAGATCGAAAGGGTCGACCTTCACGATACGGGAAACCATGTTGGGATGTTCCTTGCTTCGATCCCGAGCGTCAATGCGCTTTCGATCAATTCGATGCGACTTCAAAACCGGCGGCCCCGATGTCTGATGTCACGTATCGAGAATCACAGATTCTCGATACGTCGCTTTTTTAAACCGTATCCACTTGTCCTCATTGAACCGCGACGAGCACACTTCAATGAGGGTGGATACTAGGGGGCCATACTGAGCTTGCCTGGGCCTAGCGGCTTGGGGCTTATTATGCTTCGATTGTTACACGATGGGCTTCTGGTTGCTTGATTTGAGCTCTTCGGCTCTTAAACGTTGCAGACGTTATCCATGTGAAGGACCGCAAGAACTTCCTCATGCGTCGGCAGGTCCGCTCCCTGTCTGGTACAGGTGATCGATGAGGCCGCGACGGCATAATGCATCGTCCGCCGTAAACCTTCTGTGTTCAGATCGCGTAATTTTGACTTATGCAGCATGCCTTGGCGGCCAAGATCTGCCAGCAAGGCCGCATGAAACGTGTCGCCAGCGCCGACCGTATCGACGACCGTGATGGATCGGCCCGGCACAGTGACGCGCTCACCGCTTTTCAGGAAACCGATCGCGCCATCCGGTCCACGCGTAATCAAAACGAGGGCGGCACCCGCCTTCAGCCAGCTTTCCGCAATATCGGCGATATCGGCCTCCGCGCCATAGGCGATCGCAATATCTTCCTCGCTCGCCTTGACGATATCGGCAATTGCCAGAAAATCATTGAACCGTCGCCGCCAGGCGGCCATGTCGGGGGTGACCGTCGGCCGTAAATTAGGATCGAGCGAAATCACCCGCCGGGAAGCTTCCCGGCGTGCCAAGGCGAGATAGGCATCCGAGACCGGTGTGACCGCCAGGGTATAAGACCCGAAAGTGATGGCCTTGATGTCATCACGCAAAGGCGCGGAAAGATCGGCCTCGGTCACCTGCCGGTCGGCCTTGCCTTCGCCGTGGAAGGCATAAGTCGGATGGCCGGCGCTATCGGTCGCAACAATGCTGAGCGTCGTCAGGCAATCGGAGCGGACTGAATAGGTGAGATCAACATGTTCTCGTACTAGGCGCGCCGTGAGCAGCGAGCCGAAATGATCAGAGGACAGGCCACCGCAGAAGGAGGCCTGTTCGCCGAGACGAGCCAAAGCGATGGCGACATTGAAGGGAGAGCCGCCGAGCACGGCCTCTGTCTTCAGCCCGCCAGCAGGCGTTTCGGACACGAAGAAATCGATCAGAGCCTCGCCGCAGACCAGGATCATAGGTGACTTCCATTCGAGTGAATGACGCCCTTACGCAGAACGATATTGCCGTAGAGCCGCCGCTCTCCCGAAGCGACGATCGCATAGGCGCCCTTGACGCGGTCGTAGAAGGCAGCGCCCTTGAGGGGCACAACCTTGATGCCCGGATCATGTTTAGCGACCAGAGTTTCATATTCGCTATGCAGCGCCGCCGTCGCTTCGAGACCTTTTGCATCGCCGGCAGGGACCGGACGAAATACCGCCTCATCGACAGCGCGGTCGAGCGGCATCAAGGATAGCAGCGCGTCGAGCAGCGCCGGAAGATCATGGCCATCGGCGCGCACGCAACGCCGGGCATGGGCCTCGGCCGGATAATTGGCATCGACGATCGCGATTTCATCGCCATGCCCCATGGCCCGCAAGATACTTAAGAATTCGGGGCTGAGGATGGGATCGATTCCTTTCAGCATGGTGCTTCTTCCTTGAAGAGAACATCACGATCGAGCAGAAACCGCGCAAAAAGCGGAAGGCTCGCTGCACCGATCGAGCGCGCATTGATGCCGACGGCACCCTCGATTACATCGAAAGGCAATAATCCCTGCGTATCCATTGCAGCGATCTTCTCGCGCACACCTTCGACAAGGCGTTGACGGACATCGGAGGGGAAGGCGCCATCGATGATGGCCGCGCCGAAATCGATAATGGAGACTGCCGCCACAATCGCATGGGCAAGGCTTGCCGAGGCTTCCTCGATCCATTCGCTGAGAAAGGGTTCGAAAGGCTGCCACTCCATCGGCAGTTTGAACATCGAGCCGCGATCATGCCCTTGGGCGAGAAGCCGCTGTTCCAACCGGTAGAGGGACGCTGAACGAATGAGTTGCTCCGTGCCGCCATCCGATCTGGAAGAGGCGGGGACAGGCAGGGAGCCAAGCGCGCCAGCATTGCTGCGCCGGCCCGGATAGAGACTGCCGCCGAGCACAACACCGCCGCCGATGAAGGCGCCAATGAAGAAATACACAAAATCGGGATATTTATTGCCATTGCCAAAGATCAATTCGGCGCCGCTCGCCGCCGTAATATCATTGGCGATGATCACCGGAAACGAACATCTGAACTCGAGCTCGGCTTGAAGGTTGACATCGCGCCAAGCGTCGAGAGCGCCACTTGGCGCTCCGACTTGTTCGGCCCAGTTCCACAATTCATAAGGAACGGCGACGCCAAGACCAACTAAGCGTTGTCGTGCTTGCGGCGTGAGAACGTCCAAGACCTCCCGCAAGGCGGGTTCGAAGCCCGCAAAAATGTCCTTAGGAACCGGATAGGCATAGGTCCATTGAGCCTGGGCACGGATCTCTCCAACGAAATCCATCAGAATGACATGGGCGCTTCGCCGGCCGATCTTGAGGCCCAGTGAATAGGCGCCATCGGGGTCGAGCCGTAAGGGAATGGACGGCTGGCCGATGCGGCCGCGGCGAGGTTCCATGCGTAAAAGGAGACCATCAGCTTCGAGCGCCCGCACGATGACTGAGATCGTCTGCGCGGAAAGACCGGTGAGTTTGGTGATATCGGCTTTGGGGAGGCTCCCGTGCCGGCGCACGAGGGAAAGGACGAGCCGCTCGTTATAGGCCCGCACGCCAATGACATTAGTGCCCCGAACCGGAGTGGACGCTGATGTCGGGGTAAGGGTCGGGTCAAAGACCATGGTGCCGCTCGCTTGAAAGGTGAAATTCCGTTGCGAGCCAAGCTAGGTGTCATGAGCCAAGAGCACAATAAGCAGTCGGACTCGGGAATAAATTCCGCCGATTACTTTGAGCAAGATCACGAGAGCTAGACGTGGCTGATTGGAACTTCCCTTCCTCCCTTTAAAATTAAGCTTTTGCTTTTAATTTATGATCCTGAGCGATGAAAAGCTTCTTTTCAATCCGCTTGCATGAAATCATTGCCCAATGTGAGCTCGATTCTCTCTTTTGTCAATTAATAAATTATCTTGAATTAAATATTGACGGGCTCATCATTCAGTGTGATTATTCGTCGCAGTGATCCAGGCGTCTAGAGGCCGGTCGAGGCGTAAGTCGAGACAGGTTCCGCGCTGGCAAACAAAAAAGATCCGGGAGGATAAGGCTCATGACGCGCGCCCAAAACGCGAGGACGACCATCCTTGAGATGCGCAATGTCTCCAAAACCTTCGGCAGCGTAAAAGCGCTTCGCGATGTTTCCCTCGAGATTCGCGAGGGGGAAATCCACGCTTTGATGGGTGAGAACGGGGCCGGCAAGTCCACTTTGATGAAGATTTTGTCGGGCGCCTATATTCCCGACCCCGGCTCGACGATCCTGCTCGACAACAAACCCGTGTCCATTACGGGCCCGCTGGCCGCCAGGGAACTTGGTATTTCGATCATCTATCAGGAACTGGCGCTCGCTCCCAATCTGACGGTGGCCGAGAATATTTACCTTGGTCGGGAGATCCGGCGCGGCGGGCTCGTCGATCGTGCCGCGATGATCGCTGGTTCTGCCAAGGTTTTGCAGCGGCTCGGCGCGACTTTTCAAGCGAAGGATCTTGTTCAGTCTCTGTCGATCGCTGAACGGCAATTAGTCGAGATTGCTCGCGCCGTCCATGCTCATTCGCGTATTCTTGTCATGGACGAGCCGACGACCACTTTGACTGAACGCGAGACCGATCGGTTGTTTGAAACCGTCCGGGCGCTCCGTGAAGATGGCCTTTCGATCATTTATATCAGTCATCGCATGAATGAGATCTATGCTCTGTCCGACCGGGTCTCGATCCTGCGCGACGGCACTTATATCGGCACGCTGGATCACGACGAGATTACGCCTGATGCCGTAGTCAAGATGATGGTCGGGCGCGACCTCACCTCATTTTATAAGAAAGAACATGACGCGCACGATGGTCGTGGCAACATCATTCTTTCGGTCAAGAATATTGGTGATTCCAAACGGATTTTCGACTGTTCCTTCGATCTGCATGAAGGGGAGGTTTTGGGAATTGCCGGCCTGGTCGGATCTGGGCGCACCGAACTTGCGCGGCTGATCTATGGCGTGGACCGGCGTCGCTCTGGCATCATCATGCTGAATGGTGAATCAAAGAAAATCGCCAGTGTGTCCGAGGCCATTGAAGCGGGCCTTCTCTATCTTACGGAAGATCGCAAACAGCTTGGTTTGTTTCTCGATATGTCTGTCGGGGAAAACATCAATCTTGGTGTCGCCAGCCGCGACGCGTACAAAGGCTGCTTCCTGAAACTGGGCAAGGCCCGCGAGCGCGCGGATGCCGCGATTGGTGATCTGAGCATCAAGGTCAAATCTCCCAAGACGCCGGTTGGGGCTCTCTCCGGCGGCAATCAACAGAAAGTCTTGTTGTCGCGCCTGCTGGAATTGAAACCGCGAGTCCTCATTCTGGATGAACCGACGCGTGGCATCGATATTGGTGCCAAATCCGAAATCTATCGGTTGATCAACGATCTTGTGAAATCTGGTATTGGCGTCATCGTCATCTCTTCCGAACTGCCTGAAATCGTTGGTGTATGTGATCGTGTTTTGGTCATGAGCGAAGGGCGTATCGCTGGAACGGTTGGTGGGCCTGACGCGCCACCGATCACTCAGGAAAATATCATTGCCTTGACCACGACGATGACTGATGCCGACGCGGTTGCTGTTGCCGCTTGAGGCCTCTTCCTTCCGCACATTCGTAAACCAGCGTTTCGCAAAAGAGTGGCACGCATGATCACGACATCCTCACCTGGCTTGCATACTCCCCGGACCGGACTCCGAATAGCCTTCGGTCCACTGTTCCAGGCGCTCGGCATGTTGCCGGTGCTGATCCTGATCAGCTTGATGTTTCAATTGCTGACGGGTTATGCCGAGACTGGCACTCTACAAGGCGCCTGGGCAGAAGGCCGTTTTCTGAGTTGGCAGAATCTTTCAATCGTCGCGCAGCAGGCCTCGATCAATACGGTGCTGGCCGCTGGTATGACCTTCGTCATTCTGACAGGCGGCATCGATCTGTCGGTGGGTTCCATCCTTGCCGCTTCGGCCATGGTCTCGGTTCTGACCTCTCTGATCCCGGGGCTCGGCTTCCTCGGTTTACCGGCGGCGCTGGTGACGGGGCTTCTGCTTGGTCTCGCCAATGGACTGCTCATCGCTTTTCTCAAACTGCCGCCGTTCATTGTGACTTTGGGTTCGATGACCGCTGTGCGTGGGTTGGCGCGCCTCGTCGGCAATGACACTACGGTCTTCAATCCCGATCTGTCCTTTGCTTTCATCGGCAATGCGTCCTTGTTTGGGATTCCTTGGCTGGTCATCATTGCCTTTGCTGTGGTGGTGGTGTCTTGGGTCGTCTTGCGTCGCACAGTGCTCGGCATGCATATCTATGCGGTCGGTGGCAATCCGGCGGCGGCGCATCTGTCTGGTATCAAAGTCTGGATCGTCCTTCTCTTTGTATACAGCCTTTCCGGCCTGCTTTCGGGTCTTGGAGGCGCCATGTCGGCCGCGAGGCTTTTCGCAGCCAACGGGCTTCAACTCGGCCAATCCTATGAGCTCGATGCAATCGCAGCGGTCATCCTCGGCGGGACGAGTTTCGTCGGCGGCATCGGCTCGATTTGGGGGACTTTGGTCGGTGCGCTGATCATCGCGGTTCTGTCGAATGGTTTGATCCTGACAGGTGTATCCGACATCTGGCAGTTCATCATCAAGGGTATCGTTATCATCGGTGCCGTCGCCCTTGATCGCTATCGCTTGAAGGGTTCTGCCCGTACCTGACAGGCTCATGGTTCGTCACGAAAATTGGCGGTTCGGGCGATAAAAAAGACCAATAATGGTGGAGGGAATGAATATGAAAAAGGTGTTAATGAGTGCCGTGGCGATTGTTGCTCTCATGACGGCTCAAGCGTCTGCTAAAGAGTTGAAATCTATTGGGCTTTCGCTCGGCTCCATGGGCAATCCCTTTTTTGTTGCAATGGCCAAGGGTGCGGCAGCGAGTGCTCAGAAAATCAATCCGAATGCCAAGGTGACAGCGCTAGGTTTCGATTATGACCTGAATAAGCAATTCACGCAGATCGATAATTTCATCGCCTCCGGCGTTGATCTGATTCTGCTCAACCCCGGTGACCCTGTGGCTCTGGAGCCAGCGATCAAACGCGCCCAAGCGGCGGGTATCCCTGTCATCGCGGTCGATACAGCTGCCAAGGGCGCCGATATCGTGATCACCACGGACAATACGCAGGCTGGTGAAATTTCCTGCCAATATATTGTGGATAAGCTCGGCGGCAAAGGTGATGTCATCATCGAGAACGGTCCGCAGGTGTCTTCCGTGCGCGAGCGTGTGGCCGGTTGCAAGAAGGCGCTGAGTAATGCGCCAGGCATCAAAATCCTTTCAAGTGATCAAGATGCTAAAGGATCGCGTGATCAAGGCTTGAACGTGATGCAGGGCTATCTCACCCGCTTCCCCAAGATCGACGCGGTCTTCACGATCAATGATCCGCAAGCGATCGGCTCCGATCTCGCTGTTAAACAGCTTCATCGTGACCAGATTATGATTACGTCGGTTGATGGTGCACCCGATATCGAAGTCGCTCTCAAAGCAAATACACATATTCATGCTTCTGCAAGCCAGGACCCTTATGCAATCGCACAACTTGCGGTCAAGCTTGGGAGTGAGTTGCTGAATGGTAACAAGCCCGAACAGAATGTGATTCTGATTCCCTCCAAACTTGTGACACGTGATAATGTCGCCGAATATAAAGGCTGGCAGGCTGAGCGTTGATCAATTGAGTCTCAGGGGAAGATAAAAAGCTTCATGCCGGTGAAAAGCCAGAAGCAAGAAGAAATGGCATTGGCATTGGCATGAAGCTGAGGGAGGGGAATGAGTATGAGTATGGCGTTAACACACTTGAAACAGAGGGCCACGAGAATCGCGGGGATTTTGGCCTTGGGTTTGGGACTGACGCAGGGCGGGACGGCAGCACGGGCCGCGGATGTCGCGCCGCCAGCCCAAGTGGCGGTGTCGCCCGCGCCTCCCGTCCCGGAACATGACTGGGCCTTGGGGACTTGGGGCGGGGTGCGCTCCGATCTTTATCGCAAGGGTATCGATTTCCAATTCGTCTGGGTCAGCGAAGTCGCCTATAACATGACCGGCGGCGCGGAAAACCGCATCGCCCAGGCCGGCCAGTTGAACCTTGGCGTCACCTTCGATCTGGAAAAATTATTCGGCGATCCGGGTGCCATCTTCCAGATGACCTTCGATAAGCGCGAGGGCCGCAATCTCAATCATGATGCCGGCCTCGACATGCTGGTCCAGCCGCAGGAAGTCTATGGCCGCGGTGACATCTGGCGCCTGACGCAATTCTGGTACGATCAGAAATTCGCCAATGGCGTGATCGATTGGAAAATCGGCAAGATGGCGGTGAGTGAAGACATCACCCAATATCCTTGCGTGTTCATGAACCTGTCGTTCTGCGGCTCGGCGCCGGGCCGCGGCCTCGCCGGCAATTATTTCTTCAATTATCCGATCGGCCAATGGGGCACGCGGGTGCGCTTCAACGCGCCGGAAGCCTATTTCACCCTGGCGGCCTATCAGATGAACCCCAACGTCTTGAAACAAAGCTATGGGGTGAATTTCGATTTCAGCGGCGGCAACGGGGTCCTGCTGCCGATCGAATTCGGCTGGCTGCCGGCTTTTGATGGAGGCCGTCTGCCCGGTGTCTACCAATTCACCGCCTGGTATGGCTCGCAGCAGGCTCAAAACGTCGTGGCCCTCAATTACCCGAATCTCGTGCCGCTCAGCGATCTGCCGGTGGGTGGCCGCTGGGGCGTGAGCTTTCAGATGTCGCAGCAGCTCACGCATCCTTCCGATGATCATCCCAAACAGGGCCTGAGCCTGATCGGCAGCATGGTGATGCTTGATCGGGCGACCTCGACGCTCAACAACCAGGAGACCATCGGCCTCGTCTATCACGGACCGTTCGAGAACCGTCAGGGCGATGAAATCGCCATTGCCTGGGGCCGCACGGAGGTCAATTCGCGCCTGACCAATGCCGCGATCCTGTCCAATGTCCTCGTGCCTGGCTCGGCCGTCGTGCGACGCGCCGAATATCCCTTGGAAATCTACTACAACTTCCATGCCTATAACGGCATTGATGTGCGTCCGAACTTCCAATGGATTCACTGCCCAGGCGGTATTTGTAACAAACCGGATGTGGCCATCCTCGGCGTGAAAACTGTCATTAATTTCTAAAAGTTCTACGACGATGGGGCGTTCTGGCTATCAACAAAAACTGAATCGCATTCATCGTCGATGAACATATAAATTATCAAGAAGAAGTAACAGGACGAACAGGTCCAGCTGCCGCTCGTATTCATAGGGCAAATGTAATGAAGGGGCTGGCGGAAGAACGAGAGGCTATATGACTATGGATATGCAGACGCTGCAGCACTTATTTCCAGAGAAGGGCTCGATCCCTGAGGCTTATGCCTTGCCGGCACCGGTGAACCAGACTTCGATCCTGATCGGTGGCGAGTTGAGGCCGTGGAAGGGGCCGATGCGCAAGGTGTTCTCTCCGGTCTATCTGCGCCACGGTGATAAGCTGGAGCCTAGCGAAATCGGCAGCTTCCCCGAGGCGACGGTGGAGGAAAGCAAGGCGGCGCTTGAGGCCGCCGTTGCGGCCTATGACAAGGGTCGCGGACTCTGGCCGACCATGAGCGTTGCCGAGCGTATCGCCTGTATGCAGGACTTCACCAAGCAGATGGTGGCCAAGCGCACCGAGGTTGTGCGTCTCATCATGTGGGAGATTGGCAAGAATCTCGCCGATTCCGAAAAGGAATTCGATCGCACGATTGATTATATCAAGGCGACGATCAATGCCGTGCGCGATCTCGACAATGATAATTCCCGCTTCCTCATGGTCGAGGGGACGATCGGCCAGATTCGCCGCACGCCGCTCGGTGTCGTGCTGTGCATGGGGCCGTTCAATTATCCGTTGAACGAGACCTTCGCGACTTTGATCCCGGCGCTCATCATGGGCAATACGGTCGTATTCAAGACGCCCCGTTGGGGCGTGCTTCTGTTCACGCCTCTGATCGAAGCCTTTTGTAGTGCCTTTCCCAAGGGGGTCATCAATTTCGTCTATGGCCAGGGCCATAAGGTCGTGCCGAGCCTGCTCAATTCCGGCGACGTCAATGTCCTGACCCTGATCGGTTCCAGCAAGGTTGCTGACGAATTGAAAAAGCAGCATCCCAAGGTCAATCGCTTGCGCGCGGTGCTCGGTCTCGACGCCAAGAACGCGGCAATCGTGCTGCCGGACGCTGATATCGAATTGGCCGTCAAGGAATGTCTGTCGGGCGCGCTCTCGTTCAACGGGCAGCGCTGCACCGCCTTGAAAATGCTGATCGTGCATCAATCGATCGTGGATGAATTCCTCAAAAAATTTGTTGCGGCACTCGACAAGCTCGGCCGCGGCATGCCTTGGGACAAGGGCGTGGCGATCACTCCTCTGCCTGATGTCAGCAAAACGCGATATATGTGTGATCTTGTGGAGGACGCGGTCGCCAAGGGCGCCAAAGTGGTCAATGAAGGCGGCGGTTTGGCGTGCGAGACCTTCTTCAATCCGGCCGTGGTCTATCCGGTCACGGAAGGCATGAAGCTCTATCGCGAGGAACAATTCGGGCCGGTGGTTCCGGTCATGGCTTTTGACAAGATCGAGACCGCGCTCGATTACGTAATTTCCTCCGAATATGGCCAGCAAGTCTCGATCTTCAGCTCTAACCCGGATCTCATCGGCGAACTGGTCGATCCACTCGTCAATCAGGTCTGTCGCGTCAATATCAATTGTCAATGTCAGCGTGGGCCGGACGTCTTTCCCTTTACCGGCCGCAAGGATTCGGCGGAAGGAACCTTGTCCGTGACCGATGCCCTGCGGTCTTTTTCGATCCGTTCCATGATTGCGGCCAAGCAGACGGATGAAAGCAAGAAATTGCTTGATGACATTATCCTCAATCACAAGTCGAAATTCATCAATACACGCTTCGTGTTCTAATGCGATTACGTAGCCATTCAATCACCTAGGGAGGCGGCCCGCTGGGCCGATTGAGATCATGCGCCGGTATCGCCGAGCCAAGATTGTGGCAACACTGGGTCCCGCGAGTTCCAGTCCGGAAACCATCCGGGCTCTGTTTGACGCGGGCGCCGATGTGTTTCGGTTCAACTTCAGCCATGGCACCCATGAGGACCATCGGCAGCGCTATGAGATCGTGCGCGCCATCGAGCAGGAAACCGGCCGGCCGATCTCGGTCCTCGCCGATCTGCAAGGGCCGAAACTGCGCATCGGCAAGCTGGCCGCGGGGCCGATCATGCTAGAGGAAGGCACGACGATCACCTTTGATCTCGATCCGGAGCCCGGCACGCTCGCGCGGGTGCCTCTGCCGCATCCGGAAGTCTTCGCGGCGCTTTCGCCTGGGGTCACGCTGCTGATCGATGATGGCAAGCTGCGCCTCACCATCGAGAAGGCCGAGCCGCAATCGGCCGTGGCGAAGGTGGTGACCGGGGGCCCGCTTTCCGAGCGCAAGGGCGTCAGCATCGTCGGGGCGGTTCTGCCGGTCTCGGCGCTGACCGAAAAGGATCGCAAGGATCTCGCTTTCGCGCTGGAGCTTGGCGCCGACTGGATCGCTTTGTCCTTCGTGCAGCGGGCCGAAGATCTCGACGAGGTGCGCGCGCTGGCCAATCGCCCGATTGCGCTGATGGCGAAGCTCGAAAAGCCTTCCGCCATCGACGGGCTCGAAGCCATTATCGCACGGTCCGATGCGGTCATGGTGGCGCGCGGTGATCTCGGTGTCGAAATGGAGCCCGAGCGTGTGCCGATCGTGCAGCGGCGCATCGTGCATGCGGCGCGGGGGGCGGGCAAGCCGGTGATCGTCGCCACGCAAATGCTGGAATCGATGATCACCACGCCGACGCCGACCCGCGCCGAGGCCTCCGATGTCGCGACCGCCATCTATGAGGGCGCCGATGCGGTGATGCTGTCCGCCGAGACGGCGTCTGGCCGCTATCCGATCGAGGCCGTGACGATGATGAACAAGATCATCACGGCCGTGGAGCAGGACCCTGTGTATCGCGAAGGGCTTGATGCGACGGGGCCGACGCCGCAGGCGAATGTCTCGGATGTGATCTGCAGCGCCTTGCATCGCTCGGCGGCAATCCTGCCTGTGGCGGCGCTGGTCACCTATACGACCTCAGGCCTGACGAGCCTGCGCACCGCGCGGGAACGGCCGGCAGCGCCGATCCTGAGCCTGACGCCGGAACTGGCGATCGCGCGGCGCCTGGCGCTGGTTTGGGGCACGCATCCGGTGCTCAGCCGTGCGCAGGCGCATGTGACGGACATCGTCGAGGATGCCTGCGCCGCGACGGAAAAGGAAGGGCTGGCGATCCCCGGCGATATTATCGCCATAGCCGGCGGCATGCCCTTTGGTGTGTCCGGCACGACCAATCTCCTGCGCATTGCACAAGTGCCAAGCGGTGCCGCCGCCAAATAAAGGATCGCTTTAGATCCCCACCGCGAACGAAACCCCATCAACCCCAAAAGCTCCCGCTTTTGGGGTTTTTGCTTGTGAAGGTGAAAAGATCCCTCTCTTAATTGTTCTGCAATATGCCGCGACTGGGCCATAAAACCGGCTGCTTTATTGTGGAGGTTTGCTCACAAATATGGTGCGGCCGATGATAGCGATCACTCAGCCAGCGGTGCGGTGTGCTGTATCCAGCCCCGTTTGTTCTCGATAGACTTCAGAGAGATTGGAGAATTTTGCGATGAGTCTTATTTCATCACAAAGTTCAGGTGATTTCATTTCTGACGCCAAGACTCCGCTTCTTTCTCTTCTGGCGTTGGTGATTGTGTTTATCGGCACGGTTTCCTACGTGGGGATTTCCGGCGACTTTCCCCTGATCGACGATTGGTCCTATGCGATTTCGACGCGGATGTTAGTCGCGACGGGGACGTGGAAGCCCTTCGGCTGGACCAGTATGCCATTGATCTCCAATGCCCTTTGGGCGGCGCCAATCTGCGCTC
Organism: Beijerinckia indica subsp. indica ATCC 9039; assembly: GCF_000019845.1. NCBI lineage: Bacteria > Pseudomonadati > Pseudomonadota > Alphaproteobacteria > Hyphomicrobiales > Beijerinckiaceae > Beijerinckia > Beijerinckia indica. Next base: position 3,259,662 of record NC_010581.1, on the reverse strand, counting down.
TTTCGTCCTGCGGGTTTGATGATCTGCGCCTCACCACATTGCTGGCTTCATCATTGCTCTTCGTCATGACCTTCTTTCTGGTCAAAGCGAATAATAAGACGATGCTCGTGCCGCTCTTTGCTGCGCTGTTGCTCGCTTTCAATCCGATTGCCTATGCGCTGTCGTTTACATTTATGACAGATATTCTATTCTCTGCCTTAGTCACAACGAGCGCCTTCCTGTTTGTCCTATCGCTTGAACGAGATTCGATTCCGCTCATTGTATTCGGGACGATCATTGCGATCCTGGCGACGTTCTCGCGCCAGCTCGGATTGTGTCTTCCTCTCGCTTTTCTGGTTGTAAGGCTCCTGCAAACAGACCGTTGGCCGAGAAAATTGATCTTGGCGTTGACGCCATTCCTTGTCTGCACGGCCTCCCTCATGCTCTTCAACCGCTGGCTTCGGGAGACAGGAAGAACCCCGGACGTCTATGACTTCCAGTTGAATCTCCTGGCGTCCACGATAAAAGCTCCGGTCCTTGAGGTGATGTCGCTCATCGGCCTGCATGTGATCGAGACGCTTCTTTATCTTGGTCTATTCAGTCTTCCGTTGCTCTTGCTGACGAGACGTCATGATATCGTCGCTGTGGATGCTCGCTCCTGGTGGCGGCACGCGCCAATCATGATCGCTGGATGTGTCACTCTTCTTGGTGTTGCCACCATGTGGGCTAGACATCAGATCATGCCATTGTTCGGTGATATCCTCGTCCCCCAGGGGATAGGGCCCCTTTTGCTCCGCGATACTTTCGAACTCCACTTGCCGAATGTTCCGTCGCTGCCTTCTTTCTTCTGGATTGTGGTCACTTTGCTCAGTCTGTGGGGCGTTTTTGAACTGAGCCGCCGCACGGTGACTTATATGATAAATATCATCCAGAAAGTGCGATACGGGGAGCACAATCCAAATGCGTCAGGGCCGCTGTTCGCCATGATCGCTATCCTTGCCTATCTCGCCCCCCTCATGCTGTCCGGATTATTTGATCGTTATCTCATTCCAGTTCTGCCACTGACCTTCTTCTTTTTGACGAGCATCTCGGTGGCTGGGCCTGTCGATCGCCATCATATTCTGATTGCGACATTGATGTGTCTGCTGACCATTGCATTTACGGTGCTGACGAATCATGACCATATGGCCTGGAACCGAGCGCGGTGGGCGGCAATTACCGACGCCCAGAGCGAAGGGATTGCGGGTCCCGATAATCTCGATGGCGGATTCGAATATAACGGATTCTTTTCCTACAGCCCTTCGTATAAGGAAAGTCATGAAAAGAGCCATTGGTGGGTTGGCAGGGATGACTATCAAATTGCATTTGGTCCTATTGATGGGATGAAGGTCGTCAAGAGCTACTCGTATGAGACGGCGCTCCCATCCACAAAGCGATCGATCCTGCTTCTGGCTCGTTAAGTCACCAAAAGGCTCAATCCGATAATATTGAGTTGGATTAATGAGGCGCGCCTCGTCCAACACTATAGCGGTGTGAAATGCATCGCCGCATCATGCGTTGAGCTCATGCCGAGCTTAAGCAATGGGCTTTCCGATCCGTGATATCGTGTGACATCTGTGTGTATCGAGTCACCGATCGCCATAATGGATAAATCTGACACGTGATTCTCAAGTGTCAGATCAATTTTTCCACGAAGCTAATATCTTGTGAACTCGTTGATTCTGCGTTTGTTGACGCATGTCATTGTACAAGGCTTGCGGTCATGTAGCCGAAGTCATGTCAATCGGCTAACAGATAGCCTTTACACTTATTGCGAGATGCTGTTCACTCATCCAATAATCTTCCCTAACAGGATGATTATTAAAGGGCTATGAAAGCTTTGCTTTTACTGGTCAGCTAATACTAGCCGCTATGCGGACGCGCGCGATATTTGAGCACGTTTCGTTGACGTTTATACTGATCGGTTGGGGGAATGTGAGCATCGGGCTGATCGAGCTTTGAACGTCTGATGCTCGCGAAAAATCATCGGGAGGCACGATCATGGCGGCAGGGGGGATGCTGGTCAAGGTTCGTGGCGATGGCAGAGCCTTTGCCATGGCGACACAGCAGGCTTTCGGCGCGGGTGGTGTCGAGGTCAAACCGATCTTGACCATTCCCGCCGGCGTGACGGGTATGGGTCTCGCCCCTTCGAGTGGAGCGACCTGGCTGCATGTCTCGGCACTGAGCCAGGGCGAGGAGAATCCGTGGGATGCTGCGCATCAGCTGATGGTGCCTGGAAGTAGTTTCGCGGCGGCTACAGGTGCCGCCGGAGCGGATGTCGAACTGATTGAACCTGACATCGAGCAAAGATGGCCTTGGCAGCAGGAGGCTGGCGCTGTGCCTGGCCCAGGCCTTACTGAGGCAGCGGATCGCTGCACATTCATCGATCAGGATGGCAAAGGAACCAAAGCGGAGGGGCCGGGATTCGCCTGGAGCCTCAATGACGCGTTCTCCGAGCTTGCCAAGGCGCGAGCCGGGCTTGGAGTGGACCTTGAAAAGAAGCTCAATCAGGTCATTATCGCCCATCTCGATACGGGTTATGATCCGCATCATGTGACTCGGCCGATCAACCTCGACACAAAGCTCCAGCGCAGCTTTGTCGATGGCGACCCAGACCCGCACGATGCTTCCGACCATACGCCGGATGGCCTGGGAGCTGTCCGCAATCGCGGCCACGGCACGGCGACGCTAGCGCTTCTCGCCGGCAACCGCCTTGACGGCACCTTGCCGGATTGGTCCGGTTTCAAGGATTTCATCGGAGGAGCGCCCTTTGCCCGTGTGATCCCCATTCGGATCGCCAATTGGGTCGTGCGCTTTACGACCAGCACCATGGTCCAGGGGATCGAGCATGCCCGCCAGAATGGCGCGCAGATTCTCTCCATGAGCATGGGCGGCCTGACCTCCGCCGCTCTCGTTGATGCGATCAATCTCGCCTATGACGCGGGGATGTTTCTCGTCACGGCGGCGGGCAATAATCTGGCCGGCAGGCTGACACCGAAATCGATTGTCTTCCCGGCTCGCTACCGGCGTGTGCTCGCTGCTTGCGGCGTGATGGCGGATGGTCGTGCCTATGCCGGCCTCGCGCCGCCAACGATGCAGGGTAATTATGGTCCGTCCAGCAAGATGGCGACGGCGCTCGGTGCCTATACGCCGAATGTCGCCTGGGCGATAATTGATTGCGGCAAGATGGTTGACATGAACGGAGCGGGCACCTCCTCGGCGACGCCACAAATCGCGGCGGCGGCTGCTTTATGGCTCGCCGAGCATGGGCCTTTGGTGGCCCAATATCCAGAACCCTGGATGCTTTGGGGGGAAGCGCTCCGTCCGGCAGAATGCCTGTTCCATTGGTTGCGAGGCGGATCAGATCGCACGTGCGATGGTCGACAATCTTCAGGAAGGCGCGGAACACCGCCGAGATGTATCTGACCGCCGTCACTAGGGGCTGGCCGGTCGAGCGTGCGCTTGCGCGAGTGCCTTCGCCTTCAATTCCGCGAGCAGCGAGGGTTTTGACTATGCCGCGCCGTTCGATCCTAATGCGGGCACTAATTTCGCGAACCTTGCCGCGACCTCCGCTCTCGCGCCGCCAGACACGGTCGCGCACGACATTGCCGCCTTCGCGCGGGCCCATTATTTCGGACCCGCTTCGGCGGAAGCGCCAGCCACCCGCTCACGGCGGCAGAGAAAGGCGACCGATCCTAATGAACACGACCAATCCTGGCGGCGGATCGATCTCGACTGGCTCGGCATCAGCGCCGATCTCGCCATGCAACTCGACGACAAGACCAACAACACAAGTCTCGTCCTCGCTTTTGAATTCGTCGATACGAAGCGCGTGTTGCTGTTTGCCGCCGATGCGCAGATTGGCAATTGGCTGAGTTGGCAGAATGCAAATTGGCAGGTCGACGGCGGCGTTGTTACCGGACCCGATCTCCTCGCGCGGACCGTCTACTATAAGGTTGGTCATCACGGGAGCAAAAATGCGACCGCGCGCGAGAAAGGGCTCGAACTCATGAAGAGCCCGGACCTTTCCGCCTTCATTCCGACTAATAAGCACGATGCCCAGCAAGTCCACTGGGGTGAAATGCCTTATGACAAGCTTCTCACGGCGCTCGGAGAACGTTGTGCAGGGCGTGTTGTGCGTGCCGACGATCCCTGGATAGCCGACCAGGTGGGCAAGCCGGGCTTTGCGGCGCCGTCCGGCTCAATCCAGGCGATCGATCACGGGCAAGGATTGTGGGTCGAACTGAAGCTCGCCTGATGGCTAGACTCTATAACAAGGCCCGGGCTAGCGCGCGGGAAAGGTCAGGCGGGCGACGAAGCCGCGGGGAATGCCGCGGGGTGGTTCCGGAAAGGGCGCGGCCTTGCGAACGGCGGCCATGGCGGCGGCATCGAGATCGGGCTGGCCGCTGGTGCGGTAAAGGGCTTGATGGGTCAAACGCCCTGTTTCATCGATCCAGAACCCGACGACGACTTCGGCATCCATGTGCCGGGGCTTGTCTTTATGGGGGTCTTGCTGCTGCCGGGTAATCAGCCCGAACAGAATAGAGAGATAGCTCGAATCCGCCGTTCCGCCACTGATCGGGGAGGGGCGGGCGGCTTGGGCCACGGAAAAGCTGGGGGCTGCTGTCAACGAAGACAATTGCCGCGCGACGGCGGCTTTGGCATCCTCCGAAAGCGGCATCTTGGTTCGGGTTGGCGTTTGATGACTCTGTTTCTTTAAGCTTTTTTGCGGTGAGGCCTTATCGAGGGCTTCGGCATCGGGCCGATCGTCGGGTTTGAGCTCGCTCTCTGCCTTTTCTTCCTCTTTGGGTAATGCCTCAGGCGCGAGTCTCGCCTCCTTGAGCTGAGCGGGCTTGGGCGCGGCTTGGGAGGCGGGTTCGGCCTTGTTCGGCGCGCCGCTCTTCTTATCGGGAGATTTCTTCTCGTTGGTTTCCTGATTGGGCGTTCTTGGCGCGTCGAAGGCGACCTGCGCATTATCTTTTTCGATTTTTATGGGTTTTTGCTCGGTCAACTGCTCCGGCTTGGGCTTTTCCTTTGGCGGGTCCGGGATAAGAGGCGGCGGTGCGGGGGCCGCTGGCTCGGGGGGCGGAGCCATAACGACCTCGACAGGGATTTCCTCCTGCGCCGTTGGGGTTTCGGGCTCAAGGTGCCATAGAAGATAAATTATGACGCCGAAATGAAGAAAAAAGAACAGCCAGAGAAGCGCCCCGAAGCGCCAGCGCTCCAGGGGCCGGAGCTTGGTCTCGCCGACATCCAGCCGTGCGGAAGGATCTGCGCGAAGCTTGGCGAAAGGCAAGAGGCTGTCACGCATTCAGGAACCATAAATCCATGCCGGTTGAGGGGACCCCGCCAGTCGTTTCAATTGGGCGACCGCATCATGATATGGCATTGAATCCATGCCCTGGAAACTGGAGTCACGGGCAAAATGTCTAAAATCACAATGCAAAATGGATTGCCAAGATCGAAAGCGGATTTTTTGCGTCTCATGCCCCAAAGATCGCGCTCGTTTCATCATTTGAGTCCGGAACGATCATGAGCGCACCAATGGCTCTGCTCATTGCCGGTCCGACGGCGAGCGGCAAATCGGCCCTGGCGCTGCGGCTTGCTGAAACCTGCAACGGCGTTGTGATCAATACCGATTCCATGCAGCTCTATCGTGACTTGCATGTGCTGACGGCAAGGCCAACTCAGGAAGAAGAACATCAGGCGCCGCATGTCCTGTTTGGGAGCGTCGATGGCCGAATCAATTATTCCGTCGCGCTTTGGCTCGATCAGGCAAGGATCGCCTTGGATGAGGCGCAAGGCCAAGGGCGCATGCCGATCTTCGTTGGCGGTACGGGGCTCTATTTCAAGGCGTTGACGCAGGGGCTTTCCGATATACCGTCCGTTCCCGACAGCATACGTGCCGATTTGCGCCGACATGCGGAAGGGTGCTCCACGCCTGAACTGCACCGTGAATTGGCGGCCCGCGATCCAGAAATGGCGGCACGGCTGAAACCCAATGACAGCCAGCGTATTTTGCGGGCGCTGGAGGTGTTTGTCGCCACGGGCCAGAGTCTCGCAGCCTTTCAGAACGCGCGAAGCGCCCCCCTGCTGACCATGTCCGAGGTTCTCGCGGTTTTTCTCGCGCCGGATCGGGCCGATCTCAATCGGCGGATCGATAGGCGTTTCGACACCATGCTGGAGCAGGGCGCCTTGCAAGAAGTCGAGCGGCTAGGCGCGCGCGGACTCGACCCGAGTCTGCCTGTCATGCGGGCGCATGGCGTGCCGCATCTTTTGCGGGCTCTGCGGGGGGAAATCAGCCTTGCGGAAGCGGCTGATCGCGGCAAACTTGATACGCGGCATTATGCCAAGCGTCAGTTCACCTTCGCGCGGCATCAATTGCCGGACTTTGCCTGGAGGACCCCGGAAGAAGCCGAGACTTTTTTTCTGTCCAAGCTTCAGCGGATGTAAAGTTCTGAAAATCTTTTACAAAGCGATTATTACAGCATTTATGCCTGTGCGGATAAAATGGTTTCGTTGTTCTTACGGCACCGCTCAATCGACTATCTGTCGAAAGTCATAGGTGTCCTCCCTTCTCAAATAATATGGGCCGGTTAATGATGCTGGCCACTATGTACCCCTGAGATCCTGGATTTGAGGGGGATAATTGCTTAATTAAGAAAAAAAAGCCGATCCCTTTAACCGCAAAGCGGAAAGCTCGGATGGAATTGCGATCAGGCTCCGCGCTCGGACTATTCTCGGGCGGTGGGACTATCGGTTCCTGGGAGGAAATGGTGCTTTTCAAGCCATTTAAGGATCAAGCCGGACTCGGGCCGCTTGTGCGTTGCCAGATTGCGTATTTGCGCGATCGAAAACGCGCGTCTCTTTCGTCGATACGGGCTTGATCAACTGACTTCAGCGCGCCGAGGGCGACGCTATCATAAAAATCGCCGCTTGCATGACCGTATGATGGCAATGCCAAGCGATAAACATCCCATCAAGGAAAGAAACCATGGTCGAAAAACTCATCGCCGATCTGGGTCAGGACATCGCCATCCGTCCACATTATGATAATTTCATCGGCGGCAAGTGGACGCCGTCCGTCAAGGGCCAGAAGTTCGACAATGTTTCTCCGATCGATGGCCGGGTGTTCTGCACGATCGCTCGCTCAACCGCGGAAGATGTTGAGCTGGCGCTCGATGCCGCTCATGCGGCGCGCGAGAAATGGGCGCAGACCTCTCCGCTGGAGCGTTCGCGTGTTCTCCTGCGCCTTGCCGACCGCATGGAAAGCAAGCTCGATACATTGGCCATGGTCGAGACGATCGATAACGGCAAGCCGCTCCGCGAGACGAAGGCCGCCGACGTGCCGCTCGCCATCGATCATTTCCGCTATTTCGCTGGTTGCCTGCGCGCCCAGGAAGGTTCGATCAGCGAGATCGATCATGATACCGTCGCCTATCATTTCCATGAGCCGCTCGGCGTCGTCGCGCAGATCATTCCTTGGAATTTCCCGCTCCTGATGGCGGTCTGGAAGATCGCTCCTGCGCTTGCCGCCGGCAATTGCATCGTGCTGAAGCCCGCCGAACAGACGCCCATGAGCGTCATGGTTCTAATGGATATTATCGGCGATCTGCTGCCTCCCGGCGTTCTCAACGTCATCAACGGTTTCGGCGTCGAATGCGGCAAGCCGCTCGCCCAGAGCAAGCGCATCGCCAAGGTCGCCTTCACCGGCGAAACGACGACGGGCCGTCTCATCATGCAATATGCGTCGGAAAACATCATTCCGGTGACGCTCGAACTCGGTGGCAAGTCGCCGAACATTTTCTTCGCCGATGTCGCCGACGAGGATGATGATTTCTTCGACAAGGCGCTCGAAGGCTTCAGCATGTTCGCTCTTAACCAGGGCGAAGTCTGTACATGTCCCTCGCGCGCCTTGGTTCATGAGAAGATCTACGACCGCTTCATCGAGCGCGCGATCGCCCGCGTGAAGGCGATCCGTCAGGGCAATCCGCTGGATATGGCGACGATGATCGGCGCGCAAGCCTCCAACGATCAGCTCGAAAAAATCCTCTCCTATATCGATATCGGTAAGCAGGAAGGTGCTTCGCTCCTGACGGGTGGCGGCCGCGCTGAGGTCGGTGCTGATTTCGCGGGTGGCTTCTATGTTCAGCCGACCGTGTTCCAGGGCCATAACAAGATGCGTATCTTCCAGGAGGAGATTTTCGGGCCGGTGCTTTCGGTCACGACCTTCAAGGACGATGAGGAAGCCCTGCAAATTGCCAATGATACGCTCTATGGTCTTGGCGCTGGCGTGTGGACCCGCAACGGCACGCGCGCCTATCGGTTCGGCCGGGCGATCCAGGCCGGCCGTGTCTGGACCAATTGCTATCATCTCTATCCGGCGCATGCCGCCTTCGGCGGTTACAAACAATCCGGTATCGGCCGCGAGACCCACAAGATGATGCTCGATCATTATCAGCAGACGAAGAACATGCTCGTCAGCTACAGCCCCAAGGCTCTTGGCTTCTTCTGAGAAACTGGCTCAAAGAGCCCGAGCTAAAGAAGTCTTCATGGATATGGCGGGTGGGCCTCTCACCCGCCATATTTGCTAAAAAGGGAGGAAATCATAATGGATCGCGTCATCGCCACGCCTAAGGCTATTGAACTCATCGAAAAGCTCAAGGCGGTCCATGGACCTCTGTTGTTTCATCAATCCGGCGGTTGTTGCGACGGCAGCGCGCCGATGTGTTATCCGCTGTCCGAGTTCAAGACAGGCGCGCAGGATGTTCTGCTCGGTGCGATTGCCGGCTGCCCGGTCTATATCGGCGCGGCGCAATATGCCTTGTGGGCGCATACACAATTGATCATCGATGTCGTGCCCGGACGTGGCTCCGGCTTTTCCCTCGAATCGCCGGAAGGCCTGCGTTTCCTGACCCGGGGCCATGTCTTTACCGATGAGGAACTCGGACAACTTCAGCCCTTGCCCGAGCCGCATGTCGTCTGAAGCCGGTCAGGCTTTTTCTTCCTGTGACGGGCCTTCTCGAGGGATTTGTTGCAAGAGATTCAAGAACATTTTCAATTTACGTAAAATTGCTTCGCGATGAGAACAGATTGAAAATGTTCTTGTTTCCTGCCTCGAGCGTTTCGGATAAATCCAAAATGCTCGAGGCAGCACTGATTTTGCTTTGAAACCGAAATCAATCGTCGTTTGAACTACCGAATTGGTTGGGTCGCGAGGGTAACATGGTGGATCAGTCCGATCCGCGTCAGACGCGGATCGTTGTCGTTGGCGCGGGACATGCCGGCGGCACTTTTGTCAGCTTGATGCGTGAGATGGGGCATGAGGGGCCAATCCTTGTGATTGGCGAGGAAACGGCTGCTCCCTATCAGAGACCACCCCTTTCCAAGGACTATCTCAAGGGCAATCTCGCCGAGGACTCTTTGTTTCTGCGTGCTCCTTCTTTCTATGAGGAGCGCAAGATCATCGTACGGACGGGCGAGAGCGTGGAGAGGATCGATCGCGAGGAAAAAGCGATCCGTCTCGCGGGTGGTGACGTCGAGCCCTATGATGTGCTGGTCTTGGCCACAGGGTCCGAAAACCGTCGTTTGGGCGTCGAGGGAGCAGATCTTACCAATATTTTTGGACTGCGGACGCTGGCTGAGGCCGGTCTCTTGAAACAGGTCCTGCGGCCGGAAAGCCGCCTCGCTGTCATCGGTGGCGGCTATGTGGGTCTTGAGGTCGCGGCCTCCGCCCGCCTGCTCGGTGCCGATGTCGTGGTGATTGAGCGCGAGCCCCGGGTTCTGGCCCGCGTTGCTTGCGAGCCTTTGTCACGGTTCTATGAATCCCATCATCGCGCCCAGGGCGTCCGCATTGAAACCGGGGCGCAGGTGACGGGCTTCGAAGGGGATGCCGGAAGCATTGCCGGGGTCAGGCTGGCGGATGCGCGGCAATTTGCCTGCGATGTCGCAATCGTAGGCATCGGGGCCGTGGCGCGCGATAGGCTGGCGCGGGAAGCTGGCCTTGCCTGCGATAATGGCGTACGCGTCGATCTCGATGCCAGAACCTCCGATCCGTCCATCTATGCCTTGGGCGATGTGACCTTGCGTCCGTTGCCGCTTTATCAGGATCGCATGGCCCGTCTCGAAAGCGTGGCCAATGCGCTGGAGCAGGCCAAACAAGCGGCAGCTTCCATTCTCGGCCAGCCACGGCCGGAACCCGTGGTGCCGTGGTTCTGGTCGGATCAATATGACGTCAAATTGCAGATTGCCGGCATGCCCTTCGACTGCGACGACATGGTGATCCGTGGTGCGATCGACAGCGGCAAATTCGCGATCTTTCATATGCGGGGCGATCACATCCAGGCGGTCGAGGCGGTCAATGCCGCGCCCGAATTCATGGGTGGCCGTCTGCTCATCGCCTCGCAGCAGAAAGTGGATCGGGCAAAGCTTGCCGATCCCACCGTCAGTATCAAGAGGGTGGCGGTTTAGGCAGGCTGAATGGTGTGATCTTCCGCCTGCCTTATGACTTTGTCATTTGGTGCCGTGGGCGGCAGTTTGCGCGAAAAACGAAGCATGATTGGCTCTTCGAAGAAATGCCAGGAGATAATGGAAAGTGTGATTGTCACCGCGATGATGACGGGTAGAGCCCTGGACGCAGTGAGCCAAGGGAGGGTTTTAAGCGATAGTATGACTGAGAGGTGCCATAAATAAATACCATAGGAAACGGTTCCTAGATATTGGAGTGGCTTTGTGATTGTTATTATCGATTTATAGTTTATGCAGCATACAATGAGAATAATACTTGCCCAGGCGATACCTAGCAAGGTTCGCGAAAAGGTCACCATCCAAAACGAGTTCCAGAATGCGGCATTCTGCCAATAAATTGCGAGAAAACAAGTCATTGTAACAAGAGAAGCGAATGATGTGATCCATAAGCGATAGGGGTTTTTACTGATAAAATGGCGACCCATATCGCTGCGCACGAAGCGCGTGAGAAGGATGCCGCATGCAAATTCATCAAGCATTCCTGGGAGTTGCGTCGTAAGGAGAAAGCGGGGATAAACGCCGAGTGGCCCTGATATATCAGTCAAGGGAAACATCGTGGCACGCCACAGCCAAGCAATTGCAAGCCCGGCCAGTGCAATCTCAATAGGTTTGCAAGAGCGTAGTTTTGCCGCGCTTATCATCATGAGAAGATAGAACTGCATCTCAACGGCTACAGACCAGTTAACTCCGTTGATGCCGCCTTGATGAGTGCTGAAGAAATTATAGATGAACAGGCTATGAGTGACGAATTGACTCCAGGCCGAGCTATCGAAAAACATAAAGGGCTGAATGTATATTATGAATATGAGGCATGTGAGATAGTGAAGGGGGATAATTCTTGCGGCTCTGTGGCGTATGAAATGAGCATAAAATTCTTTTTTCTCTTGAGTTTTATCAAGCGTTCCGAAGGCGGACAAGCTGATAACAAATCCGGAGATCACAAAGAATAAGTCAACGCCCATCCATCCTGTTCGAAACCATACCAGAGGGCCGGAGATGGGAAATTCGGTCCAATTGAAATGGGCAATGACGTGATAGACAACAACGCTGAGCGCTGCGAAAGCTCGCAGCACGTCGATGAGAGGGAAACGCATTCGCCAGTCGACCTCGCTTGATATGATTATACTGGCTGCTCATGTCATATAGCATGGGGCACTTCAATATACATTCCATGCAAATAGGCGTATTTTCCTCTATAGTTCCTCTATGTACACTCAGGTCACGGCGCCAATATTTCAAACCAACATATGTCAGTTCGCGTTGAGCGCTATCAGGAAAATTCTGGCCGCAAAAACCAGTTGGGCCAGCAATTATCAAGGGAATCTGGATGAAGCGACCTGGCTAAAATGGCTTGTTCTATTATCGGTGGAAGGGAAGGCTTTGCTTAGAGATCTACCAAAGTAACATCCTTTAGTAATGCCAGTTAATACGTAATAAACATATCCATTATGAACTTTATGAATTAATAATAAATATATATTATAATGTAGTGTATAATATTTATATCTTAATTCCTGTTCGTACAGCGTAAGTTGTTCTGTGTAGAAATATTGGCTTTGTCTTGAAATATTCGTCTATAGCTTTCCTGGAGCCTTCCCAATGCCCATAATCATCAATGATCAAAACACCGCCCGGGGATAAAAGTGGATAAAGCACTTCCATTTCGACTTTAGTTGACTCGTACCAGTCTGTATCTAAACGCAAGATAGATATTTTTGATGGCACCGTGCTCTTCAGTGTTTGGCAGACATCTCCCTTGACCAATTGAAACTGGCTTTCATCGAGTCCGTTTTGAATCAAGGTTTGACGCACATCTGCCTCAGCGGCGTAGCACCACCGTCCATCATCCGCGTATTGCTCTATATATGATTGGGCAGTTTTACCGCCGATCTCCACGTCGACCTCTGTTGGAGCCGTCATCCCCTCGTATGTGTCGTAAAGCCATAGTCGACGCGGACGAGGAGCGCGATCTCGTAGTCTCGAGAAAATATGCCGGAGTCTGGTCTTTGACACGACTTCAAGATCACGGAATGCCAAGCCCGCGAGCAGGCTGCTCCCGCCGCGCCACACGCCACATTCAACAAAGTCGCCTGGAATACCCCGGGAGACAACGTAAGAAACGGCCTGGTACAGTCCATACATCGCCTCCTTTCCGGTCATAGTAAAATTTTTTGATACATCGAAAAGGCGCGAGAAGTGCTTGTCTTCATCTATATCTGCCACCGGATAGTCCTGCAACTCGGCCCGATGTTTCGACGAATAGATAATATTGCGAGCACTCGTCATTCTTTAACCTCATATGGTTGCTGCTAACCCGTCTTAACCTGTTATTTAAATTTTATCAGATTTATCTGAGGTCATTTCGACGGTATTCATGCATTCTCCGGTTTCAGGATCAAAGAATTTTTGGATGTGATCTGAGAAACTGTTTGGTCGCTCAGCAGAAAGCAGATTCTGCTCACTTTCTCGACACAGCCTCACAATAACTGAAAGATGTTGCGATCGTCATGGACAACGCATGGGTCCATGATACGCCCGGAAATGCGCTCAACGACGGCCATCAGTGGCTTACCGCTTGCATGATTGGAAATAATCAAAGTTCGGACGGGCGCACCTCTGCTTCATCCAAAACCAGGAGCTGTTTTTATGGCATTCGTCAAAGTTTGCGAAGAATCTGAGTTGATTGAGGGCAAATATGACGTTGCGGTTCCCAATCGCACGCTTTGCTTGATCATTTGGCCGGAAGGTGGCCAGCCGCGTGCTTTCCAGGGCATGTGCCCGCATGCCAAGGAGCCCTTGGCTGATGCCCGTTTTAACGGCAAGGATCTCGAATGCCATCACCATGACTGGCTGTTCGACGGCACGACCGGCAAGTGCCTCAAGGGTAAGCCCTGCTCACTCGCCGAATATCCGCTGAAGATCGAGGATGGCGCGGTGTTCATCGACACCGAAGGTGTGGAGCCGAACTATCTCGATGGTCCGCCGAAGCAGCCGGGCATCATGCGCTAAAATATAATACCAAAGGTCGTGAAGAACGACCTTTGGTTCCTTTCTTGAATTTTCGCTTTTTCAAAGCGAGAGCGAAAATTCAAGAGCGGTCCAACGGTCATTGATTATGACCGTTGGTATAACAAAAAGAGCAATGAAAATTTCGGGCACTTGGGTTCCTTGGGAGCCAAAGTGCCCTTCTTTTTGGATTAAACCCTCCTCGCCGGGGCAATCCGATCGAGCAAAGCGGCAAGGCTCTCGGAATCCTCGGGAAATCCGGCCGCGATCCAAGCTTTTTCCAGTCTTTGCAGAGCCTCGCCCATGCCTGGGCCGGGGCTGATGCCGCGGGCAATGAGATCCGCGCCGGAAAAGGGCAGCTTTGGTTTCGGCAGGGTGCGCAATCTGGCTCTTGCCGAAGCCCAGGCGGCTCCCAAAGCGGCGGGTGCTCCTGCTTGTGTCAGCACGAAGGCGTCGTCGAGAGTTTGGTGAGACCGATGCAGGAGCAGCGCCCTCATAGCTGGCTCACTGGGTGGCTCTGCGAGAGCATGCAGGGAACTAGCTAAGGTGACCGCGTGATCGAGACGCGTGGTTTCCGCATTTGAAAGCGAAAGATGGACACGCAAGGCGGTGACATTTTCCCTGACCATGGTGAAAAGGGCGGCAAGGCGCAGCAAGGGATCCTGGGTTGCTTCTGTCTCGATCGTGATGAACCGATTGAGCCGGCTGGGTTGCGGGACCAGCGGCAACAGGGGCGTGAACAGGCCGGCTTCGGCGATTTCATAGGCGACTTCAGCGACCCTTTTGCCCCCCATCAGTTTCAGTAATTCGGCGCGGATACGTTCGGTGGAAAGCCGCCGCAAGCCTTCGCGTTCCCTGATTGCGGCATCAAGGCCTTCGGCATCGAGCCGGCCTCCTGCGAAATCAGCGGAAAAGCGGAACAGGCGCAAAATGCGCAAATAATCTTCCCGAATTCTTTGCCGCGCCGCGCCGATGAACCGGACACGGCCGGCGGCAAGATCTGCGAGGCCTCCCGTATAATCATAAAGGGTGCCGTGTTGATCCATAGAGAGCGCATTGATGGTGAAGTCACGACGATGAGCATCTTCTTCGAAATCGCGACCGAAACGGACAATGGCACGGCGGCCATCGGTTTCGACATCCTTGCGCAGGGTCGTGATCTCGAAACTTTCTCCCCCGGCGAGGATCGTAATGGTCCCGTGTTCGATGCCGGTCGGAATATATTTCAGGCCGGCAGCCTCGGCGCGCGCCTGGATGATCTCGGGCAAGGCGGTGGTGGCGAAGTCGAATTCGTGCACATGCTGACCGGCGAGTGCATTGCGCACGGAGCCGCCGACGATCCGGGTTTCCTCGCCCGCGCCATTGAAGATCGCGAAGATCCGCTCCACCCCTTTATGAGCAAGAAGGGCGGTGGTTTCCGGCCGTGTGGTCGTGTGTATTGGCATCGCTCTCTGAAAATCTGCGCATAAGGGAGGATCAACAGCCATCTGGCTGCGAGGTCTGAATTCGCCGGGCGGTCGCGCCGTGGTTAATCACTCAAACCATTGGCTTTGGCCATGGCAAAGAACTGCCCATCCGAGCGCAGCCCGAACCAAGGCTCACCCCGCCAATCCTCAATGGTTCCGTAATCAGTGAGTTCAACGAGGAGGGAGCGTGTCGCGAGTGCCCAGAGATCACCGCGCACCAGGACATAGGGCTTGAGACCGCCATCGGGCTGAGTTTCGAATCGTAAGGGGTGCGCTGTCCCAATTTGCACCCAATCATCGAAATTGGTGCGCAAGGAAAGGATCTGAAGGCTGCCTTCGTTCTCAATCTTCATCTCAACGGCGAGGAAAGGCGCGTCCTCGACTTCAATGCCGACACATTCGACCGGCGTGACGAGGACGTAGCGCTCGCCATCCTTGCGCAAGAGCTTGGAGAACAATTGAACGAGAGCTGGTCGCTCGATCGGTGTGCCCTGATGGAACCAGCGTCCATCGCGGGCGATGCGCATGGGAATCATGCCGCAAAAGGGAGGATTCCATTGATCGATCGGGGGCAGGTGAGCCGCATGTGCGAGGCCCGCGTCCAATTGGCCTGCCAGGAGGGAAAGGGGAGGGGGCGAGGTGGCGGGCGTCAAAACCGTCTTTTTCGTCTTTTCATCGCTGCCGCTCATTGGCGTTCTCATATCCCAGGATCAGGCCATAATCTCCGCGCCATTTTCGCGGATTATATGAAGGATAATCTGGACTATCCTCCTCAGCCAGCCACCTGCTTGGCGAAAGCCATGTCTGGATTTTCGGGGTGTTCTTGATTTTCAGGGCGTTCAAGGGTTGAACTCGAAACAGAATGTGGTCATTTCCGCTGTGATAGTGAATTATATCGTCAATGGGATGGGTTCGCCCAGCGGGATGCTCCGTCAGGTTCGGCTGGAAACAATTCAACCATCATCAATCAAAGCTGGTTCTCCCTGGCCGGTTCGCGAAAGGCCCTATCATGCCGGAAGTGCTCACGACTTCGCTTGAAGACGCTTTGGTCCGCAATGCCGAAGCGACCCTGGAACGGATCGCGGCCGCGCGCAGTGCCATTGAGGCTATTATTTTCGGCCAGGAGCGTGTCGTCGAGGATGCGCTGGTGACTTTGTTTGCCGGTGGCCATGGCCTACTGGTCGGTGTCCCGGGTCTTGCCAAAACCAAGCTCGTGGAAACCTTGGGCACGGTTCTAGGACTTGAGGCGCGCCGCGTCCAATTCACCCCGGATCTCATGCCGGCTGATATTCTGGGGTCGGAAGTGCTGGAGGAAAGCGTCGACCACCGCCGCGTCTTCCGATTCATCAAGGGGCCGATCTTCACTCAATTGCTGATGGCCGATGAAATCAACCGGGCGAGCCCCCGCACGCAATCGGCCTTATTGCAGGCCATGCAGGAATATCATGTCTCGGTCGCTGGCGAACGGCATGACTTGCCGCAGCCTTTCCATGTTCTGGCGACGCAGAACCCGCTTGAACAGGAGGGTACTTACCCTTTGCCGGAGGCGCAACTCGATCGCTTTCTCATGCAGATCGACGTGGTCTATCCCGATCGTGATGCCGAACGGCGCATCCTGATCGAGACCACCGGCGAAGTGCAAGCGGCGCCCAGGCCCGCGATGAGCGTCGAGGATTTGCTGGCGACGCAACGTCTCGTGCGCCGCTTGCCAGTTGGCGAAACAGTGGTGGAGGCGATCCTCGACCTCGTGCGTTCGGCGCGACCCGGTGAAGGCCATGCCGAACTGACCAAACATATCGCCTGGGGACCAGGGCCGCGCGCCGCGCAGGCCTTGATGCTGGCCTCCCGCGCCCGCGCCTTGGTGACAGGACGTTTGTCGCCGTCCATCGAGGATGTGATCGCTCTCGCTCAACCGATCCTCAAACATCGCATGGCTTTGACTTTTACCGCGCGGGCCGAGGGGCTGACGGTGAGCGATGTGATCGGCAAATTGATCCAAAGGCTCTCCTGAACCCGTGCCGACCGCCTCGCTTCTCGATCCCGCCCTTCACGGTCTCGGTCCTAGCCAGCAAGACGAGGCTTTGCGCCTGGCTGCCCGCTTCCCTGGCCTGATCGTCGCGGCGCGCGATATTGCCGCGAGTGTCATGCATGGCGTGCATGGACGCCGCAGGCCCGGCACGGGCGAGACCTTTTGGCAATTTCGGCCCTTCACAGTGGGGGAATCGGCTGCCCGCATCGACTGGCGACGCTCCGCGCGCGACCAGAACCTCTATGTGCGCGAACGGGAATGGGAGGCCGCTCACACGATCTATCTCTGGGTCGATCGTAGTGCTTCCATGTATTTCCTTTCGAGCCTCGCCATGCAATCAAAAGTGGATCGCGCCTTGGTGCTGGGCCTTGCCGCAGCCGATCTTCTGGTGGCAGCGGGGGAGAGGGTGGCGCTGCTCGGCCTCACGCGGCCGCTGGCGACGCGCCAGATCGTCGAGCGTCTGGCCGAGGCCTGGCTTCTGGAGGAGAAAGCCCCTGATTATCGGCCTGCGGAATTGCCCGAGGCCATGTCTCTTCCGCGCGGCGCACAGGCTTTGCTAATTGGTGATTTCCTCTGCGACGTGGCGGATCTCGCCCGTGTCATCGAGCGGCTCAGCGCTCAAGGAGCGAATGGCCATCTCGTTATGATCGCCGATCCGATTGAGGAGACCTTCCCCTTCAAGGGGCATGCGGAATTGATCGATGTCGATTCGCCTGCACGTTTCCGCGTTGGACAGGCAGAGGATTTCGCGCAGGATTATCAGCACAGACTCGCCGCTCATCGCGACGCCATTGCTGCCCTGACCAGGGCGAAAGGCTGGAGCTTGTCCATCCATCGGACCGATCATCCAGCCTCAGAGGCTCTGCTCGCTTTGCGCATGCGTCTCGAGGCCGGCGGCATGGCCGTGACGGCAAGGGAGGGCTGATGTTCGGTTTGCCGCTCGCCTTTACGGTACCAGCCGTGACCTTGGCGCTCGCCGGGCTGCCCATCCTTTATTATCTGTTGCGGGCGACACCGCCCCGGCCCCAGCGGATTCCCTTCCCGCCTTTGCGCTTGATCCTCGACCTGCAACCGCGTGAGGAGACGCCGCATCATACGCCTTGGTGGCTTTTGCTCCTGCGGCTGACGATCGCGGCTCTCATCATTCTAGCGATGGCAGGGCCGTTGTGGAATCCGTTGCCGACGCTGGCGACTGAGAAAGGGCCACTCCTGATCGTGATCGACGATGGTTGGCCGGCCGCGCCGGGTTGGGAAAACCGGACGAGCGCCGCCATGCAGCATATTGATGCGTGGCGCGAGGAAGGGCGTCCGGTGGCGCTTGTGGCCACGTCGGAAGGCGGGCGCGAGATTATGGCCCTGGAGGCGGCGCGCGCGCTTGATCATTTACGGGCGGTCAGGCCGGTTCCCTATCAGCCGGATCATCTGCCTCTCCTCGAAGCCATCGAGCGTTTCGTGACGCATCAACAGCCTGCCGCCATCGTCTGGATCAGCGATGGGCTCGAGGAAGGCCACGCTCGCGATTTCGCTGAAAAACTCGCCAAGCTCGGCCCGAAACTTGTTGTCTTACGGGATCCGAAGCCGGTGCGTGCCTTGGCCGGCCCGCATAATAGCGGTGGCGGCCTCGATGTCCGGGTCTTGCGGTCTGCGGCCAAAGGAGAAGAAGGCGGTCTCGTGCGGGCGCGCGATGCTAAGGGGCTGACGATCGCCGAGGCGGGATTTCAGTGGAACGGAAATCTCGAGACCCATGCGCGTTTCGATCTGCCAATTGAATTGCGGAATGAAATTGCCCGCCTGGACATTGAGGGAGAGCCTTCCGCCGGTGCGGTCTCCTTGCTTGATGAGAGCAGCAAGCGTCGGCGTATCGGTGTCATCAGCGGCGAGACCGCCGATGTCTCGCAACCCCTGCTCGCGCCGAATTATTATCTGACCAAGGCGCTGGCGCCTTTCGCCGATGTGCGTGAGGTGCGGCCGGGGACGGCGGATCCGATCGCGACGCTTTTAAACGAGAACGTCGATGTCTTGATCCTGGCCGATATCGGCATGATGTCGGCCTCCGCGCATGAGCAATTGGTGCGTTTCGTCGAAAAAGGGGGCATTTTGCTCCGCTTCGCCGGGACGCGTCTTGCCGGAGCCTCCGATGATCTCGTGCCGGTGCGATTGCGGCGTGGGGGCAGGGTTTTGGGCGGCTCGCTCTCCTGGGATATTCCGAAACGGCTCGCACCCTTCGATCAGCAAAGCCCGTTCTTCGGCCTCGCCGTGCCGGAGGAAGTCACGGTGTCGCGACAGGTTTTGGCCGAGCCTGATGCCGGGCTTGCCGCGAAAACCTGGGCGCAATTGTCTGACGGCACGCCGCTTGTCACCGCCGCGCAGCGTGGCAAGGGGATGATCGTGCTGTTTCACATGACGGCGGATACAACATGGTCCAATCTGCCGCTTTCGGGCCTGTTTGTCGATATGTTGCGCAAGATTGTGGCGCTCTCGGGGGAGACGGGTCAGCGTGAGGGGGTGGAAGGGGAAATCGCCCCTGCCTTTGACACGCATCGGCCGGAGAGCCTGAGCCCTTGGCGCACGCTCGATGGATTTGGTGTTCTTGGCGCCCCTTCGCCGCTCGCGCGGCCCTTGCCCATTCCCTTCACCGGAACCGCCGATGCCGAACATCCACCGGGATTTTACGGCCCGCCGGAGGCTCTGTTCGCTGTCAATACATTGACGCCTACACAAACATTAGCGGCGATTCACCTGGAGGGCGTCGGATTGAACGAGCAGGAATTGCAGATCGGGCGGCCGGTGGATCTGCGCGTCTTCCTGGTATTTGCAGCCTTCATTCTCTGTTTGGCTGATGCGGTCTTTTCGCTGTGGCTCGCCGGTGGCCTGACGCGTTTTTCGCGCCGGCTCGCCGCAATGCTTGCGATCGGCTTTTGCACTGGCGTGCTGCTGTTACCACAAGATCGCCTTGAGGCGGCGCAACCCGCCGCCACCTCACGGGAAGCGATCAGTCAAAGGGATATTGAATCCGCGCTCACCACGCGTCTTGCCTATGTGCGCAGCGGCGATGCGAAGGTCGATGAAATCAGCCGGGCCGGGCTCATCAGCCTGTCCCGCGCGCTCGCATCGCGGACATCGATGGTGCCGGGCGAACCGATCGGCGTCGATCCGGCGCATGACGAACTGGCTTTCTATCCTCTGCTCTATTGGCCGATCGCCGCCAATGCCGCACAGCCTCCGCGCGAGGTTGCGGGCAAGCTTTCGGCCTTTATGAAACAGGGGGGCACCGTCCTCTTCGACACACGTGATGCCTTGACGGCTCGGCCCGATGGTCCTCCGACGCCTGAAGCCCTTTGGCTGCGCCGGCTTCTTGACGGAGTGGATGTGCCACAACTCGAACCCATACCGGCCGATCATGTGGTGACGAAGACTTTCTATCTTCTCGATGGTTTCGTCGGCCGCTACGAGACAGGCAGTACCTGGATCGAGGCTCTGCCGCCGCAGACGGAGAATGGCGATGCGCGGCCGGTGCGCTCGGGTGATGGCGTCTCGCCCATCGTCATTACCTCGAATGATCTCGCCGCGGGCTGGGCGGCCGATGCCTATGGTGACACGCTCTATGCTTTGATCCCCGGCGATCGCCGCCAGCATGAAATGGCATTACGTGGTGGTATCAATCTCGTGATGTATACGCTGACCGGCAACTACAAGGCGGATCAGGTGCATGTTCGCGATCTATTGGAACGCCTGGCGCATTGAGGGAATGAGTCATGATGTGGTGTTGATGATCGACCGGAAGCGCGCCGAGCGCTCGCCGAACCGCTCAACGCGGCGTTGAACGGTCTTTCCACATGACAAAGCGCCGTCTTGGCTTAAAATGGAGCCATGCCGCCCCGCCTTATTCTACCCCCGCTGCCGCCCGCTCCCGTCCTGCCACCCTGGCTGCAGGACACGCAGGAGCTTGAAAAGGCTGACCGAACGCCGTTACTTTCGGGGAGAGGGGAAGGGGCAGAGGCGCAAGCGTTTCGGGCTGGTGCCGTGCTGGGCTGCCTACAGCCGGTGGCGGGTTCCGCGTCGCCGATCGGGACCCTCTGGCGCCGCCGCCTTGCCGTACATGCCGCCGCAGTCCTTGTCCGGCAGATAGGCCGTCCGGAAACTGAACGCCAGTTGCGCGACGCCTGGGTGTTGCGCGCGCCGGATGCCGATCCCGGTCCGGCCGGCCGCTGGCTCGGTTGGGTGCGGGCGCTCGTCAGCCTTGATCCCACCCACCCCAAAAGCTGGTGGGACGCGTTTTGTGAGGGGCAGGGCGTTGCAAGGGAGCCCACTCTCAAAGCTCTGATGGAAGCCGGTGTCACTGCGGCAAAGAAACAGCCGACGCCGTTGCATGCGGCGGCCGCTTGCGCTGCGGCGGTCCTGGAGCATCGCGAGGCTGAAGAGGGCAGGACCTGGGTCCTGCCGGTCGAAGTTTTGGCTCTTTGGCTGACGGATGTAGTCCTTGCCCGATCCCTGGGATGGGTGGCGCCGGTGCCTCTGAGCCTGCTATCGGTATCCTGGGCTGCTGCGCGAAGCGCTGGTTGCGACAAGACCGCCTGGCTGACCCTGTGCAGCCGCCACATGGCGAGGGCAGGGGCCGAAGCCTTGGCTCTGTTCGCCACCCTGCACCAGGCGGGGGAACGCCTCTTCGCGGCGGCCCCCAGCTTGCGTATCAAGAAAATTGATCGGGCGATTCTGATGCTGCTCGAAGAGGATGCCGTGACTCCTCGCTTGCTGCAGCCGCATCTGAGCGATCGGGCCGGACGTCGGCTGTTCGATCATCTGGTCGCCCAAGGCGCCGTCCGCGAATTGTCGGGTCGTGCCGCTTTCCGGTTATATGGGCTGTGACCATGGCACGACGGTCTCGTTCCGATCCATCCTTCGAGCGCGAGCTCGAGGCTCTACCGCCCGCCTTGCGCTGGCGTGAATGGCTGCGGCGCGTCGAAGCGCTCCTCTTCGCCGCCGCCGAGCCAGTCTCGCGGGACGTGCTTGCCCAGGTAGTTGGCGCTGCCTGCGTGATCGAGGACCTCATCGCCGATCTGCGCGAGGATCTGCGAGGGCGCCCCTACGAGGTCGTGGCTGTCGCGGGCGGCTGGCAGCTGCGGACAAGACCGTCTCTGGCGCCGGTTTTGCGCGCGGCGGGGTTCTTGGCGGGACCGGATGGCGGCCCCAGCCAGAAGGATGCGACATTGCTCCTGGCGATCGGGCATTTCCAGCCGATCACTCGCGCGCGGCTGGGTGCTTTCTTCGGCCGTGAGATCAGCCGCGATACCTTGGCCTATCTCAAGGCCAAAGGCTGGCTCGGTGCAGGACCGCGCAGCCCCGAGCCGGGGGCACCGGTCACCTATGTTACGACGCAAGCCTTCCTGAGAGAGTTTGGCTTCAACAGTCTTGCCGATCTGCCAGGGCAGGACCTGTTTGCCGCCTATTGGACAGACGGAGAAGGAGAAGCAGACTTGGGGCCGTTGTTGCCTCAGCAAGAGGCGGAGATCGAGGAGAAAGGCACAGATTACGAAAAATGACTCGTTCCGATCTAAGCGCCGGGGCGGTGCTTCCGTGTCCGCCGGCTGGAAGGATTGGAGAGCCAGCAGAGTTGCGATAGCTGGAACTTTGGTTGTACCTAAAACTACGCTATTTCAATGCTTTATATATAAGTTGATCGATTGAAACAGCCCGCAACCGGTAGTAAGAAGTTGGTGCTGACCTATATCGTGCAGTGCTCCCAACGTGAGCCTCTTATGCGGCCCGGTGGGGGCTTCACTTTGGGAGGTTCGGATGTTGAAGAGGCTTGCAACTGGGTTGACTACGCTTCTCATTGCTGGAACTTCGCTCGCCTATGCTCAGCAGGCTGGCGCCCCGGCACAACAGAGCCAACAGCGCTTGAGCGCGGCCGATCGGACTGCCTTGACCGATGCGCGGATTGGAATTGTCAAGGCCGCACTGCAGCTGAAGCCCGACCAGGAAAAATATTGGCCTGCAGTAGAGAACGCCATCCGCGCCAGATCGGCGATGAGGGAACAACGTTCGGCGGCTTTGCAGGCGCGGCTTGAAAAGGGCGGCGAGCCTATAGAACTCATGCGTGCACGTGCTGACAACCTGACTCAAAGAGCAGACACACTCAGAAAGCTCGCCGACGCCTGGCAGCCGCTTTATGCCAGCCTCGACGACAACCAGAAACGGCGGATGCGCTTCCTGGTGTCGAATGTCCTTCATGAAGCGAAGGAAGGCGTCGAAAGTCGCCGGATGCAGGAAGAAGAGACCGAAGAGGAGTAGGTCTCGATTGACGCAATATTGGCGCTGAGCGATCCACCGGAGAACATTATCCATCCGGTGAAGACCGCCCGGACGATGAAAGTTTAGGAAGTGATCGTGTCCATTATAATGGACACGATCACTAATAGCGGATGGAGCACCCACTCGCCCTCTTGAAGCACTGGCGCATAACTGTCTTGGAAGCTTCAGAAATTAATGACAGTTTTCACACCGAGGATGGCCACATCCGGTTTGTTACAAACACCACCTGGGCAGTGAATCCATTGGAAGTTCGGACGCACATCGATGCCGTTATAGGCATGGAAGTTGTAGTAGATTTCCAAGGGATATTCGGCGCGTCGCACGACGGCTGAGCCAGGCACGAGGACATTGGACAGGATCGCGGCATTGGTCAGGCGCGAATTGACCTCCGTGCGGCCCCAGGCAATGGCGATTTCATCGCCCTGACGGTTCTCGAACGGTCCGTGATAGACGAGGCCGATGGTCTCTTGGTTGTTGAGCGTCGAGGTCGCCCGATCAAGCATCACCATGCTGCCGATCAGGCTCAGGCCCTGTTTGGGATGATCATCGGAAGGATGCGTGAGCTGCTGCGACATCTGGAAGCTCACGCCCCAGCGGCCACCCACCGGCAGATCGCTGAGCGGCACGAGATTCGGATAATTGAGGGCCACGACGTCCTGAGCCTGCTGCGAGCCATACCAGGCGGTGAATTGGTAGACACCGGGCAGACGGCCTCCATCAAAAGCCGGCAGCCAGCCGAATTCGATCGGCAGCAGGACCCCGTTGCCGCCGCTGAAATCGAAATTCACCCCATAGCTTTGTTTCAAGACGTTGGGGTTCATCTGATAGGCCGCCAGGGTGAAATAGGCTTCCGGCGCGTTGAAGCGCACCCGCGTGCCCCATTGGCCGATCGGATAATTGAAGAAATAATTGCCGGCGAGGCCGCGGCCCGGCGCCGAGCCGCAGAACGACAGGTTCATGAACACGCAAGGATATTGGGTGATGTCTTCACTCACCGCCATCTTGCCGATTTTCCAATCGATCACGCCATTGGCGAATTTCTGATCGTACCAGAATTGCGTCAGGCGCCAGATGTCACCGCGGCCATAGACTTCCTGCGGCTGGACCAGCATGTCGAGGCCGGCATCATGATTGAGATTGCGGCCCTCGCGCTTATCGAAGGTCATCTGGAAGATGGCACCCGGATCGCCGAATAATTTTTCCAGATCGAAGGTGACGCCGAGGTTCAACTGGCCGGCCTGGGCGATGCGGTTTTCCGCGCCGCCGGTCATGTTATAGGCGACTTCGCTAACCCAGACGAATTGGAAATCGATACCCTTGCGATAAAGATCGGAGCGCACCCCGCCCCAAGTCCCCAAGGCCCAGTCATGTTCCGGGACGGGAGGCGCGGGCGACACCGCCACTTGGGCTGGCGGCGCGACATCCGCGGCCCGTGCTGCCGTCCCGCCCTGCGTCAGTCCAAAACCCAAGGCCAAAATCCCCGCGATTCTCGTGGCCCGCAGAAGCTGCCGCCCTGCTTTTTTCGATGCCATTCTCACCCCCCTTGAGGCTTCATGCCGTCCATCCTGGTACGCGGATGATGTCAGCCGGATGAAGCCTTTCAATCCCCTGCCTCGTATCGAGAATCACAGATTCTCGAACCGTCACTTTTTAAACCGTATCCACTTGTCCTTATTGAACCGTGACGAGTCGCGCTTCAATAAGAATGGATACTGGAGCAACTGTTCCAGCTCTTTGAAACGCATCAACCGCAAAGAGGTCTCCCTTTTGCGGTTGATGTTGGTGCGCTGGTTAACGCTCGGCCCGCCAACCCTTGTATTCAGCGACATTCTCACGCGTGACCAGTTTCGGCGCGATGAGAATGACATCCTGCTCGGGCTTCTTGCCGTTCAGAAGATCATTGCCGAGATCAACGGCAAGCTGGGCAATCGCATAGGGATCTTGGCTGGCCGAGGCATGGATGCAGGTGTTCTTCGCCTTGAGAGCGACCTCGATATCAGGCGCGCCATCGACCGAAGTAATGATGAGATCGTTGCGATGGAGGCGCTGCGCGGCAAAATCAGAGCCAATCGCCTGCCGGTCATTGATCGTGAAGACCGCATCGATCTTCGCAAACTGGGAAAGATGGTCCTGCATGACATTCATGCCATGCCGATGCGATCCTTTGGCATTTTGATCGCTTGAAAGGACCGCGATCTCCGGAGCATTCGCAAGCGCCTTCTTGCAGCCCTCAACACGCTCGCGCACGGAAGACACCTGCGGACCGTTCTGAATGATGACATTGCCCTTGCCGCCGAGCTTGTCGACGATATATTGACAGGCGATTTCCCCCGCCTGCCGATTGTCCGTGGTGATGGTGATATCGGCGCCTTTGGCTGCTGTATCGACCGCGATGACGGGAATACCGGCGGCATGGGCCCGTTGGATCACCGGCTCCAGAGCCGCGGGATCGCCCGGATTGAGCAGGATCAAATCGACCCCCGAGGCAATGAGACTATCGATCTGTGTGGCCTGTTTGTTCAGATCATAATCGAAATCAAGCGTATTGATCTTGACATTCGGATTGATTTTCTGGGCACTCGCCGTAGCGCCCTTGGCCATGGCGACGAAATAGGGATTATCCATCGAGGCAAGCGAGAGGCCGATGGATTTGAGGTCTTTCGCCGATGCTTGAGCCGTCATGAGAGCCACCGCTGCGGCAGCCACCAACACCTTGTTCATGTTCATTTCCTCCCTTGCTTATTAACTCTCTCGCCACGTTCATGGGCAAAATGAGAAACGCTTTAAAAGCTCACGGAAATGACGGAGAGGATAACAATGTATTGGATAGGGCATTGTGGGACGCCCTATCCAGAATGAATCGCTATGGCCGTCGCTCTAGGACCAAGGGTCTTTTTATATTTGTGTGGAGTGGTTTGGAGATGTCTGGAACGCTCTCGGATCGAGAAACATAGATTCTCGACCCGTCACTTTTTAAACTTATCCACTTGTCCTCATTGAACCGCGACAAGCTGCGTTTCAATGAGGGTGGATACTAGAGTGGAGCGGTCGGGTTGGGGGCTGAATCGTAGGCGCCCCAAACAGACTGGTCGTAATTGATGACGCTTCCGGTCATGAGGCCGGATTCGTCACTGGAGAGAAAGGCAACCGCGCGCGCGACCTCGTCGGGATCGATCAGCCGGCCGAACGGCTGGGCGGCGGCGGCTTTTTCTAGCCAACCATCGCTTGCTCCATGATAGCTCTTCTGGATTTGATCCTCACCATCGGAAGCCATCCAGCCGATATTGAGTGCGTTGACACGGATACGGTTACGGAGCAGCGTATAAGCTGTATTCTCTGTCAATGTCGCGAGCGCGCCCTTGGAGCTGCAATAAGCAGCGATGAAGGGCTGCCCCGCCTTCGCCGACATGGAACAGATGTTGACGATGGTCCCTTCGGTGCCCTCACGCCGCATGAGCTTGATGGCTTCTTGCATGAGGAAGAAGGGACCTTTGACATTCACCGCGAAGATCTTGTCGAACAGTTCGGGCGACGTATCGATGATGGTGCCGCGATCGGTGGCTCCCGCAGCATTGACGAGTGCGTCGATCCGGCCGAATTTCGCATCCGCGCGTCTGACCACGGCAAGGCAATCGTCCACCTGACTGAGATCGGCAGGAACGAAGACCACGTCCGTCCCAGTCGTCGAGGAAATCTCCTTGGCCTTGGCTTCGCCCTTTTCCTTCGAGCGGCCACAAATGACGATTCCGGCCGCGCCACGTTCAGCGAATGTCCGGGCAATGGCGGCGCCAAGCCCCTGCGTGCCACCGGTGACGACAGCGATTTTACCCTGCAATGCGCTCATGCGTATTCTCTCCCTGGATCTTATAGCCAGCCTTTTGGAGCGCGGCCGACAAGGCGCGATAGCCGATGACAGCATATTCGGCAGGCGGGGCCTTGACCGGATCCTGTTCCGCCTCGACGATGAACCATCCCTGATAACCAACATCCGAGAGGCGTTGAGCCACAGCATTGAAGTCGATGGAGCCGTCTCCCGGCACGGTGAAGGCTCCGGCAAGCACGGCGTCAAGGAAGGAGTCGTGACTGCGGTCGAGACTTGAGATGACCTGATCTCGAACGTCTTTTGCGTGGACATGAATGATGCGGCGGCCGTGCTTTTCGATGACGCGCAGATGGTCGCCACCGGCAAAACGCATATGGCCTGTATCATAGAGCAGGCCCACAGCCTCGCCCGTGTGGCGCATGAGAAGGTCGAGGTCCTCCTCCGTCTCGATCCCGGTGCCCATGTGGTGATGGAAGCCGAGCGGCACCCCCTTTTCGGAGCAATATTCCGCAAAGCGTGTCAGGCGGTGGCCATAGGTACGGATCTGATCCTCGGCGAGGCGGCGGCGGGAATTGAGCGGAGCCGTGCGCTTGTTCTGGATGGTGCCCGCCGTCTCGCCATAGGCGAGGCAGGCGGCGCCAAGTTCACGGAAGAGTTGGAGCTGGCTCGCAGCCTTTTCCTTTTCTGCGGCAAGGTCGTCGGGGGCGTCGAGCACGGTGCCGGAATACCAGCCCGATGCGAGAGAGAGACCGAAGGCCGCGAGCTTTGGCCCAAGTTCTGCGGCCGTCTTCGGGAACTTGCCCCCCGTCTCGACGCCGGAAAAGCCGGCGGCGCGGCTTTCCCGCAGACAGGTTTCAAGGGATGTTTGTCCACCGAGTTCCGGCAGGTCGTCATTCGACCATGCGATGGGTGCGATACCTAGCTTGGCTATCATGTTCGCTCACAATCTTTGTGAAAGAAGGTTCATCGCGGCCGCGCGGCGCAAGCGGGCGCGATCGGTCCCGCCTGCAGGAACGGCCTCGGTGTCTGGTCGAAAAATGAGGAGGGAACGCTCAGACGCCGACGCGCTGGCGGGTCCGTCCTTCCTGCTGCTGTTGCGCGGCATTACTGACTTCCGCGCGGACACTCACTTGCGGCACGCCCACATCCCACCAGGCGTCGCCCGGGGTCCAGGTGAAGGCGTCGGAAACGATGGTAATGACGGTGGTGCGGTCGGTGGTCTTCGCCCATTCCACGGCCTGGCCGAGATCGGCGAGACTTTCCACCCGCCGCGTCAGAGCACCCATCGCTTCTGCATGTTTGTTGAAGTCCACCGCGAAGGGCTCCTTCACCCGACAATCCTTGAGGAGATTGTTGAAGGAGGCACCGCCCTTGGCGTTTTGCAGACGATTGATGACGGCATAACCGCCGTTGTCGCAGACGATGAGAATGATCTTGTGCCCTGACAGAACCGAGGAATAGATATCCGAATTCATCATCATGTATGTGCCATCGCCGATCATGACGATGGGTGTGCGTGTGGGATCGGCCATGGCGGCGCCCCAGCCAGCAGGGATTTCATAGCCCATGCAGGAAAAGCCGAATTCGCAATCGAATGTATTCGGCGCCTTCACACGCCAGTTCTTCATGACTTCGCCGGGTAGGCCGCCCGCCGCCGTGATCAGGAGATCATATTCGCCAGCCTTGGCGTTCACCACGCCGATGACCTGCGCATAAGTGGGAATTGGATCGTTGGTCGGCTTTTGGAAACCGTCGAGCGCCACATTCCATTTCGCGAATTCGATCTTTCCCTGTTCGGTCCAGGCGGTATCGGCCGTCCAGCCATCAAGGTTTTGATCGAGTTCCTTTACTGTTTCGAGCGCATCGCCGACTACAGCAAGCGCCCGATGTTTGGTCGCATCCCAGCGCGCCGTATTGACAGTGATGAATTTGGCGTCCTGCCGGAAAGACGACCAGGAGCCTGTCGTGAAATCCATGAGCCGCGTGCCGACAGCGAGAATCACATCCGCTTCCGCGGCCATGGCATTGGCCGATGTCGAGCCGACAATGCCGATCGGCCCGACATGAACGGGATGGTCATGCGAAACACTCCCCTTGCCGGCAATGGTTTCACACAGCGGAACGCCGTGTTTCGCGGCGAAAGCGGCGAGGGCATCTTCGGCGCCGGAATAACGTACACCGCCTCCTGAAATGATCAGCGGCCGCTGTGCATTCTTGAGAAGAGAGGCTGCTTCATCGAGGCGCCCACGATCCGGGCGCGGCCGTGGAATGTTATGCACCGTTTCCGCGAAAAAGGCTTCGGGATAGTCCCAAGCCATTTCCTGCACGTCCTGGGGGAGGGCGATGAAAGCCGGACCGCAATCGGCCGGATCGAGCATGGCAGCGACCGCCTGCGGCAAGGATGAGATGACCTGCTCGGGGTGGACGATACGGTCCCAGTAACGGGTGACCGCCTTGAAAGCATCATTGACGGTGATGGTCGGATTACCGAAATGCTCGACCTGCTGCATGACTGGATCTGGCCGGCGATTGACGAAAGTGTCGCCAGCGAGCAACAGCACCGGCAGGCGGTTCGTGTGGGCGACACCGGCGGCCGTCACCATGTTGAGAGCGCCGGGGCCAATGGAACTGGTCGCGACCATGATCTGCCGGCGCCGGACCGCCTTGGCAAAACCGATCGCTGCCAGCGCCATGGATTGCTCATTCTGGCCGCGCCAGGTCGGCAGCTTATCCTGAACAGCTTCCAGCGCTTCCGCGAGGCAAGTGACATTGCCGTGGCCAAAGATTGCGAAGACACCGGGAAAGAGCGGCACACGCTGGCCGTTAACGATGGTGAATTGATTGCAAAGATAACGAACCAGGGCCTGCGCCATGGTGCAGCGGACCATCGCCATACATTGTCCTCCCATATCCGTTGGCTCGTCCGAGCGCGGGTTTTGTAATTTTTATTGCGGGAAAAATTTATTTGCAAGTTTTTTTGCAAAAATTCAGCAAGCCGAAAGGCACACTATCCCCGCGTGCGCCGCATCTCATTGGCACCGCGATCGCGTGCGATTTCTGTCACGGTCGGAATACGCGGGGCCGTATCACGGTCGGGCTGCTGGGCGGCGGCTGTGGCGACCGCAATACACTGGACAAGACACATGGGGGCGGCAAGCGAGCGGGAAAATGTATATTCATCTTCCGGCACGGTGAAAAGCACACTTGCATTCTTGGCGAGCGGTGAAAGCTGGCTGTCGGTAATCGCGACAACGGGTGTTTCAGCGCCAACAGCGACATCGCAAATGGCGACGACCTCCTTGGCGTAATGGCGGAAGGCTATGGCTACCAGAACATCGCGGCACGTCATGGTCGTCGCCATTTCCTGCGCGAGCCCGCCGGCCGGGTCGAGAAAAATCACGCGGCGATGCAGCATCGTCAGCAGGTAGCGCAGGAACGAGGCAATCGGTTCCGATCGGAGCTGACCCGCGATGTAAATCGTATCGGCCTTGGTGAGTAGGTTCGCCGTCGTGGCCAGGGACTCTTCCGCTATGCCGTCGAGCAATCCTTGAAGCGCGGCAATGTCGCGCACGACCAAGTCTCGCAAAAAGCCAAGATTGCCGGAGCTCTCATTGCGCGACAACTCGCTTTCGAGGGCGCTGATGCGCTCGCGAAAGCCGGGTGCGGTGGTGACAAGCCGGGTCTGGAAGACCGCCTGCAATTCCTTGAAACCGGAATAACCAAAGCTCTGGGCAAAACGGACGAGACTTGAGGGATGCACACCGCATTTCTCGGCGATCGAATTGATCGATTCGAGAGCGATGACATTGGGATTATGGGTGAAAAACCGTGCGATCTGCTGGAAGCGGCTTGAGAGATTCGTATAGTTTTTTGTAATGAGGTTGACGATCCCCTCGTAATTTTTCGGGACTGCCGTTGAGGGATCGTCGGTTTTTTTTGCCATAGCTCTTATCCGGGCGTCGCCGCTTCATTTGGCGGCGCCGGATCGCGACGCCAATCTTTCCTGCGCGCATACGGCCGTTCCGCCTGCCCAGGTAGCGCTTGGAATACGGCGCCGCTTGCAAGTGCGCTGTTTCAAATTATAGAACAGTTCTTGCCAATAAAATAGACTGGCAATTTTTATTGTGCACACGGTATCGACGTCCCCTCTTTCGAGGGAGATGCGCTCTTTTCCGTTACGCCATCATCATCACCCCGTCATAAAGAAGCTTCGCTCCAACTGCCGCGAGAAGCGCATAAATGAAGCCGAAATAGCGTTCTTGGGGCACGACCTGGACGAGACGGACACCAGCCAGGGTTGAAAGCACCGCGATCGGGAAAAGAATGACTGACGTGGTGAGATTGCTGCTGCTGATCTGTCCGAGAGCCAAGAAGAAGGGAGCTTAATCCAGTTGACGATCGCGAAGAATGCCACCGCCGTCGCGGCAAAGGCGTCGCGAGGAAGGTTTTGGCGCAAAAGATAGATCATGAAGGGCGGGCCTCCGGCATTGGCGATCATGCTGGTGAAACCCGAGAGCACGCTCCAGAGACGCCCCGATTGCCGTCCCGCTTGTGCTTTCCTTGAGGAAGAACCGCGTTTGAGAAGCTGGCGTGTGGCTTCGGCGAGGGCCAGCACGCCAATGCCGGCCTCGACGGCCGCGTCGGAAATTGAGGCGGCAAACAGATAACCCGCGATGACACCGACCAGCGCGCCCGGCAAAAGCAGGCGCAATTGTTCATTGTCCCAGCGCCGCCAATAGGCAGCAAGGCTGACAACATCCTGGATCATGAGCACGGGCAGAATGATCGCCGTGGCTTGCATGGGGGAGATGGCAAGAGCGAGAATCGGCTGGGCAAGAACCGAAAGCCCTGTGAACCCTCCCTTGGACAAGCCGAGAAGGATCGTGGCGGGGGCTGCCGCCGCATAAAATGAGAGATCCTGTATAGCCATTGTTCCTCCTGAAAACCGCGCTTAGCCCCAGCGGGAGCATATGTCTTTGTGCGGAATTTCTGGAATTTTTATTGCGCTAAAAATTATTATGCAATAATGTTTGCTTAACGCCGGAACATGGCGTCACAAGAAACAATGATCAGGGGGAAAAGATTTGCTGGCGAGAGGCGTCGCGGCGCGACGAATACATCCCTTCTTCTTCTATCATTTTCGGCATGGCCGCCACGCAGGCGCTTGTGGCCGTGATGGTTTCATCCGCTGCTCTGATCCTCTTTCCGCATGCCTCGTTTCTGCAACGATTGTTGCAGGATGTCCCCCTTATTCCCGGAGTGCTGCTTGATGTACGAGAAGTTCGGTCTGTTCATTGACGGGGCGTGGCGCGTCGGCACCAGCAAGGAAAGCATCGACGTGCTTGATCCGGCCACGGGTGCCTCGCTTGGCGAAGTGGCCTCCGCCGATACAGCGGATGTCGAGGAAGCGATCGCGGTCGCTTCGGTGGCCCTGAAAAGCTGGCGCGCCACGCCGGCCTGGACACGCGCCGATCTGCTCCACGCCGTTGCCGATGTGATGCGGGACCGTCTTGAGGAGGCCGCTCGCATCATTACGCTTGAATCCGGCAAGCCGCTTGCCCAGGCGCGGCGGGAATGGAATCTTTCGATCGATCAGTTTCGCTGGTTCGCGGAAGAGACACGCCGTATCTATGGCCGCATCGTCGAGAGCCGCGCGCCGGGCGGGCGTATCGAAATCCTGCATGAACCGGTGGGCATTGTCGCGGCTTTCACCGCCTGGAATTTTCCAGCCGTTCTTGTCGCGCGCAAGATCGCACCCGCGCTTGCGGCGGGCTGCTCGGTGATCGTGCGCCCTTCCGACGAATGTCCTGGTACCGCCATGCATCTCGTGGACTGCCTGCGCCAGGCTGGTGTGCCGAAAGGTGTGGTCAATCTTGTTGTCGGCCCAGTCAAGAATACTTATGCGCCGCTCGTCGCTTCGCCGCTCGTGCGCAAGATCACGCTGACGGGTTCGACTGCGGTTGGACAGCAGATGATCCGCGATTCTGCGGCAACGGTGAAACGCGTCAGCATGGAACTCGGCGGCAATGCGCCGCTCATCGTCTTCGATGACGTCGATGTGGATGCGGTGCTCGATATTGCGACGCCGACCAAATATGGCAATGCCGGGCAGATTTGTGTCGCGCCCGACCGGTTCTACGTCCATGAATCGATCCACGATCGTTTCATCGAAGGGCTTGCGCAACGCGCAAAGGCACTGCGTCTCGGCCATGGCCTCGATGATGCGACACAGATGGGACCCTTGATCAATCAGCGGCGTATCGATGCCATGGAGAGCATCGTCGCCGATGCGGAAAGCCGTGGCGGCCGCATCGCGACAGGCGGACAGCGCCCGGCTGGACAGAACAAAGGCTTCTTCTTCGCGCCGACCGTGATTTCGGGGCTTCCCGACAATGCCAAGGCTCTGGCCGAGGAAAACTTTGGTCCCATTGCGGCGGTCACACCTTTCAGCGATCCAGAAAGCGTCTATGAGCGCGCCAATGCAAGTGAATTCGGGCTTGCCGCCTATGTGTTCACGCGCGATCCAGCGCGTATGCGCGAGGCGGTATCCCGCATCGAGACCGGAATGGTCGCTGTCAACAGCACGGCACTCGCGGCAGCGGAAGCACCGTTCGGCGGCATCAAGTTCAGCGGCATGGGCCGCGAGGGCGGAAGTGAGGGAATCCTCGACTTCCTGAACGTCAAACTTGCCCAGGTGGCCGTGTGAGGATCTGACCCATGAGACCCAATGCGATCAGGCAATCCTTTGCCGCCGGCAAGGCTGTCATCAATGGATGGCTTTCCATAGCCTGCCCGTTCACCGCCGAGATCATGGCACATCAGGGCTATGATTCCATCACCATCGATCTCCAGCATGGCCTCGTCGGCTATGAGGTGGCGACAACCATGCTCCAGGCCATGCAGGCAAGTTCGGTCACGCCGATGGTGCGTGTGCCCTGGCTTGATCCGGGCGCTATCATGAAGGCGCTGGACGCCGGAGCCTATGGCGTGATCTGCCCCATGATCAATACGCCGAAAGAGGCTGAAAAGCTCGTCTCCTGTGTGCGTTATCCACCCAACGGCACGCGCAGCTTCGGCCCGACGCGCGTCTCCATCGCTTCGGGCGCCGATTATGGCGAGCATGCAGACCGTGAAGTTCTGTGCTTCGCCATGATCGAGACGGCGCAGGCCTTCGCCAATCTCGATGCCATCGCCGCGACGCCGGGGCTCGATGGCCTTTATATTGGTCCCGCGGACCTGACGCTCGGGCTCACCGGCCGCCAGTACCGCACCGGTTTCGACCGCGAGGAGCCGGAAATGGTCGCCGCGATCAAGACCATTCTCGAGGCGGCGCACAAGGCCGGCATCCGCGCCTGCCTGCATAATGGCACGCCGACTTATGCCGCCAAGGCCATCAGCTGGGGTTTTGATCTCGTCACCATCTCCAATGACGTGCGGCTGCTTGCTGGCGCGGCGCAGGCATCGGTGGCGACGGCGCGTCAGCTCATCGGCCAATTGACCAGTGTGCCCGATCTTAAACAGGCGGCGGGAGGATATTGAAATGACGCATATTCTTGTCGCCGGACGCATACATGAAGCAGGGCTCGACATCCTGCGCAATGCATCAGGTATCACGCTGGATTTAGTGGATGAAGTCTCGACGGAATCCTATGCTCCTCTGGTCGATCGGGCCGACGCGATCTTGATCCGCACGCAGCCCTTGCCCGAGTCTGTCATCGACCGGGCGCAGAAACTGAAATTTGTGTCGCGGCATGGTGTCGGTTACGACGTCGTCGATGTGGAGGCACTGACCCGGCGGAATATTCCGCTTGCCATTGTCGGTGACGTCAATTCACGCTCTGTCGCCGAACATGCCATGATGCTGATGCTGGCCGTTGCCAAGCGTGTCTGTGTCTATGATGCCGCGACGCGCGCAGGCAAATGGGGCATACGCAACGATCTTTACGCGACGGACATTTCCGGTAAGACGTTGCTGCTTATCGGCTTTGGACGGATCGGCCGGCTCGTCGCGAGCATGGCGCGCGGTTTTGATATGACCATCCTCGCCTATGATCCCTTTCTCGACGAGGCTGCAATCAAGGCGGCGGGGGCGATCCCAACGCGTGACCTTGAGGGAGCCTTGCGCAGTGCCGATTTCGTTTCTCTTCACATGCCGCCGCCTCGGAATGGGGCCTTGCTTGGCGAAAGCGAGCTGGCCTCAATGAAA
The DNA here is from genome assembly GCF_000019845.1 of Beijerinckia indica subsp. indica ATCC 9039. Classification (NCBI taxonomy): domain Bacteria; kingdom Pseudomonadati; phylum Pseudomonadota; class Alphaproteobacteria; order Hyphomicrobiales; family Beijerinckiaceae; genus Beijerinckia; species Beijerinckia indica. The sequence goes on along the minus strand of NC_010581.1, from coordinate 3,224,275 downwards.
CCCGGAGCCATTCTCATCAATACCGCGCGTGGCGGCGTCGTTGATGAGAAAGCGCTGGCGAAAGCCTTGACCGACGGTCGGCTTGCTGGAGCCGGGCTCGATGTGTTCACGCAAGAGCCTCCGCCTGCCGATCATCCGCTGCTGCAAATGGATCGGGTCATCCTCACCCCCCATTCCGCCGTCATGACGCGCGAATGCGCGGCTCGCATGGCGGTTTCGGCAAGCCGCAACATTCTTGATTATTTCGCGGGTCGGCTCGATCCTTCGCTCGTCGTCAATGGAGAGGTTCTTTCCGCTCCAGCTCGCGAAAGCGTCTCTGTCGGAGGATAGGATTGCAATAATAATTGCAAAAGTTTTAGTTATAGAATATATGTTGAAAACACCAAGCGAGAGCCGCTGAAACGGCCAGGCAGGGAGGTTATCCGGTGACCCATCGGCATATCCCATAGGCGCGCTGCTCCCACCGCGAGATTTCGCGGCAGCGCGGCCATTTTCTCCCACAACTCCTCCCCCTTCCATCATCTGCGATCGCCGCACAAGGCGGCGATCGCAAGCTCTTGGCCAAAATTGGAGTTCCATCATGTTGCGGGTTGCTGTCCTTGGTGCTGGACGGATCGGAAGCATTCACGCCGCCAATGTCGTGGCGAATACATCTTCAAAACTGGTCGCGATCGCCGACCCTATCGGCGATGCGGCGCGAAATCTGGCGGAGCGCCTTGATTGCGAGGCCTCGCTCGATCCCATCGCGACGATTGAGCGCGATGACATTGATGCCGTTATCATTGGCACACCGACGGATACACATGTGAGCCTGATGCTGCATGCCGTCTCGCGTGGCAAGGCGGTTCTGTGCGAAAAACCAATAGACCTCGATATCGTCAAGGTGGACGCCGCGGTGGCGGACATCAACCGTCTCGGCGGACGGGTCATGCTGGCGTTCAATCGCCGCTTCGATCCCAGCGCCGCAGCGCTGCGCCGCGCTATCGATGCCGGCGAGGTCGGTAATGTGCATCAGGTCATCATCACCAGCCGGGATCCCGGCCTTGCACCGCGAGAATATCTCGCGCATTCGGGCGGCATTTTCCGCGACATGACCATCCATGATTTCGACATGGCCCGTTTCTTCCTGCGTGAAGAACCGATCGAAGTCATGGCTTTCGGCAGCCGCCTCATCGATCCCACGCTTGAGGAATTCGGCGATTTCGACACGGTCATGGTGCAGCTGCGGACCGCCTCCGGCAAGCAATGTCATATCAATTGTTCGCGCCAGGCCGTCTACGGTTATGACCAGCGCTTCGAAATTTTCGGTTCGGCTGGACAGGTGTTGAACGACAACCTTCGCTCGACGACGATCCGGCGCTGGACGCGGTCGGCGACGGAAGTCCGCGAACCGCTGATGAACTTTTTCCTCGAACGCTACGCCGACGCCTATCGCCTCGAATTCGAGGCTTTCGCCAAGGCGGTTCGCGGTAATGGCCCGATGCCCGTGACGGTGCAGGACGGACGTCAGGCGTTGCGGCTTGCCGATTGCGCCCTTGAATCGGTTCTCACGGGCCACGCCGTGAAAGTTTGAATCCATAACCAGACATTGACAGAAAATATCGAGGAAGACAGTCTCATGCGTGACATCGGCGTTGGTGTGATCGGCACCGGCTTCATGGGCAAGGCACATGCGATGGCCTATCGCGCCGTCGCCGGTATCTTCCCGGGCAATTTGACACCTGTCCTGCAGGCGGTCGCAGATATCGATGGAGCCGCCGCCGAGGCGGCGGCGCGGCAATATGGCTTTCAGCGCGCTTTGACAAACTGGCATGATCTCATCGCCGATCCGGCGGTGGAGATCGTCGCTATTACCACTCCGAATACATTTCATCGGGAAATGGCTCTCGCTGCCATCGCTGCCGGCAAGCATGTTCATTGCGAAAAGCCACTTGCTCCTTCCGTCGCGGAAGCGCGTGAGATGATGGAAGCATCCGAAGCGGCCAAGGTCGTCACACAGGTCGGGTATAATTACATCAAAAATCCGTTGCTGTCGTTGGCGCGTGACATGATCGCGGCAGGCGAACTCGGCGAGATCACCAATTTTCGCGGCATACATGCCGAAGATTTCATGTGCGATCCTGATGTGCCCTATAGCTGGCGGCTCGATCCGCAGGGCGGCGGCGGAGCCATTGCCGATATCGGTAGCCATATTATCGGCCTCGTGCGTTTTCTTCTTGGCCCGATTACCGAAGTGAATGCCGATCTTGCGACCGTGGTGAAAAGCCGTCCGGTCGCGCCGGGTGCGACGGAACGCCGTCTCATCGAGGTCGATGACATTGCCCGCCTCGCTTTGCGCTTCGCGCGTGGCTGTGGCGGCACCATCGAGGCCAATTGGGCGGCGACCGGCCGCAAGATGCAGCTCGGCTTTGAGCTTTCGGGCACGAAAGGCGCGTTGGTCTTCACGCAGGAACGCCTCAACGAACTCCTTTATTACAAAACCGGCGAGGATCCGCGTCAAAGCGGCTTCCAGCGTATCGAGGCTGGTCCGCAGCATCCGCCCTATCGCAACTTCTGCGTGGCACCCGGCCATCAGCTCGGCTTCAACGATTTGAAAACGATCGAGGTCGCCGATTTCCTCGCAGCCATCGACGGTGGGGAGCGGCGCGGACCGGACTTCCGCGAAGCTTGGGAAATTCAGAAGGTCGTCGATACAGCAATCACATCGAGCCGGGCCCGCGCATGGAAGGAGGTTGCGTAATGTCATCCATGTCCGATCGCAACGCGGCCAAGGCGCCGCTTGGTGGACCTCAGGCGGCTAAGGCCATGCGCACCATCAAGGGACCCGCGGTTTTTCTCGCCCAATTCGCCGGTGACGCGCCGCCCTTCAATACGCTCGACGGGCTTGCTGGATGGGCGGCGGAGAAAGGTTTTCTCGGCGTCCAGATTCCGTCCTGGGACCGTCGCCTCTTCGATGTTGAAACTGCGGCGGAGAGCCAGGATTATTGCGACGAGATCAAGGGCAGGCTTGCTGAACACGGCCTCGTCGTCACCGAGCTTGCAAGCCATCTCCAGGGTCAGCTCGTCGCCTTGCATCCGGCTTTCGATATTCCGGCCGATTCCTTCGCGGCGCCGGAAGTGCGGGCCAATCCGCAGGCACGGCAGGAATGGGCGGTGCGCCAGCTACTTGCGGCGGCCCGCGCTTCGCGCCGGCTCGGGCTTGATCGCCATGTCACCTTCTCGGGGTCGCTCCTGTGGCCTTATCTCTATCCCTATCCGCAATGGCCGGAGGGGCTGATCAATGATGCCTTTGACGAACTTGCGCGGCGCTGGCGGCCGATCCTGGACGCCTTCGATGCGGAAGGTGTCGACCTCTGCTACGAAATTCATCCGACCGAAGATCTGCATGACGGACTGACGTTCGAGATGTTCCTCGACAGGGTTGATGATCATGCACGCTGCAACATCATGTATGACCCCAGTCATCTTCTTTTGCAGTCCATGGATTATCTCGCCTACATCGATCATTATCACGACCGCATCAAAATGTTTCATGTCAAGGATGCGGAGTTCCGGCCGACCGGCAAGACCGGCGCCTATGGCGGCTTCCAGCCCTGGCTCAGCCGCGCGGGTCGTTTCCGATCTCCGGGCGATGGCCAGATCGATTTTGGGGGCATTTTTTCCAAGCTTGCCGGTTATGGTTTCGACGGCTGGGCCGTGCTCGAATGGGAATGCTGCCTCAAACATCCCGAGGACGGGGCGGCGGAAGGCGCCGCTTTCATCAAACGCCATATCATCCATGTCGCCGAACGCGCCTTTGATGATTTCGTCAAGGCGGATGCGAACCGCGCCGCCAACCGGGCCATTCTCGGCCTTGATGCGGGAGACCTGTCATGAGTGGCGCGGATGATCTTGCGCGCCGCAGATTGCGCCTCGGCATGGTGGGTGGCGGTGAAGGCGCCTATATCGGCGGTATCCACCGTTTCGCGACACGGCTCGACAATGCCTTCGAGCTTGTCGCCGGCGCCTTCGATGTCCGGGCGGAACGGGGCCACGCTTTCGCCGAAAGCATCTTTGTGGCCAGGGACCGTTCCTATGATGATTTCACGGCGATGGTTGAAGGTGAGAAGAACCGGCCAGACCGGATCGATGCCGTGGCTATCTGCACACCAAACCATACGCATTTTCCCATTGCCAAAGCTTTTCTCGAGGCGGGCTTCGATGTCATCTGCGAAAAGCCAATGACGACGACGCTTGATGACGCGATCGCCCTGCACGAACTTGCCAAGGCGACGAACCGTTTCGTCGGGGTGACCTATACTTATTGCGGCTATCCAATGATCCACCAGGCTCAGGCGATGGTGGCGCGAGGCGATCTCGGTGCTATTCGTGTCGTGCAGGTGGAATATCCCCTCGAATGGATGGCGAGCGCCATTGAAGCGCAAGGCAATGCGCAGGCAGCCTGGCGGACTGATCCCAAATTGTCCGGGCGCGGTGGCAGTGTCGGCGATATCGGTACTCATGCCTATCATCTTGCCGGCTTCGTCACCGGACTCAAGGCGCAATCGCTTTGCGCCGATCTTGCGACCTTCGTCCCGGGGCGTCTTCTCGATGACAATGCGCATGTCATGATCCGTTATGAAGGCGGCGCGCGCGGCCTTCTCTGGTCGTCCCAGGTGGCCATTGGTTGTTCCAATGGCCTCCGGCTGCGTGTGTTTGGCGAAAAGGGAAGCCTTTCCTGGTGGCAGGAGGAGCCCAATACGCTTTCCTACACGCGGCTCTCCGGCGCGCCGGAAATCATCAAACGGGGACGTGAAGATCTCGATCCTTCCGCCAAAGTCCGCACACGCACGCCGCCTGGCCATCCGGAAGGGTACATCGCTGCTTTTGCCAATCTCTACGCCGGCTTTGCGGAGGCGATCCGGGCCCGCCGCGAGACACGCGCGCCATCGGAAATCGGCATGAATGTGCCGACCTCGGCCGATGGGTTGAAGGGGGTCGCTTTTGTCGACGCTGTCGTCGATAGTCACGAGGCAAAGGGGTGCTGGCTGACGCCAAGGTTCGTCTGAACCAGGCTGAAAACTTTACGGCAACGATAACGATAACAAATTAAAAAGGGGAAACGACGTGAAAAGACTTTTGTCCGCGTTAGCGGTGTCTGCGATGACGATAGTCTCCGCGCAGGCGACAACGATTGGGATCAGTATGTCATTGTTCGATGACAACTATCTCACCGTTCTGCGCCAGGCGATGGAGAATTATGCAAAGACAAAAGGCGATGTGACCGTGCGCTCCGAGGATGCGCAAGGCGACATTGCCCGCCAGCAGAGTCAGATCGATAATTTCATCGCCAGTGGTGTGAATGCGATCATCGTCATGCTGGTGGACGCCGATTCAAGCGCTGCCATCTCGAGCCAGGCCGAGGCAGCGGGTGTCCCGCTTGTGTTCGTCAATCAGGCTCCTGTCAATGATCTCCCCACCAAACAGGCGTTTGTCGGCTCCGACGAGGTGTTAGCTGGAAACATGCAAGGTCAGGAAGTCTGCAAGGAGTTGAAGGGGACCGGAAAGGTCGTGATCCTCGAAGGTCAGCTCGGCACCACCGGCCAACGCGGCCGCACTGAGGGCGTGCATCAGGCTCTGTCGGCCCCCGCCTGCAAGAATATCAAGATCGTGGACGAAAAGACCGCCAATTGGATGCGCACGCCGGCCATGGATCTCGTCACCAATTGGATCTCCGCTGGGCTCGACTTCAATGCCGTCCTTGCGAACAATGACGAGATGGCGCTGGGCGCTGTTCAGGCGCTCAAAGCCAGCGGCCGTCCAATGAACAGTGTGGTGATCGCCGGTTCTGACGCGACCAAGGATGCGCTTGCGGCCATGAAGGCCGGCGACCTCGGCGTGACCGTCTTCCAAAATGCCACGGGACAAGGCAAGGGCGCGATCGATGCCGCGTTGAAACTCGCCAAGGGCGAAGCGGTGCCGAACAAGACCTACATCCCCTTCGAGCTCGTGACGAAAGACAATATGGACAAATATCTGAACCGCAATTGAGGTCACGCCAAAGCAGCAATCGTCATCAAGACGTATGGAATTCAGGGAGGGACTCAAATGACCACAGGCCAGCTTCATGCCGCCGAGAGCCATGCACCGCTCATGGCCACGGACTATCTTCTGACCGCAGAGAACATCCGCAAGGAGTTTCCAGGTGTTCTCGCGCTGGACGGCGTGGAGCTCAAACTGCGCCGGTCCTCCGTCCATGCTCTGATGGGAGAGAATGGCGCTGGCAAATCCACGCTGATGAAGATCATCGCCGGTATCTACAAGCCGGACGCCGGACGGATCCGTCTCAAAGGGAACGAAATTTCCTTTCAGTCGCCGCTCGACGCCTTGGAAAGCGGTATCTCGATGATTCATCAGGAACTCAATCTGATGGATTACATGACGGTGGCGGAAAATATCTGGATCCGCCGGGAGCCGCTCAATCGTTTCGGCTTTGTCGACCACGACGAGATGCGGCGCATGACGCAAGCCCTGTTCAGACGCCTCAGGATCGATCTTGACCCCGATGCCGAGGTGCGTGACCTGAGCGTCGCCAACCGCCAGATCGTGGAGATCGCCAAGGCCGTTTCCTATGGGTCGGACGTGCTGATCATGGACGAACCGACGTCCGCTCTGACGGAGCGGGAAGTCGACCATCTCTTCGAGATCATCCGTGACCTGCGGGCTCAAGGCATAGGGATAGTCTATATCACGCACAAGATGAACGAGCTTTTCGAGATTGCTGATGAGTTCTCCATCTTTCGCGACGGCCGTTATATTTCGACGCATGCGGCCTGCGATGTCACGTGTGATGACATCATCCGCATGATGGTCGGCCGTGAGCTGACACAGATGTTCCCGAAGGAAGAAGTACCGATCGGTGACGTCGCCCTGTCGGTCAAAAACGTCGGGCTCGACGGTGTGTTCCAGGGCGTGAATTTCGATCTGCGTGCCGGTGAGATCCTCGGCATCGCCGGTCTCATTGGGTCTGGCCGTTCCAGCCTCGCGGCGACTCTGTTTGGTGTCACCCCCGCAACCTCCGGCTCCATCGCCATTGCTGGAAACGATGTTGTCATTGATTCCCCCGCGACGGCGATGCGGCATCAAATGGCTTTCCTGACCGAGGATCGCAAGGTCAGCGGTTGTCTTTTGAGCCTCAGCATTCTGGAGAACCTGCAACTCGCCGTGCTGCAGGACAAATATGTCACGAACGGTTTCGTGCATGAAAAGGAACTGTTTTCCGCCTGTGATGAGATGGCGCGTAAGCTGCGAGTCAAGACGCCAAATCTGCAGGAGATTATCGGCAATCTGTCCGGCGGCAATCAGCAGAAGGTTCTGATCGGCCGCTGGCTGCTCAACAAGCCGCGCATCCTCATTCTGGACGAACCGACCCGCGGTATTGATGTCGGCGCGAAAGCCGAGATTCACCGGCTGGTGACCGAACTTGCGCGCGAAGGTGTCGCCATCATTTTGATCTCGTCCGAAATGCCGGAGGTTCTCGGCATGAGTGATCGCATCATGGTCATGCACGAAGGGCGTATGACCGGAATTCTCGATCGGTCCGAGGCGACCCAGGTAAAGATCATGGAGCTCGCCTCCCGATGACTTTCACATTCCATCGACGTGACAAGACGATTTGCGAGGACGGAAATGACCGACAATCATCTGGCATATGCACCTGCCGCCTTTCATAAGCCCGTGCGGCGGCTGCCAGCAGGGATGAGCATTCTGTTCGTGCTCGTCGCCATCGCATTGATCTTCGAAGCTCTGGGCTGGCTCCTGGTTGGGCAGAGCTTTCTGATGAATACCCAGCGCCTGACCATCATGATCCTTCAGGTTTCGGTCATCGGCATTATCGCGGTGGGCGTCACCCAGGTCATTATCACGGGAGGCATCGATCTTTCGTCGGGCTCCGTCGTCGCGATGACCGCAATGATCGCAGCGAGCTTCGCTCAATCATCGACCTGGGCGCGCGCCGTCTATCCTTCTCTGACGGATCTGCCGGCCATCGTGCCGATCGGCATCGGCATCGGTATCGGCCTCATCGCCGGACTGATCAATGGAATGCTGATCACCTATACGAAGATCCCGCCCTTCATCGCGACGCTCGGCATGATGGTCTCGGCGCGCGGCGTCGCCCGCTGGTACACGAATGGCCAGCCTGTATCGGGGCTTGAGAAAAGTTTCACGGTGATTGGCTCCGGAATCTGGCCAGTGGTGATCTTCCTCGTGGTGGCGGCCATCTTCCATGTCGTGCTGCGCTATACGCGCTATGGAAAATTTACCTACGCCATCGGCGCCAATGTACAGGCGGCGCGTGTCTCCGGCATCAATGTGGAACGCCACCTCATCAAGGTCTATGCGATCGCCGGGGCGCTGGCTGGCGTTGCCGGCCTCGTGACGGCGGCCCGCGCGCAGACCGCGCAGGCCAATATGGGCATCAATTACGAACTTGATGCCATTGCTGCTACCGTCATCGGCGGCACCTCGCTTGTCGGCGGCTCGGGGCGCATTCTGGGGACGATCATCGGCACGGCCATTCTCGGTGTCATGACTTCCGGCTTCACCTTCCTGCGGGTGGACTCCTATTACCAAGAGATCGTCAAGGGCGTGATCATCGTCGCCGCCGTCGTCACCGATGTCTACCGGCAGAAGAAACGTCATTGAGCCGGACCACGTGAGGGGACGTCACGATATCGCTTGTAACCACACGAGATTGGAAGTCACTATCATCTGTGTGGTTTGAAATCATCCTATATCCGAAGCGGATGGTGAGCCTGGTCTTGTGGGTTTCGCCGTCCGGGTTGGAAAGAATTGTGGAATCTTCTCATGGCCAAATCCGCCGCAGAGCTGCGCAGCGCGCGCTATTTCGAACCAGATGACTTCCGCTCGTTCGGCCATCGCTCACGCATGGCGCAAATGGGATATACAGGCGAAGAATATCGTGGCAAGCCGGTGATCGCCATCATCAACACATGGTCCGATCTCAACCAGTGCCATGCGCATTTCAAGCAGCGCGTCGACGATGTGAAGCGCGGCATTCTTCAGGCCGGCGGCTTTCCGGTGGAACTTCCGGCGTTGTCCCTATCCGAGAGCAAGGTGAAACCGACCACCATGCTCTACCGCAATTTTCTGGCGATGGAGACGGAAGAACTCATCCGGTCGCATCCGGTGGATGGTGCGGTCTTGATGGGTGGCTGCGACAAGACCACGCCCGGTCTCATCCTTGGCGCGACCAGTGCCGGTGTGCCGGCCATCTATCTGCCCGCCGGTCCGATGTTGCGCGGCAATTGGCACGGCAAGGTCCTGGGGTCAGGCTCCGACGCCTTCAAATATTGGGATGAGCGGCGCGCCGGCAATATTTCGGCGGAGGACTGGAACGAGATGGAAGTCGGGATCGCGCGATCCTACGGCCATTGCATGACCATGGGCACGGCCTCCACCATGACGGCGCTTGCCGATGTGCTGGGCCTGACATTGCCCGGAACCTCCTCCATTCCGGCGGCTGATGCGAACCATATCCGCATGGCTTCGGCGGCCGGGCGGCGTGTGGTGGATATGGTCTGGGAGGATTTGACGCCGGGGAAGATCCAGACCGAAGCCGCCTATCGCAATGTCATTGTGGTGGCGATGGCGATGGGCTGTTCCACCAATGCGGTCATCCATATCATCGCCATGGCACGGCGGGCGGGCCATGCCATCAGTCTCGATGATTTCGATGCCATGAGCCGCAAAGTGCCTGTGCTCGCCAATGTCCGCCCGTCCGGCGACACCTATCTTATGGAGGATTTCTATTATGCCGGCGGTCTCCTTGGCCTGATGACAAGGCTCGCACCCTTTCTCGATCTCTCCCAGATCAATGCCAGCGGCCGGACCTGGGCCCAGAGCCTCGCGGAGGCCAAAGTTTACAATGAGGATGTCATCCGGCCGCTCGACAAGCCGATCTATGAGGAAGGCGCGCTGGCGGTACTGCGTGGTAATCTCGCGCCAAACGGTTGCGTCATGAAGCCATCGGCAGCTGCGTCGCATCTTTTGCGTCATATAGGGCCGGCACTGGTGTTCGACAATTATGCCGCGCTCAAGGAATCGATCGATCGCGATGATCTCGACGTTACGCCCGACCATGTCCTGGTCTTGCGCAATGCCGGCCCCCTCGGTGGCCCTGGCATGCCGGAATGGGGCATGCTGCCGATCCCGAAAAAACTGGTGAAACAAGGTGTGCGTGACATGGTGAGGATTTCCGACGCACGCATGAGCGGCACCTCCTATGGTGCCTGTATCCTTCATGTCTCGCCTGAGAGCTACATTGGTGGTCCTCTGTCTCTTGTTGAGACAGGCGACATGATCAGCGTGGACGTGCCGTCCCGCACCATCAATCTCGACGTGCCGGAAGAAGAGCTCGCCCGCCGACGCGCGGTACAAGCAATTCCCAAAAAGCGCTATGAACGTGGCTATGGCTGGATGTTTTCCCAGCATATCCGTCAGGCCGATGAGGGCTGTGATTTCGACTTTCTGGAAACCACCTTCGGACGGCCCGTTGCCGAACCGGACATCCATTAGGGTGCCACAAGGCCCTCCGATGAAGCCGAAGCCTTTGTGCACGATAATAAATAGGGAGCCTTTGTTGCCAAAGACTCCCTGCAATCCGCGCACCCTATTCCTGTGAGTTACGCACTTGTATGCGTAATCAAAAATTGCGCGAGCTTTTCCTTCTCGGCGCGGATTTTTGCGACCTTGCGCAGAGGCATGAGTCCATTGCCGAGGGCAAGAAGACCGCCGATCTGGTTGAACACCATTGAATGCATAACGCCGAATCCGGCGAAAAATGCGCCGCCGATACAGATAAGATTGGGAACAAGGATCAGCGCCCAACTGACATTGATATTGCGCTGAAGCTCGGTCGATACATCGCGAAGTTGAAGAAGCTTGATGAGGCTCTCTTCCATGAAGACGACTTGCGCGGTGTCCGTCGCGATGCTGGAGGCGCCGCGCAGCGAGACCGAGACATTGGCTTTCTTGAGGGCGATCGAGTCATTGACACCGTCACCGATAAAACAGACCTTGCGTCCCTCTTTTTGTAGAAGCTCGACATATTTGGCTTTGTCTTGCGGCAGGACCTCCGCGAAATAACGGTCCATGCCGAGTTTTTCCGCGAGTCTCTTCGTCGGCTGCTCATGATCGCCGGAAATGATGGCGAGATGCTTGGCGCCTCGAGCGCGCAATCCCTTGATGACCTCCTCGACCTCGGGACGATTGGAAGCGCACATTTCAATGGCGCCACCGAGCGCATCGTCGACGCTCACCATGATCATGGAATTGCCTTCGTGGTGAACGCTTTCCATCTCGTGATCGATCACGTCGGGCAGGGGGATCCCTTCATGTTTCATGAAGCGTGCGCTGCCGACACGTATTTTATGGCCATCGACCTCGACGATAATGCCGTAGCCGACTTCATATTTTGAATCGTCGATCTCCAGCATGGGCAGATCGAGCGATTGGAACTTGTCGATAATCGCTTTGGCGATCGGATGGCTGAATTTATTTTCCGCCGCTGCCGCCCATTGCAGAATCTGGGCTTCTGAATAACCTTCGAAAGTGAACACACGGCCGACTTCCGGCCGTTCGCGCGTCAAGGTGCCCGTCTTGTCGAACAGGAACGTATCGACGTCCCGCATCTGTTCGAGCGCACGCCCGTCCTTCACGAGGATACCGTGTTCGGCGCAAAGTGTCAGCGATGTCAGCATGCCGATGGGGGCCGCCACACGAATACCGGTGCCGAGATCGCAATTGACGATGGCCGTGGCCGAATTGACTCCCGTTGTCGCAAGGCTGAGGGCACCAAGCGCGAGGGTTGGCACCACGGCCTTGTCGGCCATGATCTCGCCCTGTGATTGCGATTGCAATTTGTAGCCCGCCGTATCGTTGAGAATGCGCGCAATCTTGGCTGAGGTGGTCTCCTCGCCAGCACTGGTGACACGCACATGGATCTTGCCCGCGATCAAGGTCGTGGACGCAAAGACCTTGTTGCCGGTGACCTTTTCGGCGGGAGCGGATTCCCCGGTCAGCGCATGCTGATCGATCATCGCCATACCCTCGACGACCTCGCCATCGACCGGCACGGATTCGCCAGTATGGACGATGATGGTGTCGCCAAGCCGGAGCTTTTCGAGGGGTGTCTCGACTTCCAATCCGTCGACGAGCAGCCAGACGAAACGCGGCTGCTTGCCGAAGACATTAAGCAGCATTTTCTTTGAATCGTCCTCGGTCTTTTCGACGAGGCGACGCGCGATGGCGAGGGTGCTGGCCAGGACCGTGCCGGCCAGCACTTGATTGGTGCCTAGGCAGACAAGCACGACAATAGCGTCCAGAACATCGACGCCCAGGCGTTTTTCCTTGAACAGAACGTGATAGGCGTTCTTGAAGCTCGGAATAACGGAATAGAGGAAGACAGCGGCGCTGATCGGCGCAAGAGCCGGCACGAAGAAACGGGCCGAGACCGCTAGGCCGAGAGAAGCCATACAAACTGGAAGATCAAGATCGATCGACGATTTTGGCGCATCCTTGGCCTTGTGCAAAGCCTCGTCGAGCAACACGATCAGCTGGTGTTTTTGAATGTGCCGGGGATCGTAATTGATAAGCACATTGGCGGTGAGCTCATTGGTGGAATAACGGTCCACGCCAAATGTATTCATGAGTTCGCGTTCAATCGCCTGGCATGCTTCCCGCCGGCGCCGCAGAGCCGGATGATGCAGGCGAATACGCCCATCGATCTCGTGCTTGACTTGCCAGCTCGAAAGCCATTGTCCATAGCGGTGCAAGCGGACGATTTTCTCGTTCGAGTCGTCGAAATTTTCGGGCAAAGCCGGCATTGCGGCCTTTTCAGAAACAGGCTGTCCCTCGACGAGCAAACGCGAAATTTTTTCGACGAGTGGGCGCGTGAGATCGTAGTCCGTGTGCAGGGAAATTTCCGCTCTGCGCCGGGAGGCATCGATCTCGACCGTTTCAACTTCCGGCGCGAGAAAAACCCGCTGGAAAAACTGCCGTGCGAAAGAGCTGCGCGGATCGGCAAACAGACTATCGTTCAGGAACTGGATCCGTTGCGGACCCGGGAAACGGATCTGCACGCCGCGGCGCTGTGTCTCAACCAGCCGCTCGCTTTCGTTCCCGTGGCTAGGATGGATACGCGCCACCGGCGATGTCGAGGCGGAAATCTTCATCCGAGAGGAGGAAGCCTCCTTGACGCGCTGGGAGTGACGTTCGAAGGGGAAGGTCTGAGCAAGCGACATTTTTGGCGAGGCACTCTACTTCGAGGAAGAGGGACGACGGCTCTTGGCGGAGGCCACGGTCGTGGTGGCGGATGTCGAGAGCGCTCTGGTCGAATGACGCGCCGCACGGGTCGCCTTTCGCTGGAGCGCCTTCCGCTCGGCATAGCGGTCTTCCAGATTTTCAACTCTTTCGAGCAGAACCTGAGCGATCGAGGCATAGGCATCCTGGACCGCTTCGCAGCCAGCCGAGACGAAAGGACCGAAGGTCTTGCTGATCTTGGACCAAGCGCTTTGGCCCGGCTGCGGCGCCGCCGCGCGTGTGGGCTTGGCTCGCGTGGACTTGGCGGGTGTGGTCTTGGATGGACGGACTGGCGGCAAACCCTTGTTCAAAGATGCTTTTGTCGTTTGCCCCGAGGGTGATGGATCGGCCATGGCGCTGGTGTTTCTGCTAAAGCGGGAGGTGATAGCAAGCTGAATATAAACAAATATGTCCCATAATGACAGAATAATGACACGAGAGGGCAAGTCAAGTAAATCTATAGAAAACAACTAATTTGTTGATTCTCTTGAAAATAATTGATCCGAAAGGGACATTGCTTTCGATTTGATGGTCTACCGGTTGGGAGGAGCATTGTGCTCCTCCTGGTGAGGGGAAACCGCCTCGGCCGGAATTCGTGCAAGCAAGAGGGTGGTCACCCATTCGATGAAAACCTGAAGGCGTCGCGATACATGATGGCGATGCGGATAGAGGATCGTCATGGGCAGGGGCGGCGCGCAATGGTCCGGCATGACTTCGACCAGTTCGCCGGTGGCGAGATGAACCGCGACATCATAGGCGGGGATCTGGATCAGGCCGAGGCCGGCGAGGCAGCAGGCAATCATGGCGTCGGCATTATTGACTGTCACCTGACTGGGCAAGGGCAGGGAATGGATCTTGCCGTTCTCGACCCATTCCCATTCGTCGATCCTTCCGCTCGCCGGGGAGAGATAATTGACGGCGAGATGTCGGCGCAATTCCTCTATATTCCGTGGAGTACCATGGGCAGCAAGATAGCGCGGACTCGCGCAATTGATCAGGACGAGATCGCCAATCTTGCGGGCAACCAGGCTTGAATCCATGAGCGGCCCGACGCGGATCGCGCAATCCACGCCATCTTGAACGAGATCCACCGTACGGTCGGTCACCCCTAATTCGATCTCGACCTCGGGATAAAGCGCGAAGAAGCCGGGCAAGGCCGGCGCGATGATCAAGCGGCCGAAACGGCCCGGGACATTGATCCTGAGTTTGCCACGCGGCCGCGGGGAGGATTGCCGGAACAGGCCCTCGGTCTCTTCATAATCGGCGATCAGGCGTTGGCAGCGCGCGAAGAAGGCATTGCCGTCTTGCGTCGGCGCGACATGACGGGTGGTGCGGTGCAAGAGCCGGGCGCCGACTCTGGTTTCAAGATCGTGCACGGCTGTCGAGACGGAGGAACGCGGCATGCCAAGCGTCTCGGCCGCCTTGGTGAAACTTGCGCTTTCGACCACGCGCACGAAGATCCGCAAAAGGTCGATCCGGTCCAAGAAACGTCTCTATTGTTCGCAGATAACGACAGATGATGTCAGCAAAAGCATCTTTATACGTTAGAATAGACAAATAGCCTCCCCTTGGGAAAGTGGGCGTCAGGTTGCCCGCTCGATTCAAGGCAGGAGAACACGGCATGGCCGATCATAGGATCAAGGGAAAGACGGTGCTCATCGCAGGCGGCGCCAAAAATCTCGGCGGCTTGATCGCCCGCGATTTGGCGGAGCAGGGTGCCAAAGCTGTGGCCATCCATTACAATAGTGCCGCGACCACGGCTGAGGCGGAGAAAACCATCGCTGCAATCAAGACAGCCGGCGCCCAGGCATTCGCCTTCCAGGCCGATCTGACCACGGCCGGTGCAGTGGAAAAACTTTTTGCCGATACGATCGCCGCGGTTGGCAAGCCGGATATTGCCATCAATACGGTCGGCAAGGTTTTGAAAAAGCCTTTCGTCGAGATTTCCGAGGCTGAATATGACGAAATGGCTGCGGTAAATGCCAAAACCGCTTTCTTCTTCATCAAGGAAGCCGGCAAACATCTGAACGACAACGGCAAGCTCGTGACGCTCGTCACCTCCCTGCTCGGCGCTTTCACGCCCTTTTATGCGGCTTATGCCGGCACCAAGGCGCCAGTCGAGCATTTCACCCGTGCAGCGTCCAAGGAGTTTGGCGAACGCGGCATTTCGGTGACGGCGGTTGGCCCCGGCCCGATGGATACGCCGTTCTTTTATCCGGCCGAGGGCGCGGATGCTGTCGCCTATCACAAGACAGCGGCGGCGCTCTCCCAATTCTCCAAAACTGGCCTGACCGATATTGAGGATATCGTGCCCTTCATTCGATTTCTCGTCTCGGACGGATGGTGGATTACCGGCCAGACCATCCTCATCAATGGTGGTTACACGACGAAGTGATCCTCAGATGGCCAGATGATCAGTGAGGTTTTTAAATGATGAGAGCAGCCGTGGAAACAAGAGGATGCGGTTTGCTCTCCCTCGCTGAGCCGGTGATCTTGTGTGCCGCACGTGTGGCGATCGAAAATTGGCATCAGGAGTGACACTCTAGAGCCCTCTCACCCCAAATAGCTCCATGTTGCTTTGACGGCTCCAGCGACACCCAGCACCATCGCTGCATACCAGGGCCAACGCTGCCCTCTGGTGATGATGGCTATGGTCGCGACGGCAATGCCGACATGGACAAGCGTTGCTGCCAGGGTCAGCCCACGATGTTGAATTTCATGCCGTTCACCGGCAGCGAGTTTCTCATCGCGTTCGTGTTCGTATTCGTCCGCTTTCTTTTTGATCTCAGCGGTCTCGTCCTCGTAGCGCTCGGCGCGTCGGGCGTATTCGTCCGATTTGGCACTCCCCGCGCTGGCAGCGATATCATAAAGATTCTGCTTGATACTTTTGGCCTGATAGAAAGCCCATTGGTCACTGGCCTGGCTCTGTTTGAGGACAGCCTCGTTCTTTTCGGCAATGGCTGCACCCGTCTCAATGGTTTCCAGGCTAGCGATGACTGCCGCAAGGACGGCCAAGACCGCGATTGTTCCAGATACGGTGATCAGGAACCGATTATTCTCCTGGACGGCATGTCCGGCATGCTCGGCGTGCTCGATATGTTCGTGCGGCAATTCTTCCATCGATGTTGAACCTATTGACTCTTGGGCGCGAGGACCCTTGATCTTCATCCTCCCGGAAAGGACTGTGACCAAGCGTCTTTTTATTCATCGATGTCAAGATCAACTCAGCGTTCTTCAGCGCACCCGTGCCAGAATGTCTTCAGAGGCATTGATCAGGAACGCCCACGTGGTTCGATCAGAAGATCCAGCGGATAGCCTTCAAAATTTTTGTCTGTCGCCAGCACCACATGGCCATGGAATTTTTCGACTCCTAATTCGCCACGGCTCATGAAATCCGACAATTCATTGTAATGTTCTATATCCCGGCAAATGACGCGCATCAGATAATCGATACGGCCGCCGATCTTGAAACATTCGAGCACTTCCTCGCGTTTGCGGATCGCCGCCAGAAAGCGCTCGAAATCCGCCTCGCGGTGATTTTCGAGGATGACTTCGACCATCAACATCACCGAACTGCATATTTTCGACAGGTCGAAATCGGCCATATAGCGGCGAATCAATCCTTCCTTTTCAAGTGTCTTCACCCGTTCGAGACAGGCGCTCGGCGAGAGATGCACATCCTCGGCCAGACGGACATTGCTGAGCCGCGCGTCGAGCTGCAGACGCTTCATGATCCTCAGATCGGTTTCATCGACAACATGGCGCCGTGTCATGGAATGAGTCTCGTCTTTCGTCGCTTCGCTACAATAAGCGTTTGAACTCCCGCTGAAAACAAGCGACCGAACAATTGGCGGCGAAGGGCTGGGGGATATGCATATTATGCGGCGAAAGCTCTGATTTCCGCGCCAAAAACGCCAGCGCTCGTGCCATGATTTTCTCACAGTCCAGAACAGCGCGAGCATCCCTTTGAGGCATGATTTCATCGATCAGGAAGAAAGATTCGGAGCGCATAATTATGCGCCCTTGCCGGTCGTTTTAAGCCATGGGCAAGGAGCATTTCTGTTCGACTGCGACGGGCGTCGTTATCTCGATATGATGAGCGCCTATTCGGCGGCGAGTTTCGGCCATTTACATCCGCGCCTTGTTGGCGCACTCAAGCGTCAGCTCGAGCGTTTGGATCTCGTGTCTCGCGCCTATCATACGGATACGCTCGGGCCATTTTGCGAGGATCTCGCCCGTTTGACCGGGCTCGACGCCTGCTTGCCGATGAATACGGGAGCGGAAGCCGTCGAGACCGCGATCAAGGCGGCGCGACGTTACGGATATGATCGTCTTTCCATTCCCGAAGATCAAGCCGAGATCATTGTCGCCGCCGGTAATTTCCACGGCCGCACGACGACGATCATCGGTTTTTCCAGCGATGCCGCGACACGACGCGGTTTCGGCCCCTTTGCGCCTGGTTTCGTCTTGGTGCCGTTTGGCGATGCCGGAGCATTGGAGGCGGCGGTCGGTCCTCGCACGGCCGCCGTCCTCATCGAGCCGATCCAGGGGGAAGCGGGAATCATTCTGCCTCCCCCTGGTTATCTCGCCGCCTTGCGGCGCCTCTGCGATCGGCATGGCATTCTGTTGATTTTCGATGAGGTGCAATCAGGTTTCGGACGTACGGGCCGCACCTTCGCCTTTGAACATGAAGGTGCAAAACCCGATGGCCTGATCCTTGGCAAGGCGCTCGGCGGAGGTCTGTTGCCGGTCTCGGCCTTTGCCGCGAAGCGCTCCCTGATGGATGTCTTCGATCCGGGTAGTCATGGCTCGACTTTCGGCGGTAATCCGCTCGCCATGGCGGTTGCGCGCGAGGCCATGCATGTTTTGCAGGAAGAACACTTGGTGGAGCGAAGTGAAAAATTGGGTGGTGTGTTGTTGGATGCGCTGCGGGCGATCGACCATCCTGCCGTTCTGGCCGTGCGGGGCAAAGGGCTTTGGGCGGGTGTCGATCTCGATCCGGCCCTGGCCGATGCCAAAAAAGTCTGCCTGAAAATGATGGAACGGGGTGTCCTGACCAAGGAGACCCATGCGACGACGATCCGTTTTGCGCCGCCGCTTGTCATCACCGAAGCCGATCTTCTCGAAGCCGTGGGGATTTTCCGCGCGGTCCTCGAAAGCCTGTCTCTTCCCACCGCTGTTTCGACCTTGAGTTTTGCCAAATGACTTTGACTCTTTCTCGGACCCTCCCGCAGACTTCTACTCGGATGCAAACAGGTGAAGGCGCGTTCCGTCTTGCCCAGGCGGCGGAGCCTTTCATTGTGGCCTTGCGTGGCTGGGTTTGCGATCGCTATACGAGCGGCGGCATGCAGGGCGCTTCCTTGCTGGCTCATGCCACATCCGCGCGGCTCAATGCGCCCGTGCTTGAACTCGGCGAGCCGGAATCCGCACAAAATCTCATGTGGCGGGAAAGCCTCGACAAAGCCACGCCCTATCTTCGCGATGTTGGCGGCGTGATCGACGAGATTATGGGGCATCGTCGGTTTCCGATGATTTTCGCTAATCGCTGTGGCGCGAGCCTGGCGACGATCGCCGCCGCCCTGCGCCATCGTCCGGACGCCAAAGTGATCTGGTGTGACGCGCATGGTGATTTCAATACGCCAGCCTCGACGCCGACTGGCTATCTCGGCGGCATGGTGCTGACAGCTCTCTGCGGCCTGTGGGACTCTGGATTGGGCACCGGTCTTTCTGCGGATCGCATCATTCTCGTGGGCCAAAGGGATATTGATCCCGGCGAGCAGGCTTTGATCGATCACCATGGCGTCACATTATTGACCGCGCATAAGGGACATATTGACCATCAAGCCTTGCTCGATGCCATAGGCGGCGCGCCCGTATGGTTTCACATTGATACCGATGTCATCGACCCTCTCTATCTTCCGGCCGAATATCGGGTCGATGCGGGTCTGTCTCCGCAAGCGGTTCAGGACATGCTCGCGACGATTGTCGAGGCCGTCGAACTGGTCGGCTTTGAAATGACGGAATTCGAAGCGCCGCCAACGCGCGAATTACGCGAGCCTATCATCGAGGCCATCATGACTATGTTGAGCCCGCTCTGGATCGCGAACCTCTGATCGAGCCCTAGAACGCGCGTTTTTGAAGGCCGATCAGGCGTGAGACAGAACTCGGGAGGGTGCCCCCGAGTTCTGTTTTTTATTAGGACCAAGGATCGGATGGGAAAGGCATGCGATGACCTCCAGTTCGACATTCCTTCCTTTTTCAGCGCCTTATGCGCCTGCCGACGAGGCAATTGCCGAAGACCTGCTGAGGCAGGTCGAATGTGACAAGGCCGTGCAAGCAAGGATTGATGCCCGGGCAACACGGCTCGTCCAGGCCGTTCGCGCGCGCGCGTCGCGTCTTGGTGGTCTCGATGATCTCTTGCGCGAATATTCTCTTTCGACGCAGGAAGGTCTGGCCTTGATGGTGTTGGCGGAAGCCTTGCTGCGCGTGCCGGACGATGCCACCGCTGATCGATTGATCGCCGACAAGCTCGCGTCCTTTCACGAGCATCGGAACCCTGCCGGGCAGGATCCTCTTTTGGTGAGCATGGCCGATTGGGCGCTTGGCGCCTCCGCGCATGTCCTGACGGCTGGCCGATCGATGGAGGGGCTCGTCGCTTTTCTCGCCCGGCGGCTTGGACCGACGACGATCCGGATCGCGGCGCGCCGCGCGATGCAGGTCCTTGGCAATCATTTCGTGCTTGGCCGTACGATCGAGGAAGGGCTGGCCAGGGCACATCTTGATCGCAGCGAAAATTTCTATTCCTTCGACATGCTGGGGGAAGGCGCGCGCACTGCTGACGATGCCGCGCTCTATTATGACGCCTATGCCCAGGCGATCGGGCGTTTGGGGCAGCGCGCCGGGACAAGGCCTTTGCCGGCCCGACCGGGCATTTCTGTCAAACTTTCTGCCCTGCATCCCCGTTATGAAGCGCGCAAACGCACCACGATTTTGCCCGAACTGCTGCCGCGCATCAGCCAATTAGCCCGGCTCGCCAAAACCCATGATCTGAATTTCACGATAGATGCCGAAGAAGCCGACCGGCTCGAATTCTCGCTCGATCTTGTCGATGCCTTGTTGCGTGACCCGGACCTTGCGGGTTGGAAAGGGTTTGGCCTCGCGGTGCAAGCCTATCAGAAACGCGCGGGGACCGTGATCGACCATGTCGTGACAAGCGCGCGCCAGCAGGGTCGACAGATCATGGTCAGGCTGGTCAAAGGCGCTTATTGGGATACGGAAATTAAGCGTGCTCAAGAGCGTGGCCTTGCCGATTATCCAGTCTTTACCCGCAAGGCCATGACGGATTTGAATTATATTGCTTGTGCCAAGCTTTTGCTTGCGGCGCGTGATTGTGTCTATCCACAATTTGCCACGCATAATGCCCTGACAATCGCCACGATTATCGAACTCGCCACGGGGGCTGGTGCTTATGAATTTCAGCGCCTCCAAGGCATGGGCGAAGATCTCTATACAGCCTTGCGGGAAGACAGGTCGGACAGCCGTTGCCGTGTCTATGCGCCAATTGGGGCGCATGAACATCTGCTTCCTTATCTCGTGCGCAGACTTCTGGAGAATGGGGCCAATTCCTCCTTCGTATCGCGGATCGGTGATCCGAATGTGCCAGTCAAGGATCTGCTCATCCGCCCTCAAACTGTGATCGGGCAAGCGGCCAATGCAAGATCTCAGCATCTTCCTTTGCCGTGCGATCTCCATGCGCCTGACCGAAAAACAGCGCAAGGGCTTGAATTTGGGGACAGAAAATCGGTGACGGTACTGCTGCGTCGAATTGGCGAGACGCGTTCGGCCTTGCAGTCCGCGCGGGGCCACAAGAGAACTCCCCGGACAGGGGATGTCTTGCTCGTTTCTTCACCCATTGATGGCACGATCATCGGGGAAGTGAATGAAGCGCAGCGTGATCTCTTGCCGGACATCCTCCGCGTGGCCAAGGAGGGGTTTCGCGTATGGTCGCGGACACCCGTGCGCGAACGGGCAGCTTGCCTTGATCGCTGCGCGGCACGTCTCGTGGCCGAGGCGCCCGAGATCCTGTGCTTGCTCCAGAAAGAAGCCGGTAAAACGCTCGAAGATGCTGTGGGTGAATGGCGGGAGGCGATCGACTTCTGCCGCTATTACGCGGCCGAAGCCCGGCATCATCTTAGCGACGGTGTATTCATGCCGGGACCCACGGGAGAACAGAACCAGCTTCGCAAACTGGGCCGTGGTGTTTTCGTTTGTATCAGTCCATGGAATTTTCCTTTGTCGATCTTCCTTGGCCAGGTCGCGGCGGCCCTTGTCGCGGGAAATAGCGTTCTCGCCAAACCCGCCGAACAAACACCGTTGATCGCCGCTAAAATCGTAGCCCTTCTACATGACTGCGGTGTTCCTGCGTCGGTGCTGCATGTGCTTCAAGGTGACGGCAAGATTGGCGAAGCGCTTGTCGCCTTGCCGGACATTGCAGGCGTCGCTTTCACTGGGTCGAGCGCGGTGGCCTCCCATATTAATCGCGCCTTGGCGGCCAAGCAGGGGCCGATTGCATGTCTGATCGCGGAAACTGGCGGAATCAATGCGATGATCGTCGATGCGACAGCGCAATTGGAACAGGTTTGCGATGATGTTCTGACCTCGGCTTTTCGTTCGGCGGGCCAGAGGTGTTCATCTTTGCGATTGCTTTGCTTACAGGAGGAGATTGCCGATGATGCTTTGAGCCTGATCCGTGGTGGAGTTGAGGAATTGTCTGTTGATGATCCATTGGATCTCGGTACGGATATCGGACCGATCATCGATGCGTCAGCCCATCGAACATTGACAGACCATATTGAAATGATGCGGCGAGAGAAGCGGCTTCTCTGTCACGGAAAAGTGTCGGCCGGCGCGCCCAAGGCGGGCTTTTATCTTGCTCCCCATATTATCGAGTTGAAGCGAGCCGAGGATCTAGACCGAGAGGTTTTTGGGCCAATCCTGCATGTCGTGCGCTATAAAAATGAGGATCTGAGCAAACTTCTCGATGAGCTCGAAGACAAGGGATATGGTCTGACGATGGGGATCCATTCCCGTATCAACGCAACGATCGAACAAATCTGCGCGCGCAGGCTCGCGGGAAATGTCTACATCAATCGCAATATGATCGGTGCCGTGGTGGGGACCCAGCCTTTTGGGGGATTTGGTCTCTCGGGTACGGGGCCGAAGGCCGGGGGCCCTTCCTATCTCGATCGATTTTGCGTCGAAACAATTGTCACGACCAATATGACCGCGGTCGGTGGGGACATTAAACTCATCAATTCCTTGTCTTGATCTTCATGCTTTAGAGCCCATCTTTTTAAATAGAAGCTGGAACACTTGCTTTAGACCCAAAAGTAGCCCCCCCCCTTTTTGTGATGCATTTTCAGAAAGATAGAGCATCAGATAGGATTCAATTTGAAAGTCCCATGCCCCTGCATTTTGAAAATATGCCAAGTTTCTCAGAGAAGGCGGCCCTCAGCTTTGGATTTGATACTTGACGCTCTCGTGAATACTCACTCTTCAAATGTGCTATCCGAATAGCGCATGGGTCATCTGTCAGTGTCGATGGTTTCTACAGTTCATTGAATATGATCATCACCCTTTATCCTGAAGAATTTCAGCCAATTCACGGAACGCATCCTGGCTGGCGGGTGATTTTGGTGTCTGTTCCATGGCTTGGTAGATTTTTGGCACCAGCGCTATGGCTTGGTCGAGTTCTCCATCACTTCCGGGTTGATAACCACCCATCAGGCGCAAGTCGCGTGTATCTTCATAACGCGCGATAAGCCCCCGTATTTTGAGAACGAGACCTTGCTGTTCCGGGGTCCAAACATGCTGAGCGAGGCGGGAGATCGAACGTAAAATATTAACAGCGGGAAACCGGCCTTGATCGGCAATTGCCCGATCGAGAACAATATGGCCGTCCAGGGTTCCGCGGATCGTGTCGGCAATGGGTTCGTTATGATCATCACCATCGACGAGAACAGAAAAAATACCCGTGATGGAACCACTGCCATCAAGACCTGGGCCGGCTCGTTCCAAAAGTTTTGGAAGATCCGTGAAAACGCTCGGTGCATAGCCGCGCGCGACGGCCATTTCGCCAGCCGCTAGCGCGACATCCCGCGCGGCATGGGCGAAACGAGTGACGGAATCGACAATCAGGAGAACGTTCTCCCCCCGGTCACGGAAGAATTCGGCGATGGTCATGGCTGTATTGGGCGCGAGACGCCGCATGAGCGAACTTTCGTCACCCGTGGCGACAATTGTCACCGCATTGGCGAGATGGTCAGCGAGAACCTCATCGAGAAATTCGCGGACTTCGCGGCCACGTTCGCCGACGAGCCCGATGACGACCGTGTCGAATTCTCGCGAACCGGCAAGCATGCCGAGGAGGGTTGATTTGCCGACGCCGGACCCGGCAAAAATTCCGATGCGTTGGCCGGCGCAAAGAGGCGTAAAGAGATCGATGACCCTGACGCCGGTGCGCATGGGTTTCGTGACCCGGGCTCGTCGCATGGCGGGGGGCGGAGCAGCATGGATCGATTGGCTTTCCTCGCCAAGCCGCAAGGCATCGCCACCATCAATCGGGATGCCGAGAGCATTGATGACGCGCCCTTTCCAACTCGGATCTGGGCAAATCTGAAAAGGGCCCATCCTCCAGGCTTTATCACCAAGGCCGATGGAACTGGCGTGGTCGAAAATCTTGATCGTCGCATTCTGCTGATCGATGCGAACGACTTCACCAAGCGCCGACGAGCCATCCTCGCCGAATTTTATGCAGTCGCCGAGCTTGATAAAAGAAGAAAGGCCGGCAACACTGATGAAAGCCGGTGTCACTTCGGTCACGGTGCCGCCGATGCGAACAAGCTTTATGTCGCGTCGTGCGTTGTCGAGTTTCTGACCTAGCCTATCAAGTGTATGCAAAACTACATCCATCCTTAAGAAAGAATAGGAAAAAGAACATCATCGGCCTGGTTGCGCACAGATCGGCCCCTTGAATGAGAAAATATTCTTTCTTTTATTTTCAACGTGTTCTGTATCAGAAGAGCTTCTGTCTTTTGAGAAATATGCCCCAAGCATCATCGCAACCGGGCTTTTTAAGCCCCTCCCAGGGTCTTAATTGAATCGCGTAAGGAGCTTTCCGAATTTTCCATGGCGGTGGAAATCTGCTCGAAGCTTCGAGAGACGGTTATCAGCTTGCTCAGTTCCAGAATGGGATTGACATTGGCGCTTTCGACATAGCCTTGCGCAATGCCATTTGCGGTAAAGTCGAGAACCGCGACACCCTGGCGATCAGAGAGAACACCGGAATTATGATAATGCTGAAGTTTCGCATTATCATCCAATTGGAAGAGACCTATGGCGCCGATCTGTCGCCCATTTTGGGTAATCATTCCATCCTTCGCGATCGTGATGGGACCGGCGTCGGGATCGACCAAGAGGGGCGTATTGCCAGCGTCCAGAATGGGATGATTGTCTACACTGACGAGTTCTCCGGTAGCTTGCATATGCATGCGCCCATCCCGCGTATAGACTGTTCCCGCTGGCGTTTGCATTGCAAACCAGCCGTCTCCTTGAATAGCAACGTCGAGCGGGTTATCGGTTTTGCTCAGCAGACCGGCTTCACGGGAAATATGCGTTCGTCCCGTTCCCGCATAGGCTACGGGATATTTATCGGTTTTTGAAAGAATAGTGCTGAAATTGACGTCTTCGGCTCGATAGCCTGCGACGCTTTGATTGGCTATATTCGTCGCGATGGTCGTCAAACGACGCTCCAGCATCACTTGTCCTGAAAGGCTGACATAAAGATTGGATTGCATAGTTTAGAAGCCTCCGATTTTGAGATTGGCGAGGCTCATCAGCAGATCGGAACTCAGCCCACTCGATTGAGCCAGAAGGGCATTGGTGGGTGTCGAGGGACCAGTATTTGGGTTGTTGATATCATACATGGCGATGAAGCGATTCGTGAATGTTTGCAGCTTTGTGGGGTCCTGCAAATCGCTGATTTTCATTTTCGAATTGATCATCTTCGCTTGGACGTCGATATCAAGTGCTGACATCGAACTGGGAAGATTGAATGTGGTTTGAACGATTTGTAGAAGTGTCTTATCGGCAAGGATACTATAGGCACTGGTGATGGTCGGTGCGACGCGTTTGAGATAAAGAGCCATCTCCGCTCCAGGGCTGTTTTTCCCAACATTGTCTTCGAGTTGCATTTCGACATATTTATCGACGACATTTTGCCCTGCGGTGGTCGTGCTTGTCGCATTGGCCCCGAGATTGGCGAAATCGAACGTTTGAGCCAAAGCTTTGTAACGTGAATCATTTAATGTATTGGCAAGAGCGCGAGGATCGCTTGTACCTTGTTGAAGAATCTGACGGACCATTCCCTTGGCGTAAACCATGTCGCCAAGGCCAAAAGCTTTCATGGCATAGGTAAACAGCCTATTATTATTGAGAAAGCCGTCGATCGTCGTGACCTTGGATATATTATCGAGATAATATTTGCTTTCCCGACTGACGCTGGGCTCGGAGGCCGTGGTGGCCAGGGTTTTTGTGTAATCCCGGACAGTCATATTGTAATAAAGAGCGGTAGTAAGCATGAATCTCCCCTCGCCAATGGGATATGATTCCACGATTGAGCTTGTGTCAGCCTGACCTGTGTGATCTGTCGAATATCACGCCATGTTCGAAACGGGCTTCCCTCTATGAGTCATAGAAAAAGACCGATGGATGTCAGCGGTCATTAAGGATTCTTCTCATGTTTTTATTGCTTCTTTGAAAAAGCGAAAATTCGAGAAAGATATCGGACTGCTGTCGTGGTGCTCGGTGTTAGTGGATGGAAAGCTGCGGTGATTTTTTCGTGTTCAGGTAATGGATGATTTCGGCAATGGCTCTATAAAATTCGGCGGGAATCGCCTGGTTGACCTCGACACTCGCATGGAGTGAACGTGCCAAGGGACGATCCTCGACAATGGGAATGTTGTGAGCTTCCGCGATTTCACGAATTTTGAGGGCAATGAGATCGGTTCCCTTAGCCACGACGACCGGTGTTCCGCCTTCTTCGCGCACATAACGCAGGGCAACAGCGAAATGCGTTGGATTGGCAATAACGACAGTTGCTTTTGGAACATCGGCAATCATGCTCTTGCGGATACGATCGAGGGCGACGGAGCGTAAACGAGCCTTGATCAAGGGGTCGCCCTCCATTTGCTTGAGTTCGTCCTTGATTTCCTGTTTGCTCATCCGAAGATCGCGACGCCATTGGTTTTTGACCCAAAGGAGATCAGCCGTCGCAAGCACGATAGTCACGATGCAGATGACCGAGAGCAATCGCATCGATAGGCTGAGAATGAGTTCGGGAATGGCGGAAGGGTCTAGGAACATAGCATTAATGAGTTTATCTTGATTTCCTTTCAGGACCATGAAAAGTAAAAGTGCAACTGCCGAGAGTTTGATAACGTTTTTTAGAAATTCAGCGAGGTTCTTCTGACCGAATAGTTTTTTCCAGCCGGAAATGAGGGACAGATGACCAAAGTCAGGTTGAATACGCTCCAAGATCAAGCGCAATTTGCTCTGACCGATATTCGCGGCTATGCCTGCGATCATGAAAGGGAGAATGATGGGAACGAGACGAGGCCCTGTTTCCGTTAATATCAGCTGGAACAGATTGACCGCGTCCAATTGGTTACGCAGGGGTATTTGATCAGAATTGTTGAAAACATATTTGAGGAGCGTGACGATATCAGCAAGGCTGTTACGCAGAATGAAGGCATTGACGATCAACAGGCTGAGCATTGAAGCAAAGATGATCATCTCCCGGGAAATCGGAAGATTTCCTTGCTCGATGGCATCGTCCATTTTTTTGGCTGTTGGTTCTTCTGTTTGACTGTCCTGATCGGGCTTTTCCGCCATGTCGCGCCTTTTGGGATGGGCTGCCTAAGGGCTGCAAGTCCGCTCCATCTCCTGTTCAATCATTGGAATTGATATTACACGCGTTGTTCGCGGGAGCGGGCCGAAGGGTTTATTCCGTCGGCCGCTACGTCAAATCTTTCTAGAGATGTGTAATCCATCCAGAATAGAAAGCCGCTTTTTAAGCTTAGCTATCGATTTAGCTAAAAGTATATTATTGGTTGCTTTCTTTGTTGTTTTCTAATCGAAAATTTCATCTTCATCTTCGGAGGAATTCAACTCGATTTCACCTAATTCCGCCAATTCCAGGGCCGTGTCAGCGATCATGCGACGAGCCTTGATAACATCGCGGTGCGACGCCGGGCCGCCGCTGGCGAGTTCACTGTCGACAATACGCCGCGCGCGTGCTGCGAGAGAGGACAAAATAGCGTCTCGGAAGGCTGTATCCGTGCCCTTGAGGGCGAGAACCACCAATTCTGTTGGGATTTTGTCGAAGAGCACCATGCGTGCCTTGGGTTGAAGCTTGATAATATCGTCGAAGGTGAAGAGGAGACCACGCAGGGTTTCTGCGGCCTTTGGCCGACTCGCGGCGAGGCTCTGCAAAACATCCTCCATTTGCTCTTTCTCCATCTTGTTGATGATATCGGCCATTCTGGCATTGTGGTCATTGCCGTTCTGGCGTGAAAGATTGAGCAATAGATCCTCGGCCAATTGGCCTTGGACGATGCGCATGGCTGGTTCCATCACTGAGGCGATGCTGACCATGCGGCGCATCAATTCGTTACGAAGTTCGCGGGGCAATTGTCCCATGACCTTGGCGGCGCAAGCTGGCGCGACCTTGGAGAGAATGAAAGCCGCTGTCTGCGGATGTTCTTTGGTGAGGTAGGTCGCAAACACGGTTTCGGAAATCGACGAAAGCCGGTCCCACATGGCGTGGTTGGAATTGCCTTTGACATCGGCCATGATGTCGGCAATCTGTTCAGGCGACAAAATGCCTGCCAGAAGCTGTTCGACCTCGCTGGGAGAACCGAGGAGATCGACACCGCTCACGAATTGCTGCGCAAATTCCTCGACGATTGTCTCGAGCATCGGCATGGGAATCGAGCCGAGATCGGCAACGGATCGGGTGATCAGCTTGAGTTCGTCGGCATCGAAATGTTTCAACAGTTTTGCTGCTGCGGGTTTGCCCATGGCGAGAAACAGGGCCGCGACTTTTTCCGAACCTTTCAAGGAACGGGCGACGGCGGAACCGGGAGGAGCAGGCATCATGGTCATGATCAAGCACCAAGACCGGCTGGGCCGACGATTTCGGTCAGGGAGACACCGAAGCGTGAATTGTCATCCTCGACGACAACGACTTCGCCACGAGCGATGACACGTCCGTTGACGACGATATCCACGGGTTCTCCCACTCTATGATCTAAGGGAATGACTGCTCCGCGACCCAATTTCAGGAGATTGGAAACAGGCATTGAAGCAGAACCCAGAACCACCTGGACGGTGACGGGAATCCGAAGAATCGTATCCAGATTGCGATTGTTGAGATCTTTGGCGGTGGTGGTTTCGCCGTGATCCATGTTGAGATCAGTCATGCTCTCGTCAGACATTGAATGGACCTTTGTTCTAATATCGTTTTGCTAGTCACACGGCCGATGGCGAGGCCGATTTAAGGAATGGATTGAACGTTCTGTCTGATGTCAGGCGCCGGATATGCCTTCGATGAAATCTTTTTCTTGATCGATGAAATCCTCGACCCGCAGAGTGTAGAATCCATCTTCTTGGCCGACCTGACACCAGAAGAGCGGCTCGGCATTGCATTCGAGTTTCGCTCGGCTCTTGGTGGTTGCCTGGAGGGGCAGAACTTGTCCGATTTTAAGTTCCGTGAAATCGCCGAGGACGAAATGGCTATCTTCGATGATGGCGCGGACCTCGACTTCCGTCCGGCTGATCTCGTTCTGGATCTGCTTAGTCCAGCGTGGATCTCTGACGACTGCGTCATTAGCGAGGTCACGGCCGAGCTCTTGACGGATCGAATTGAGCGAGGATTGGGGAATGACCACGAACATTTCCCCGTGCCGCCCGAGAATCCGGAGATTGATCCGCGTGATGAAGCCGAATGTATTGCGTGGCGCGATCACCGCGAAATCGAGCTTGGTTTCCAGCCGCTCAAATTTGAAAACGGTCTCGGAGATCGTGGAGAAGCTAGTCTGCAGGGCTTTCGGCAAGAGATCGAAGATTGTTTGTGCAAGCTTGATCTCGATATTGGACAAGGGCCTTTTCTCAATATTCGGTGGCTCGCTTCCATCCCCGCCATAGAAGGTTTCGATCAGTGTGGAAATGAAGGCGCGATCGAAACCAACGAGAATACGTGAGTCCCAGGCCTGGACGTGAATGATCGCAACGACCGTATTGTTTTCATAGGCGTCGAGAATGTCGCCGATGCGTTCCGTCCCGATCGACGAGACGGTGAAAACGGCGGGTGCGGCTGAATATTGGCGAAGGCTTTCCGAACATTGAGCCACCATCCGATCGAAGATCACATGCAGCATCGGCATACGGTCGATCGAGACTCCGGCCGTATCCAGGAGGCGCTCGGGGCCAGTCAATCTTTTGGGGGGCTGAAGAGATGTATCCAACATGTTTCTATGCCGCCTGCTTGACGTTATCACCCGCTTTGCCGGTCCCTCCCGTTACCGTCTCATTCTCGACGATATCGATTGAGGGGCGGTCTGCGGAGGAAATTGTTTTGCGGCCGTGTTCCAGGGCGATCTGGGGCATGGCGCCATTCATGAAGGCAAGGAGGGTCTGCTTGACGATGATGTAGAGGCGGGATTGTTTCTCTCGCGTTGCTCTGATCTTGTTGGCGAGGGGGGAAAGCAATCCGTAGGAGAGGAAAATGCCTGCGAATGTGCCGACGAGCGCGGAGCCGATGAGCCCCCCGAGCAATTCAGGCGATTGATCAAGAGCACCCATGGCTTTGATGACACCCAGGACCGCGGCGACGATGCCGAGGGCTGGCAGGGACTCGGCCACGATCGTTATGGCATGATAGGGCTTGAGTGTATCATGCAGGATGGTTTCGATCTCCTCGTCCATCAAGGCTTCGATCTCATGTGTGCGGGCATTGCCGATGATGATCAGGCGGCAATAGTCGCAAATGAAATTGGTGAGTTCCTTATTGGCGAGGACGCGCGGAAAATTCTGGAAGATGGTCGATTCTTCCGGATTGTCGACATGTTCCTCGACTTCGTTGCGGGCCTTGCCGCGCATTTCCCGCATCAACGTATAAAGGACGCCGAGAACGTCCAAATAATCACGTTGTTTGAGGGATTTATCCATAATGGCCTCGCCCAGCGCGCGGCCCGTATCCTTGATGGTGAGGACATTATTGGCCACGATGAAAGTGCCGAGGGCCGATCCGCAGATGATGACGAATTCCCAAGGCTGCCAGATGACCACGATATGGCCACCCATTGCGGCGAACCCGCCCAGCATGCAGCCGACCGCGATGATTGTACCGATAAGGAAACCCACTTTATTTGCTCCCGTCCGAATAGGAGCAACTTTAAGCTTTCGATCTTACGCGAAGCTGGAATGAACTGCGTGACGCGCGGCGGCTCGTACGCACGGACTTCAAAGTTTTGGCTCTCAGGAAAAGGTGGCGTGGCCTATCAGAAAGAAAGTTAAGCCTTTCTTGCCTCGAGAAGTGCCAGCGTCTTTGTATCCATCTGGCCATGGCAATAGCGACCGAGCCCGACGCGGAAGGGATTTTCTTGTTCCTCGGCGGCGAGTGCGAATAAGGTCATGGAGGAACCGAACTTCATATCGTCTGGAGAACCAAAGATCGCGTGGAGGGGGCTCCCTTCGAGCGCCAGCACTGTTTCCGTGCAGAGAATTAGCCTTGGTCCGAGGAGCGGATGGGCAAGATAAGCGCGCGCTTCTGCGAGTGAACTGATGCCGTAAAATTCGGCCGTTGAGGACTGGCCGAGGCCACGGAGCTGAGGAAAGATGAACCACATCCAATGACTGCGCTTACGGCCTGCTTTCAACTCTTCGAGAATCGAAGCAAAAAGAGGTGCTTGTGCCTCAATGAAACGGTGCAGGTTGAAAGGATCATGATCGGGCATGTCGAGGCCTTTGCGGGCGACGATCAGTGAAAATCGCGCGTTTTCACTCTGATCTGGTGAGGGCGCTCGTCGAGAGCAAGAAGGCCATGCGGTTGCCTCGTCTTTGATGAATCAGCCGGATGACGAACCAGGCTTTTGTGAGAGCCGATGCCGGCGCTTCCAGCGGATGGCGGGGCTGTGTCTTCACGATGGATCACGCTGGCGAGATCCCCCGACAGATCCGTGAGATGCCGGACGACAAGATGAACGACATCGCCCTCGCGCTGGATGGGACCGCGTGCTGCGATCATGCGCGCGCCATGGATGATGCGACGGTGCTTCTCATAGAGTTTTGGCCAGATGACGAGATTGGCGATGCCGGTTTCATCTTCGATTGTGATGAAGATCACGCCCTTGGCGCTTCCAGGGCGCTGCCGGACCAGGACCAGTCCGGCGGTCTCGATCCAGCATCGATCGCGGGCATGGATGACTTCGGCGCAAGTGGCGATGCGCCGTCGCGCCAAGTCGCCGCGCAGAAAGGCGATGGGATGTTCGCGCAAGGTCAGCCCGACAGAGACATAATCTTCCACGACCTCGCCTCCGGCCGCCATAGGCGTCAGCGTCACGGCGGGTTCTCTGATTTCAGAAACGAAGGCGGCTTCACGGGCAGACGCAGCCGCAAAGAGAGGCAAGGGATTGTCGCGCAGAGCTTTGATGGTCCAGAGAGCCTTGCGACGAGCAATGCCGAACGTGGGAGCAAAGGCATCGGCCTCGGCCAGAGCGACAAGGGCTGAGACGGGCACACCGGCGCGATGCCACAGATCCTCAATCGAGAGGAAGGGTTGATCGGCTTTTGCGGCAACGATTGTCGCCGCGTCCTGATTGGAGAGTCTCTTGACCATGCGCATCCCCAAGCGCAGGGCAAAACGTTTTTCATCGCCGGTCGCTTCGAGAGTGCAATCCCAGTGTGAATGGTTGACACAAACCGGACGAATCTCAACGCCATGGTTGCGCGCATCGCGCACGATTTGCGCCGGGGCATAAAAGCCCATGGGTTGGCTGTTCAAGAGAGCCGCGCAAAACACATCCGGGTGCCAGCATTTGATCCAGGACGAGGCATAGGCGAGGAGAGCGAAAGAGGCGGCATGGCTTTCCGGAAATCCATAGGAGCCGAACCCCTCCAATTGATGAAAGATTCTTTCGGCGAAGGCGTGCTCATAACCATTGGCGACCATGCCATTCACCAGTTTGTCCTTGAAGGTATTGATCGTGCCTGTATGTTTGAACGTCGCCATGGAGCGGCGAAGCTGGTCGGCTTCGCCGGGTGTGAAGCCCGCGCATTCAATGGCAATGCGCATCGCCTGTTCTTGAAACAGAGGAACGCCAAGGGTTTTCTCGAGGACATTTTTCAGTTCGGCTCTTGGAAGGTCAGGGTCTTCCTTGCCTTCGCGCCGACGCAGATAGGGATGCACCATATCGCCCTGGATAGGGCCCGGCCGGACGATCGCGACCTCGATCACGAGATCATAAAAGGTTTTGGGCTTCAGGCGCGGCAGCATGCTCATCTGTGCGCGGGACTCGATCTGAAAGACACCGATCGTATCGGCACGCTGGATCATTGCATATGTATGCGGATCTTCTGACGGGATGCTCGTGAGAGCGAGCGCGAGTTTTTTATGTTCCGCAAGCAGATTGAAACTGCGTTTCATGCAGGAGAGCATGCCGAGGGCGAGCACATCGACCTTCATGAATTTCAAGACTTCAATATCATCCTTGTCCCATTCTATGACCTGCCGGTCCGTCATGGCGGCCGGTTCGATCGGCACCAATTCATCGAGCCTGTCATGGGTCAGGACGAAACCGCCCGGGTGCTGCGAGAGATGGCGCGGCGTGCCGATCAACTCGCGTGCGAGATCGAGCGTCAGTCTCAGACGCGGGTCATCGAGATTGAGGTTGAGCTCTTTGGCGGATTTGACATCGAGACCCTGTTTCGACCAGACCCAGGTCTGGCTTGACAGCATTGTAAGCAGATCTTCCGGCAGGCCGAGGGCTTTGCCGACATCGCGAAGCGCACCCTTGGCGCGATAGCGAATAACCGTCGCGCACAAAGCCGCGCGATCGCGTCCATAGGTCTTATAGATCCATTGGATAACTATCTCGCGCCGCTCATGTTCGAAATCCACGTCGATATCAGGAGGCTCCCGGCGTTCCTCGCTGACGAACCGTTCGAACAAAAGGTCGTGTTGATCAGGGGCGATACTGGTAATGCCGAGCACATAGCAGACGGCGGAATTGGCGGCCGAGCCTCGTCCCTGGCAGAGAATGCCTTCGGTCTTGGCAAAGTGGACAATGGCATTCACTGTCAAAAAATAGGGCGCATAGTTGAGTTTGGCGATCAGCTCCAACTCATGATCGAGCAGAGCCTGCACCTTGTCCGGCACGCCTTCGGGGTAGTGGTCTGCCGCACCCTTTAAGGTCAATCGTGTGAGCGCTTCCTGGGCGGTGAGGCCCGGCATCGTCTTTTCTTCCGGATATTGATAGGTCAGTTCCTCAAGGCTGAACTGACAACGGTCGGTGATCTCGAGGGTGCGGGCGAGTGCTTCGGGATAAAGGCTGAAGAGCCGGTGCATTTCCTCCGGTGGCTTGAGATAGCGATCGGCATGGCGCTCCCGTCGAAAGCCTGCCTCATCAATGGTGCAGCCGTGCCGAATACAGGTCACGACATCCTGCAGAATACGCCGCGCCGGTTCATGGAAGAGGATATCATTGGTGACGACGGTCGGGACGCGGAAACGGGCGGCTAAAACGGCCAGTTGATGCAGGCGAAGCTGGTCATTCGGGCGGCGGTGCAGGGTGAGCGCGAGATAGGCGCGATCCTTGAAGGTATCATGCAGCCGGCGTAGATGGAGCCCGCAGATCTCGTCGGCCTTCTCAGCGATCAGGATGGTCAACAGGCCTTCGCCATGGGCGACAAGATCGAGCCAGTCGAGATGGCACTGTGCCTTGCCGCCACGCTGTTTCCCAAGCGAGAGCAGGCGGCAGAGACGTGCATAGGATGCACGATCGGTCGGATAGACCAGGACGCTCATGCCGTCCGCGAGATCGAGTCGGCAACCGATGATCAGGCGGATACCAGTTGCCTTGGCGGCTTGATGGGCACGCACGATGCCGGCAAGGGAATGGCGATCGACGACGGCCAGGGCCTCGATGCCGAGCAGCGCGGCTTGGGCGAATAATTCCTCACAGGAGGAAGCGCCGCGCAGAAATGAGAAATGCGACGTCACCTGAAGTTCGGCATAACGCGCGGACCTGTTCATCCGAAAATCCCATGCAGGAACCAGCGGTGTGAACCGGTCGCGGCGTCCTCGCCATCGCCGGAGCGAAAGATCCAATAGCGTTCGCCGGCCTCATCCTCGATGCGAAAATAATCGCGAACGGCCATGCGCTCTGTGTCTTGCTTCCACCATTCTCCGAAGATGCGCTCGGGGCCGTCGGCGCATTTCACGCGCCGGCGAATGCCGCGCCAAGTGAAGCCGACGGGCGGATGATCGGGCAGGAGCGCGATGGTCTCGATCGGCTCGGGGTGGGGGAGGAGCCGCGCCGGTCGCGGCCAATGCTCCGGCCAAGGATTTCGCGATGGCGGCGCCAGTTCGGGCGCCAGGGGGGCGACCCGGCTGAAGGAACGTTCCGGCACAT
Organism: Beijerinckia indica subsp. indica ATCC 9039; assembly: GCF_000019845.1. Classification (NCBI taxonomy): domain Bacteria; kingdom Pseudomonadati; phylum Pseudomonadota; class Alphaproteobacteria; order Hyphomicrobiales; family Beijerinckiaceae; genus Beijerinckia; species Beijerinckia indica. Next base: position 3,189,164 of record NC_010581.1, on the reverse strand, counting down.
CGCTCTCGACGGGTTCGAGACGATAGAGCCGATGGGCGCCGATGCGATTGGCGAGTGTATCGACGAGATCGGAAAGATCAGCGAGATTCTCCTCCGTGAGCGTGGCCGTGATTTGCTGTTCGGGCAGGGGCTCCGCAAGCGTGGCGGCCAGCACCATGGTTTCAATGCCGAAGCCGGGGTCGATCGTTTCGATTCTGTCGCAGAGAAGCTTTGTCAGCCGTTTCACATCGCGCAAAGGTTGGGCGGTGCCGATACGGATCGCTTCAAGGCGGTTATCGACGCGATGGAAGAGAAGGTCGAACTTGCGGCCACCGAGACCCTTGGCAGCAAGTTCTCGACAAAGACGTGTCGCCAGCTTGCCGGTATAACGGGCGATCGTTTCAGGAGCGCCGATCGGTTCGGGGAAGGCTTGCCGAACATGGGTCAAATCGGGGGGCTGGATGGGCGTGAACGGTTCGCTGATCTGTCCGAGCGCCTGGTCGAGACGAAGTCCAGGCTCCGGGCCGAAGCGAAGAGTCACGGGAGCACGCGGCTGTTCCATGAGATCGGAGATGCGTTCGAACCCCAGAACGCGGAGTTCCGTCACTTGATCCTTGGACAATCTGAGAGCCGCGATTGGCAGAGGGGCGATGGCCGTGCTGGCTGTGCCAGCAGGCACAATGGTGATGGGGCAAGCGCCATAACGTGCGACCGCATGAGCCGTGCCCCAATGATCGGCGATGGCGGCACGCGCCGTAATGCCCGCGCCGGCAAGGCGCTGCACAAGGTCGATCAGCATGGCTTCCTCGCCACCATGCAGGTGATCGGCTCCGGTCGTGTCGATCACCAATCCATTGGGAGGATCGGTGGCGACGATCGGCGCATAATGCTGGAGCATCCAGAAGGCCAGCCGATCAAGAGCCTGAAGATCGGCTGTCGGGTCGGCCTCGAACAGGGCGAGGCCAGGGACCAGCGCCTGTGCCTTGGTGACGGGCATGCCGACGCGCAGTCCCGCCGCCCATGCCGCCGCATCAACAGCCAGAATGATGCGCCTGCTTCCCTCGCGTCCTGTCAGGATGAGAGGGGTTTCAACGGGTAGCGCGGCTTGAGCGGCTGCTTGGCCAGCCTTCCGCCGCGCCCGATCCGTCGGCCAGGTAGGAAGAAAGAGCGACACGACCCTGTGCATCGCAAGCCTCCAACACGAATTCGGCCGTTTCACCGGCCCGGCAGCGGATCAATTCGACCAGCCAGCGCGCGCGTCCGACGCCGGGCACCGGCAAGGGGAGGGAAGGGAGCACAGAGACCCGCCAACGTGTGACGGCGGCCGTCGGTTGCCCGAAGCTGGCGATCTCCGTTTGTCGCCGCCATCGGCGCAAGGCGATGCCGATTGAGCCCGATTCTTCAGCCGCGAGCTGGAGCCGGCGTGATGCGGTCATCGACAGCCGGGCGATCTCGGCGATGACGGCGCCAAGTCCCCTGTGACGCAATCCTTCCTCAAAACAGCTCAGCACGGTTTTTTCGTCCTCGGCCTCGACATAGAGGACACGATCGGGCGTGAGGCCGGCTTGCGCCAGCGCTGGAGCGAAGAGATCAGCCCGCCTGAGGCACCAAAGCACCTTGCCCTTTGTCCGGCTGGCGATGCCAGCTGCAAAAAGTGCTGCCGCCGCCGCGTCGATCGCGTCATGTCCTCCCCCCGCGATCTCATGCAGGGCACCGAGAGCCAAGCCGCCGCCAGGCAGATGTGAGTCGATCTCGGCAAACCCGAAGGGTAAAACCGATGTGGTGGGCCGGCTTCTGCTTTCGATCCGCTTGATCTGAGCGCGCAGGGCTTCTATGGCGGATTGTGGCTCCACGACGTGCTTTGGTCTCCTAGAGCGGCAGTGTTCCCTATTTGTTCTTTTATTTCATGGCGGGAATCAAGGGCGAGAGTCAAGCGGATTGCTTCTGTGGCACAGGGCAATCGCGTATGAATTTTGACGTGAATGACCCGTGGGCTCTTCCGTGATGGCCGGGCGACTAAGGCTTAACTCGCTCCGCTCGGACGATTTCGTCTGGGAGTGCCGGCTGGAGGGCCTGATCGCCGGGATGGCTAATCAGAACCGTTATGCGGCCTGGCCCGACGACCTCCCGATCGTGCCAGCAACCAAAGGCCCAGGCGATTGGATAAAGGCCTGGTTGGAGATTGAACCGGGCGGCGTCGTATGTCTTCGAAATATTACCAGGGTCCGCAAGAATAAGATTCGAAACAATTCTGCGGGGCCCAAACGCAAGTCGTGTTAGACAGTCCGCTACCGGACCCAAAGGTCTCTCAAGGCGGATCGAGAGCGCGTAGACACCCGGCGTTCTGACGACGAGGAAGCCGTTTCCGAGTCCGACATATGGCGCGTTCTTTGGGCCTGCAGCGATGATTTGAGCCATATTAATTTTCGACCCATCGAGGAAGAAAGCGCTGAGAGCGGTCGACTTCACATCAACGTCCATTGTCGGTTTGATTTCGATCGGGTTGATGGTTCCCCGCCAGCCAGCCTCGTATCCGCTTAGTCCGCCATCAGCGCCAGCCGGGGGGATTGGCCGGGCCGCCGCCAAGGTCTGCGGTTCATCTGTGGTACTCCAGTTGTCTGCGGTGCGCGGTGGTTTTCCCCAGTTGGGTGGTTGCACTGCCGTCACAGGAAGCGCCTGGACGATGATCCAAATGCCCGCTGCCAATCCACAGCCGACAAGGGGTGCCGGCCCCAACAGCAGGGAAATCCGATAGATGCCATCACGGTCCCAAAGACGGCGGTGAATAAAGCCGAGTTTGCTGAAGAGTTGGCTCATATGACGCGTCTCCGCCCGCGAGACTTTACAAAATTCAAATCGACAATGCGCCGCAATTAGTGTTCGGCCGATGAAAAAAAGAATTGTTCATTTTTCACATACAATCAAAACGGCAAAGGATTGTGCTTTCTCGGCGAGTTCAAACGATTCGAGCAAAGGTCCTCCTTCGCCAGTTGAATAGGGGACGCCATGAGAGGCTAAAAATGCCGTCAAGGCATTTATGCTGATAGCAAAATTAACGTTCTGCGGGATGTGTTCTCTTGTCGCGCTCAGTCCTGAAACGGCAACGCCTATGACATTGCCGCTCTGATCGAGAACCGGTCCACCGCTATTACCGGGTTGGAGGGGCGCTGAAATCTGTATCTGTCCGCTGTTGTTTTTCATTCCCGCAAGAGCCGAAACATTGCCAACCGTGAAATTTCCCCCGGCGGATAATTTGTCTAGGAGCGGATAACCGAAAGCAGCAATTGCCTCACCCATCCTCACGCCGATACGCAAGACGGCTACATGATCACTCGCAATGTCCGCTTTCAGCAAGGCTAGATCATTTATAGCATCCGTCGCGACAACATGCGTGGGCACAGGCGCTGCACGCCCCCAGATTAGCTTTGGATCTGAGCAACCTCTGACGACGTGCTCATTCGTAACCACATAGCCATCCCCGGAAACGAAAAAGCCAGTCCCGGTTCCCGTCTGCTTTTGCGCCCCAGATGGATGTTCATTCTTGCCGGTGGTTGCGCATTCGATGTCGGCCGCGGTCAATTCGTTGAGGTCTATGCCAGGGGTCCCGATCAGGGGGGCGATGCGCCCAGCCTGCGCTTCGCGGGCGCGTTCGAGAACCGTTCGCGCTGTCCGGGCATTGGCAAAATCGGGCTCGGTGCGGACCCGCTCGAAGTAAGTTGTCAATATTGGGTCAGCATCCGGATTGAGGTACAAACCGTCATGCCGGGCCATCCCGCGGGTGATGGAGACGAGTTCACTGGCCCCGTAGCTGTCGAACGCAATGGTCTTGGTGAAGCGCGAAGGCAGACCGGGATTGCTATCCAAAAACTTGCTCATCTCGTCCGGATAGCCGGCAACGATGACGACCAGACGATCCCGCTTGTCCTCCATTTCCTTCAGCAAGGTTTCAATCGCCTCCCGGCCAAAATCATGCTCTGACCCCATTTGCTGACTGAGGCCATAGGCCTCGTCGATGAAGAGGATTCCGTCCAGTGCATCGGCAATCTTTTCTTTGGTTTTCAGCGCCGTCTGCCCGACATAGCCCGCGACCAGTCCGGCGCGGTCAGTTTCGATAAGGTGACCTTTCTCCAACACACCAAGCTCGCGCAGGATCGCGCCATAAAGGCGGGCCACGGCGGTCTTGCCGGTGCCCGGCGGCCCGGTGAAAACCATGTGCAGGGAGATTGGCGCTACCGGCAAACCCTGCTCGCGCCGGGCCGTTTCGACCTGCAGCCGCTGGATCAGCGTACCGATCCCGGCTTTGACCGTCTCCAATCCGGTCATCTGCGCCAGTTCATCAAGCGCGCTCATGCCGGAGGTGACGACATTCTTTCTTGCGGTCGCCGCTGTTTGGATGTCGGCTGCCGTCAATTCGTTGAGATCGACGCCGGAGCTCGTTATCAGGGGAGCGAGCCGTGCGGCCTGCGCTTCGCGGGCGCGCTCGAGAACCGTCCGCGCCGTGCGGGCATTGGCGAAATCGGGCGCCGTGCGGGCCCGTTCGAAGAAGGTCTTCAGGATCGGGTCGGCGTCTGGGCTCATGTGCAAACCGTCCCGCCGCGCCATGGAATGGGTGATGGCCACCAGATCGTCGGTCGCATAGCTCTCGAAAGGGATCGTCTTGGTGAAACGCGAGGGCAGGCCGGGATTGCTTGTTAAAAATTTGCGCATCTGGTCCGGATAGCCGGCGACAATGACGACCAAACGATCCCGTTTGTCCTCCATTTCCTTCAGCAAGGTGTCGATGGCTTCCTGGCCGAAATCGGCTCCGACGCCAACGGGCTCGGCGAGGGCATAGGCCTCGTCGATGAACAAGATCCCGTCCAGCGCATCGGCGATCTTTTCCTTGGTCTTCAGCGCCGTCTGCCCGACATAGCCCGCGACTAGTCCGGCGCGGTCAGTCTCGACCAGATGGCCTTTCTCCAGCACTCCGAGATCGCGCAGGATCGCGCCATAAAGGCGGGCCACGGCGGTCTTGCCGGTGCCCGGCGGTCCAGTGAAAACCATGTGCAGGGAGATTGGCGCTACCGGCAAACCCTGCTCGCGCCGGGCCGTTTCGACCTGCAGCCGCTGGATCAGCGTACCGATCTCGGCTTTGACCGTCTCCAATCCGGTCATTTGCGCCAACTCGTCAAGTGCGCTAATGCCGGAGGCCTTTCCATCGGTCATGCGCAGCTTGGACCGCCGCTGCAATTGCCAGTTGCCGCCGCTATGGCCGCCGACCACCTGTGGCCATAGCCGAACGATGTTGCCAGCCCAGTACAGATTGGCTGCTGCAACCAGCGAAATGAGGAGGGAATAGCCGAGCCAAGGCGGCAGGTATGGGGTGATCTTGAATGCGGAGAGAAGGCCGAGGACAGTCATCACCAGCATGCAAAGGCTGAGCAATGGACTTGGCCCAAGGATGCTCCGCAGCCATCGAAAGGCGCTATCCATTGGGTTGCTCGCAGCGTTTTATGGGATGCCAGATGACCGGGCGCGTAACCTTGCCGTCCTGGGCGGACACGTGCCACGCGGGCAGGAGGGCGATCATTGTGCTCCCCCCGATATCGATCGCCGTCAGTGTGCCGTTTCCGGTCTCGTAGGGTCGAGGAAAGGGAATAGCGATGCGCATGGGCACAGTCGATACGGCAAAAACAGGCGAGACGTAGTCTCCGGAGATGAGGCGGATGTTGCCAGGTGGCTGCCCCGGTGCCAAAACCAACGAAACCCACGCGAGCGGTGGGCGGCATCCGTCCTTCCCTTTCTGGAATTGGGCAAGGAAAGCGTTTGGACCATTCATCGTGGTCAGCGCGGCGGTCATCTCCTGATCTTTCACGACCGCCAGTTCGCTGGTGCCATCGGCTGAGGGGCTCGATGGGTTCGCTCCGCCCGACATCAGCCAATACCAATAGATGATGCCGAATATCGCCGCGATCGCCGCGGCGAGCCTTATTCCGGGTGCGGTGTCTCGATCTTTTGGTCGAGGCGCCGATCGTTGGACTTCCGAATCTTGAGTCATCTTTAGTCCTGGTAATCCACCCTCATTGAAGCGCGTCTCGTCGCGCTGCAATGAGGGTGGATACGGTTAAAAAACGACGTATCGAGAATCTGTGATTCTCGATATAAGATTAGGCGAAACCGTCACCTTATGGGAGCCTATAAAGGCTTTCGCACAACCATCGCCCAGCCGGCAAATACGCGCATGTCCTCAGGTCAAGGCGATGCCCAGTCGAGGCGTGTTCTACAGCATTAAATTTATTCAAAAAGTGGTCTCCACTTTTGGGTTTGATGCTATAGACTTTTCCAAGCATGAAGCTGGAAGTGGTTCAGTGTCGTTGCAAAGTCTGAAGGTGGCCGCATGGCCCTTCCGAAAAGACGCCTTGCCCGACCGTTTGGTCCGGGCCTGAAGACTTCGAGGTTAAAGGTGGCCAGTCTCCTGATACGCAATGTGGACGATGCATTGCATGCCCGTCTTAAGGCACGCGCCGCCGCGCATCGCCGTTCGCTCGAGGAGGAAGCTCGCGAATTGCTCCGCACAGCCGTCGCGCGAGAGGAAATTCCGGCGCGCGAGACATTGGCCGATCTTGCCCGGCGCTTGTTCGGTCATGTGAATGGGGCCGATGTGGATGTTCCACCGCGTGGCAGCGCCTCCAAGAGAGAGCCGGCCGATTTTTCCGATTCCTCCTACAATCCTCCGGATGCCTCGTGATTCTTCTTGATACCAGTGTCGTCTCTGAATTGATGAAGGTTGAGCCCGATCCGGCTGTCATCACCTATTTGACGGTTCAGGCGCCTGAAACGCTTTTCACGGCCGCGATCTGCAAGGCAGAGATCCGTTATGGCCTTGCCCGCATGCCTGCGAGCCGGAAGCGGGATAATCTGGTGGCCCGGGTCGTGACGTTCTTCGAAACGGGGTTTCGCGATCGGATTTTGTCTTTTGACAGTTCCTGCGCGGTTTTCTACGCCGAAATTCGCCACGCTCGGGAATTGGCTGGATTGCCCATAGAGGTGGAGGATGCCATGATCGCCGCCACGGCTCGAACCTATGGCGCGATTATCGCCACGCGCAGAACAAAGGATTTCATCGGCTGCGGTGTCGCCGTCGTTGATCCTTGGCGCGGCGCCTGATCCCTTGTTGTGGCAAGAGGTGCCAAGTTCCTCGTATCGAGAATCACAGATTCTCGATCCGTCATTTTTTAAATCGTATCCACTTGTCCTCATTGAACCCGCGACGAGTCGCGTTTCAATGAAGGTGGATACGAGAGCATCAAACCTAAAAGTGATTTCCACTTTTGGGACCAATCTGATGCGTTTGCAAAAAAGAGAGAGCATCAGACAGGATTCAATTTGAAAGTCCGATGCTCTAGAGTCGACTGAGAATCTTACTCAGTCGCGTCGTGATGACTCATATCCTGCTTGTTTTGGTATGAGTTCAGTTGGGAGAATGAGCCATGCGGCAGAATTGGACGGTCGTGGCTTGCGTGATCGTCATGACATTTGCGTCAGCTTCAACGCTCAACGCCAAATCATCTTCGCAGACAAAAAAACATGTGCCCCATGCCGGATATGGTGAGCCAGATGTGCCAGTGGGGGATCTGTCTCCACGAGCCGCCCTCCGTATTCTTCCCGATGGCAGGTCACATGTGACCTATCTCTATCCGGTCGCGCGGGGTGGCAAGGCACGACAGGGCCATTATGTCGCTTTGGTGGGCGATCCAGACAGTGGTTTAGGGTTTTATGCTTTGCCAGTCGAATATCGTGCTGGAGCATGGCAGTATCATATGCGCAAGGCCACGCGTCCTCCGTGGCAAGATCCGCTCAAAATTGCTATCGCGTCAGATGCGGCACGCTATAGCTGGATTCCCGCCAATGATGGTTATCGTGCTGGTGTCTTCAACCCCATCGATGGGGTCGGCACGCCCTTTTTCGGGGGCTATTACGGGCCGACGGGCGATGACGATAACGATGATGACTAAAAAGGCTCTTCGGCTCGTCTAGTGTTCGATCAAAGAGCCTCGCATCAAGCGCGAAAGTGATCATCCCATTCGCGCTTGATGCGTTTTCACCGTCTTTTGTTTATTGCAAGAGCGTTGTTTCACGGTTGCCGCGCGCGAGTTCCCTTTCGGTGATCGCGACGAGAACATCGGCCCGCGCCTTAAGATCGGGAGCTTCGAGAAGAGCCTGCTTTTCCTTGGCGCCGAACGGGCTCATCATGGACAAGGCATTCACCAGTGCTTCGTTCGGCGCATCGTTGATGCTTTTCCAATCGATCTGAAGATCATTAACCTCGGCAAATTCACTCAAGGTTCGCAGCACGCCGGTGCGATCGACCTGTTCTTCACCCGCGCGCGGAGTGAAATCCACCGCGAAAGAACTGAAATCGGCATGACATTGCCGATAAGCAGTCCCGGCCGCGATTTCATCGGTAATGCGAAACCGGGCAATACCCGTCAGAGTCAATAAATAACGGCCATCGCCGGTTTCCGCGATCTGCGTGATGCGGCCGGCGCAGCCGATGGGAAACAAGGCGGGGGCCTGAGCCGTCCCAGGGGCGTCGGGATCGGGCTGAATCATTCCAATGATGCGATTACCTTTCAAGGCATCATCTACCATCGCGAGATAGCGTGGTTCGAAAATATTCAGCGGCAATTGTCCGCGCGGAAGCAACAAAACTCCCGAAAGCGGAAACAACGGAAAAATCGCCGGCACTTCCGTTGGGCCGTGGTAGGGGCTGTTGATGCTCATGCGAAATCCTCGCCTGTTTTGCCATTTCTTGTCGTCGACCGCGTCATCGCCACCATTTGATTCCCACGAGGCGAGGAGACCCTTTCTGCAATGGATCACTCCAGGAAGGGGAGGGGAAATTGCCTTGGTCGTCAGCCAACATAAGCGCGCTCAATGAACCTTGACAAGTTTGCCCCTTTCACACTTCCAAGCAGCTTTGATTTTGCTCTGAAAAACAAAGCCCGGGCTTGAGCCTAGCAAGAGAGGAACCAAAGCCGGAAAGATTGGCAGCAAACCCGTTTCTTCAGGAAAAGAGCAGTGCCGAGAGTTTTTTGCGCGCGGCGATTGTTGCCGGATCTGTCGGTCCCCAGGCTTCGAAGAATTGCAGCAATTGCTTGCGCGCTCCTTCCTCGTTCCATTGGCGGTCCCGCTTGAAAATATCGAGGAGGGCGGCTGCGGCGGCGTCACGCTCGCCGTTGGAATTGAGCAGAAGGGCATAATCGAAGCGGGCTTGATGATCGGTGGGATCGGCTTCGATCTTGCGGACGAGATCGGCTGTGTCCCCAAGCGCCGCCGTCTGTTCGGCGAGTTCGATCGCTGCCTTGGCTGCGAGAATCGCGACATCGCGTTCGCCGCTGGCCGGGAGGGAGGCGAGAATTTTCTTGGCGCTGTCGATCTGACCGGCGGCGAGGAAGGATTTGGCGAGACCGGCAACGGCCGGGAAATTGCCAGGATCTTCCTTGACGAGGACCGAAAACAGTTCCGCCGCGCCAACGGGATCTTCCGCAGCGAGCAAAGCTTCTGCCTCGGCCAGCAGATTTTCTTCCTCATTGAGAGGGCCGACCAGCCGTTCGACAAAGCCGCGCACCTGGCTTTCCGGCAAGGCCCCCATGAATCCATCAACCGGCTGAGCCCGGTTGAAGGCGATGACGGCCGGAATCGACCGCACGCCGAGTCGCGCCGGGATTTGCGGGTTCTCGTCGATATTCATTTTGACGATCTTGATCTTCCCCGCTGCCGCCTTTGCAACTTTCTCCAGAACGGGAGTTAATTGCTTACAAGGTTCACACCAAGGAGCCCAGAAATCGACCAATACCGGCTGTTGAGCCGAAGCGGTAATGACGTCCTGTCCAAAGGTCGCGGTCGTGGTGTCCGTGACCGTCGATGATGTGTTCTGACCGCCTGTGAGCGACGCCGACGCTGCGTCCTGACCCGAATGCCCCGCCATGATTTTTAAACCTCTTCATTCCCATCGTGCGTGAGGACATGGCACGAGAATATCAGGCAGGGCAAATTTCTGGATCAAGAAAACGCTCAAGGAGGGGAGAATCTTCAAGGCCCCTTGTCCTTGATGGACAATAAGTTCTGGATGATTTTCGCTAAAAAACTAGAAAGCATTGAGTTTTCAATGTATTATGAGGCAACCATCAAAGGCTCGATGGAACAGACCGGGCAGAGGAACGCGCAGCTGTTTTCCGGTGTTGAAAAGCAGCTCAGCCGGGGAGATCCACAAAGAAGTGCAATTTCTTCTCAAACCAGCTGTTGCATTCATCGAAAGATTGGGCCATATACCGGCTCAGCACCGGTTGCGGCGCTAATGGATGCGGGTGTAGCTCAGGGGTAGAGCACAACCTTGCCAAGGTTGGGGTCGAGGGTTCGAATCCCTTCGCCCGCTCCAAATTTTCTAATAAAACCAAAGGCTTGGTACGACGATCTTAGGGTCGCCGCCTTTGTTTGTGCGCTGAGATACCACGGGATAGGCATCTGGCCCGCGGAGAAATCTACCTTCGTGACATGGTGGAAGCTCTCCGACCGCTTCTGAGGAAGCGATGGGGCTGTCAAACCGCCATAGCGAGCGACGGTATGCCTTTCAATTTAAGGCGATTTCCTCCGTTTACACCCCGCGTGTTTAGGGATATTCATTGTCCTTAATGCCATGGCGCTCCGATCGTGGACCGAATTGATGATCTTGAAGAGCCAAGTCGAATGGGCACTACATTGCTGCGCAATTCTCGCCGGCCTGCCCGAGGGGCGCTACCTGTCGACCAAGGCGCTGGCAGAACTCCACGGTCTGCCAAAGGAATATCTCTCCAAGGCACTGCAAAGCCTGTCACAGGCGGGGCTCGTTCATACGATGCTAGGCCCGTCCGGCGGATATCGCCTTGCAAGACCGCCCACGGAACTGACCTTCCTTGATATTGTGGAAGCTGTGGAAGGCAGGACACAGACCTTCGTGTGCAACAACATCCGCGTTAACAACCCCTGCCGCCCGAGGGACCATTGCGACAGCAGCCCTTGTGCGGTGGCGCGGATCATGTGGGAAGCGGATGAAGCCTGGCGTCAGAAACTGCGCGGCGTCACGTTGTCGGATCTCGGGCGGATCCTGTCGCAGGAGGTCTCTCCTACACTATGGAAGGACACCTTCGAATGGGTGCTTGACCGGGCGGGATGAACACAAGACTTGCAGGAGGCATAGCCAACGAAAGATTGCTTGTCTCGCATTGTTTATAAACGAGATCGATAATTTCGTTTCGGGCTGGTATATGGCTAACAAGGCTGTCGATGCGGAACAGCAATTCTACCTCGATCGCGATGGCGTCGATCATCTTCAGGGCGGCGGTCGGTGGCGGCTCCTTGACAATCAGGGTGCTGGCCTGAAGCACGGACAGCATGGCCTCCTCGACCGCACGCGGTCTTCTCGTAGCCGCAAAACGCACAGTCAGCGCCATCTGGTGCGTCTCATCTGGACGGCTGAGATTGGCGACGCTCTGTCTCGCCAGCACGCTGTTCGGTAGAACAATGAGATTGTATGTGCCTGTCAACAAGTTGGTGGAGCGCCAGTTGGTTTCGGTGACGCGCCCCTCGGTCCCGTCGCTCAACTGGATCCAGTCGCCTATGGCGTAAGCCCTGCCGAGCGTCAGCGCGATGCCAGAGAAAACATCGCCAAGTGTGTTCTGCAGTGCAAGGCCGAGGATGATCGCGACAACGCCAGAGGTTGCCACCAATGTGCCGATCGGGACGCCGAAAACGAAGCCGACGACCGAGAGTGCTACCGCAAGATAGACGACCCCAACAGTCATATCCTGGATAAGATGCGCTTCCTGTGGCCTGCGGGTGAGCATGATATAAATGTGGAAAAAGCCGATGGCCGTCCAGGCAAGATGAGTCCACCACAGGATCTTGGCCGATCTGGAGATCAACGCACCGAAACCGTGCGTGTAGACGTTATCAGGCTGGTGGGGCGCAATGTCGGCCAGATAGAGCACGAGGCTCATGCCGGCAAAGAACAGGATCTGGACAATCAGCCGGCCTTTTGGGCGGCGACTGCCCTGAAGGTTCCATACGACGATACCGGCAATTCCAAGGATATTGGTCAGGACAAGCGGCACGAAATGGTCATCGCCGAACATGGCAAGGGGCTCGCGGATAGCTGTCGGTCGAAGTCTGGAGGCAAGCGGGTGCCCCATCGGGCACCCGTCGACCGGCTCTATTTCTTGATCGGGAACGTCAGTTCCTGCTGGCTGGTATCGACTACGAAGACGGCGAGCAGTCTTGCCGGTTTCGTCTTGCTTGCGTTTTCGCTGACGCCATGGCGATCACCGGGCAGTTCCGAGAAGCTTTCTCCAGCCTTGTAGACCGTGACGGGACCGTCATTAACCTGGCTGCGGATCGCTCCTTCGAGGATGATGGCGTAGATGAAGGCGGAGTTCGGATGCGTATGGCCTTCCGAGAAGCCGCCCGGAGCATATTCGACAAGAACGCCCCTCATGCTCTTGCCAGGCACGTTCGGTAGTTCATGGTCGTAGACCAGTGTGACCTTGGCTCCCTCGCTGCTACCGGGTGTATCGTCTGCAAGGGCAGAACCCGCCAGAATCGCCGACAGGGCCGCTGCAAGTGCAAATGACTTGATCATGTCCATTGTCCTTTCATGGGTCGGTGGCCCACGCCTCCTGCCGGTGGCGCGAGCAAAAGGAGTTATTTTTCGGAGCCGCCGCAAACCACTGATCGAAAGCAATGCGGCCGAGGCGCGGATTGTTGTCGGAGACGAGCGAACTATCCTCCAGTCTGGTCCCGAAGTATTTCGCCTAAAGTGGGTACGAGACCGTGGTTCAGGCCGGCATTGTCGAGCTAGTAAAGGCGATATCGGCTTGGGTTCGGCCTTTGTCCGACAAATCGGTCAGTAGTCCCAGAAAACCGGTACCCAACGAAAGACGTCGCCCTCGATCGCCACATGGCCGACGGAGGGGAACGGCATATGAGTGGCCGCCAGCAACGCGCCGGTCTCCGCCAGTTCACGCAAGAGCCGGACCCGGACACGAACTGCCTCCTCGGGATCGTGTTCGAAACCGTTATGCCACTCGGGATGTTCGAACCCGACAGCGAACACGGCGTCGCCCGCGAACATCAGCCGATCTTTGCCGGACGCCACGCGGACAACGCTGTGCCCCGGAGTATGACCACCGGTTCGAGTGACAATCACGCCCGGCACCACTTCGTATTCTTCATCGAACAGCTGCAACTGGCTTTCGTATTCTTTCCTGAAGTGCTTGGCGGCTGCCCGAAGCGCATCGGGGAATCCCGGCGGCATGTCGACGCGGCTGAAGTCAGGCGACTCCCAGAACTTGACCTCGGCGACCGCCACATGGATCTTCAGGTCCGGACGTAGCTGTTCCTTCACTCCGTCAACGATCAGTCCACCGACATGGTCCATGTGCATGTGGGTCAACACCACATCAGTTACGGAGCCAAGATCGATGCCTGCGGCCTTCAGTCGTTTAACCAGTTGGCCGGCCCGCGGTAAATTCAGCGCCGGGTCCATTCCCAACCCGGTATCGATGAGTATGGTCTGCCTGCCATTACGGACCACGACTGTGTTCAGCGCCCAGTCGAAAGCGTCCGGCGGCAGGAACATGTCGTTCAGCCACGCCGCACGTGCCCTCTGGTCAACGTTGTGCCCCAACATCTTGGTTGGTAACGGCAAAACACCATCGCTGATGACGAGCACGTCGATTTCGCCGATCCGCACCGCGTAGCGCGACGGAACCAGTTCTTCAACATCTGATAGGACAGGGGGTGATGTAACGTCGAGGCTCATGCTTTTCTCCTGTTGGTCATGGCCTTGGAACCGATCGGACCGGCTCCACCGATAAAGACGATCTTCACGACGGCCTGCGTTCGCAGCAGTTCCTGTGGACAACCATCATTCATGGGAGTTTCGGGGAAGGCTCAGGCCAGGCCGGCCTTGTCGAGGCCGTAGAGCTTGTCGGCCGAGCCGGGCACAGCCTTGAAGGCGACGCTCGCGCGATTCCAGGAATTGATGATCATGATCGAGAACGTCAGGTCGGAGATTTCCTTCTCAGAAAGCTGACCGCGCACGCGTTCATAGAGCTCATCGGGAATGCCACGTTCAGGCAGCTTCGTCACAGCTTCGGTCCATGCCAACGCTGCACGCTCGCGCGGGATGAACAGGTTTGATTCACGCCAGATGGCGATGTGGTAGAGTCTGAGCTCGCTTTCCCCATGGATCTTGGCTTCCTTGACATGCATATCGAGGCAGAAGGCGCAACCATTGATCTGCGACGCACGGATCTGAACGAGATCGTGGATCTTCTGTTCAATGGCGCTGTCCTTCAGGGCCACGCTGAGGTCTGAAAGTTTCTTAAAAAGCTCAGGAGATTGCTGGGCGTAGTTCAGGCGCTGGATCATGTCACTTTCCCTTATTAAGGATATTATTAATCCTCATAGATATTTAATATCCTTAATATCTGGACGGTAAAGCCGTTCTGGCTTAAGCTCTGGACATAAGGCTTATGTCCAGAGCTAAGAGGGTACGAATGGACATCGTTTGCGCGTTGCGGACATTCCTGAGAGTCGCCGAGACGGGCTCGTTTTCGGCCGCTGCTGTCGATCTCAAACTGACGCAGCCTGCGGTCTCCCGGCAGGTTTCAGCACTCGAAGCCCATCTCGATACGCGCCTTCTGCATCGCTCAACCACCGCGTTGGCGTTGACGTCCGAGGGGGAACGAATGATCCCAATGGCTCTCAAGGTTATCGAAGCTGTGGAGGCGCTCGGCGAGTCTGCCGGCCAGGTAGGGACGGCATCGGGCGAGGTGCGGCTCTCCGTACCGGCGCCGCTAGGGCTGTATATGAGTGACCGGCTTGCGGCCCTTCTTGATCATCACCCACAACTTTCCGTCGAATTGTTGTTTCGCGAGGAACCGTCCGATCTGGTCGGACAGGGGATCGACCTCGAAGTCCGTCTAGGCAATATCGCCGACTCCAGCCTGATATGCCGCAGGATCGGCTGGACAACAGCCTTTCTCGTCGCCACGCCAGCCTACCTCGAAAAACGGGGCACGCCCCGAGCGCTTGAGGATTTGAGTCATCATGACTGCATCTGCTACAAACGGGGAGGCGACAGTCGTTCCTGGCTATTCTCCAATGGCGCGGACGAAGTCGCAGTGCGAATCGCGCCACGTCTTATCGTAAACAATGCTGTAGCTGTTCATCGCGCCGTTCTTGCCGGCGCGGGCATTGCGATTCTCTCCCATATACTTGCCGTTCCTGACATCGAGACCGGCCGATTGATCAGCTTAATACCGGATTTCCCGCCGGCTCGTCTGCCGATCACGCTCGCCTATCCATCTCGGCGAAATATGCCTTTTCGCGTGAGAGCTGTCATTGATTATCTCGTTGCCGCGATGCGGGAAGACCCTCTTATGACCTCGTCCTCGGCGTCGAACGCCTCCTCTCTCGCGGAGCTAGAATAGCACACCAGCAGCGCGCAGACCCGGCGGAATCCTGTTCAAGGTATCAAGCGACATCATCATGTCGTGTTTACATTGCGCCGATGATCTTGGCCTCATCTGCGATGAAGTCGCAGAAGAACCTTACGCGCATGGGGACGGTGCGTCCAAAGGCATGCAGAACGTTGAATGGAAGCTTGGGAAGGGTGATCCCGGGCGAAACGTCCACCAGCGTACCGGCCTTCAGGTCGTTTGCCACAAGGCATCGAAGAAGATAGGCCGCCCCTAGCCCGCTTCGCGCCGCCTCGATCAGCGCGGCTCCCGAATCGCAATCGACCCGACCGGAGGGAACGAAGGCGGTTCCGTTTCCGAGACGTACGGGCATCGGTATGCCGTTCATCTTGAAACGCGCGAACGGAGTGTTCGCCAACTCCTCCGCTGAGGTCGGGAGATCATAGATTTGCAGAAACGATGGGGAAGCGACTATAACCATTGGCAAATCCGCCAAAGTGCGCACGATGAGATCGCTCCCGGCGCTATCGCCGGCGCGGAGAACGACATCATAGTCTTCCCGCACGAGATCGACGAATCGGTCGGTCAGACCGATATCGAGAATGAGATGGGGATGATCCGACGCGAAGCCGGCAAAAAGGCGAGGCAGCAGCAAAGGGGCCAGTTCGCCGGACATGCTGATGCGCAGACGGCCTGACAGCATTCTCTGAGAACCGATAGCATCGTCGCTCGAATCGAGGTCACGCAATAGCGGGGCTATGCGGTCGAAGAAAATTTGGCCTTCCTGTGTGAGCGTCAAGGCACGGGTGGAACGAAGAAACAGCCGCGTTCCGACCTTTTTCTCCAAGCGCGCCACGCTCTTTGAAACCGCAGACGGCGTCGTACCAAGATCGCGCGCAGCGGCGCTGAAGGAGCCGGCTTCCACGGTGCGTACGAACGCGATCAGACCAGGCGTCTCGCTCAACAAATTCGGCATTTCCATCTCCAAGGCACAAATCATGTGCCGCCATCGGTCTAGCAGCATCAGGCAGGTAAATTTATCTTATATCTGTGATAGTTGGAGACAGGTGATGCAACGTCTAAAGGACAAGGTGGCCGTCATAACGGGCGGCAACAGTGGCATTGGGAAGGCAACCGCGCGCCTGTTTGCGCAGGAAGGGGCGCAGGTCATCATCACTGGCCGTAGACAGGAGGTTGTCGATCAAGCTCTGGAAGAAATTGGCTACAACGCTATCGGCATCGTCGGCGACGTCACCGATGTCCGATATCATCGGACGCTCGCAGAAAAGGTGGAGGACCGTTTCGGCGGACTAGACATCTACATGGCCAATGCAGGTATCATCAACCTGACACCATCCCATAAAGTCACGTTGGAAGAATATGACGGCCAATTCGCCACCAATACGCGCGGTGTGTTCTTCGGTGTGCAGGCGATGGAGCCCGTCATGCGTGACGGTGGTTCGATCATCATCACCGGTTCGCTCGCGGCAACCAAAGTGCTGCCGGACCATGCCGTTTACGCTGGTTCGAAAGCGGCGGTCGCCGCGTTCGCGAAGAACTGGGCGATCGAGTTCAAGTCCCGGAAAATCCGCGTCAACATCCTGAGCCCTGGACCGGTCGAGACTGCCATTCTCGGCAAGCTCGGGATATCCGACGCCGACCGTCTGGCCTTCGAGTCCCGGATGGCGTCCCTCATCCCGGCGGGCCGCATGGGACAGGTGGAGGAACTGGCGCGCGCCGCTCTCTTCCTCGCATCGGACGGGGGAAGTTTCGTCAACGGCATTGAGTTGCACGTCGACGGCGGCATGGCACTGACGTGAAAAAGCCGCATGGACGCGGGATCGGGAAAAATTTCGTGCTCCGTGTCACAAACAGCCGCGCTAGCTGTTTAATCCCGGCCTTTGATGGTGCAATTCTTTCGACAGAATGGAAGGATGCCCTATGGCACAAGTTCTTCACGACCGCGCCACAACGACGGAGCGGCTTGTTCTGCGTCAAGCGTTTTCGTAATGCCATGGGTTACGGTTCCGAAGGATTGCATTGAGAATGGTGAGAAGCTTTCGCATCACGGCAACGAGCGCGACTTTCTTCGGCCGGCCACGGGCAGTGAGCTGATCGTAGAAAGCCCGAAAAGGAGAGCGACGCCGGATCGCGGTCAAAGCCGCCATATACAGCACGCCACGCACTGATGTTCTACCGCCGGCAATGGCTCTGCGACCACGCATCAAACCAGAGTCGCGATTGATCGGAGCGATGCCAACCAAGGCAGCAATCTTATGGCGACTGACAGTCCCGAGCTCAGGCAGTTCGGCGAGAAGGGTCCGTGCGGTCACGTCGCCGATGCCAGGAACGGATTTCAGAAGTGCCTCGGTCTCCTGCCAAGCCCGGGAGTTTTTGATGGCGTCACCAATGTCCTGATCGACCGCGTCGAGCTCTTTCTGGAGAAAGGCGCCCCTTGATGATTGCCTTTATGCGCTGCAGCCGACGATCCCGCATCTGACGCGGTCATCCTTGCACCGCTGTCTTCAGCGCCATGGCATCTCCGCCTGCCCGAAGTCGAAGGCGGCAAGCCGGCAAGGAAAAAGTTCAAGACCTACCCGATCGGTTTCTTCCACATTGACATTGCAGAGGTCCGGACAGAGCAAGGCAAGCTACACCTCTTCGTTGCCATTGATCGGACGAGCAAATTCGCTTTCGTCGAACTGCATGAGAAAGCCACGACAAGAATAGCAGCCGAGTTCCTGCGCCACTTTATCGCGGCCGTGCCCTACAAGATCCACACGGTTCTCACGGACAATGGCATCCAGTTCACGGTTCCTGGCGGTGGTGGCTTGACGGTCCCCGAGATCAAGGAGGCCATTGCAAGAGGAGAGCTCTTCCGGGCTCATGCTTTTGAGCTCGCCTGCGCCCGAAACGATATCGACCATCGCCTGACCAAACCGAAACATCCTTGGACGAACGGCCAGGTTGAAAGAATGAACCGGACTATCAAGGAGGCCACGGTCCAGCGCTTCTATTACGAGAGCCACCAGCAATTGCGACATCATCTCGAAGACTTCGTCAACGCATACAATTACGCTCGACGACTCAAGACATTGAAGGGCCTGACTCCCTATGAATAGGTCTGCAAAGTCTGGACAAATGAACCGGAAAGATTCATCCTAAAGCCGCTCCATCAATTCGCGGGACTAAACAGTTAGGCGCCTTTACGAGAATGGGCCTATGAATTCCATTCATGAATGCAATCAGGCGGGCCGGAGCGGCCTTATCCCTCACTCTTCAGCGGGGAGACTGGCCTGAGCTCGAGGCTCCGCTGTCAAGTTCGAGGATTTCGTTGGTGATTTCTTCCTGCCGTAACTGCCTGGACCTTGCAATCAAGCCGTCGAGCGTCTTCGCGACATTGGTCTTCGCCGCGATCATGGCCCGCATACGCGCTTCATTCTCGGCGGCAAAGGACAGCATGACGGCTTCGCAGAGCTCAGCAAAAATATATTCTTCGGCAAGCCGCGCAAGCAGGATGTCCGGTGGCAGGGTGATCAGCGGATGGACCGCGCCATGGGCGAGTGGAAAACGTCCGAAATCGAAGGGAACGAGCACCTTTTCCGCAATGTTGACTGCGGCCGACGGGCCAGGGACGGCGTGAACGATGGAGATTCGGGTCATGTGGTCGCCATCGATACGGCGATAAAGTTCTTCGACGATCTGGTTGGCAAGCGATGCGGCTTGCCCGGCATGGGCGGCCATGGGCGCGGACCAGGCGATTGCAAGCCCACGTTCCCGCGCAACCATCAAGCCGCGATCTCCGACGAGCAGAAGCGCCGTCCGTCTGTCCGGCGCGGCCGAAATCAGCCGCCCGGCCGCATCGAGCACCCGCTCGTTGAAGGTTCCAGCAAAACCCTGTTCGGCACAGAGTGCAATAATGCCATGGCCCTGAGCCGCTCGCCCGGCAGGCTCGGTTTGGGGTCGTTCCGGCAGGAAGGCCAGGGCATGCCCGATGGCCTCGGCGATTGTCTGCGCATAGGCCCGAACACCATCGAGCTGACTCCGTGCTTCCCGTGATCGCGACGCGGCAATGCCCCGCATCGCTGTAATCACGGCCGATAATTGCCGTACGGAATGGATTCGCGCGGCGACATCGCTCAGCCGCTCCGTCACGGTGTCATTCCAGCAAGCAAGCGGACCGCCGTGACCAAGCGATTTTTCAAAGCCTCGTCGAGAACACCGTCCTTTGCCAGGGTTTTGGCAGCATCGCCCAATTCCACATCGAGATGGCTCGGCAGGCGTGCGCGAAGCGCCTCGATCGCGGTCAAAGGCAGATCGTCGAGAACGCCCGCGCCCAAAGCGGCGAGAAGGGCAATTTCATCGACAGCCCGCAAGGTGGCGAACCGGGGCTGCGTGAGCAACGCGCGGATGCGCTCGCCGCGAAGCATCTGCGCCTTGACGCGTGTGTCGGTGATGCCGCCGAAGCGGGTGAACATTTCAAGCTCAAGAAATTGGGAATAGTCGAGTCGGATACGTCCGGAGACCTGCCGCAACGCCGGATGCTGGGCTTTGCCGCCGACCCGGCTCACGCTCAATCCGACATCCACCGCGGGCCTCTGGTTCGCCGCGAAGAGCTGCGCATTGAGAACGATCTGGCCATCGGTGATCGAGATCAGATTGGTCGGGATATAGGCTGACAGATTGCTGGCATCGGTCTCGGCGATTGGCAGAGCCGTGAGAGAGCCGCCACCCCGTTCGGCCGATAATTTGGCGGCGCGTTCCAGAAGACGGGCATGCAGATAAAAGATGTCGCCCGGATAGGCTTCACGTCCCGGAGGCTCGCGTGTGAGAAGGGCAAGTTCGCGATGTGTTGCGGCATGTTTGGTGAGATCGTCGATGACAATGAGTGCGTGGCCGCCTTGGTCACGGAAATATTCGGCGATCGTAAAGCCGGCGAAGGGTGCGATCCACTGGAGGCCCGGCGAAGCGGCCGCCGAGGCAACGACGAAAATGCACCGCTCCGGCGCACCATATTGCTTGATGGCTTCGATCACGCGCTCGACCGCTGTCGCCCTTTGCCCGACAGCGACATAGATCGAGATAATGTCCGAATGTTTCTGGTTGATGATCGTGTCAACGGCAATCGCTGTCTTGCCCGTCGCGCGATCGCCGATGATGAGTTCCCGCTGGCCCCGGCCGAGCGTGAATAAGGCATCGACGACGAGAATGCCGGTTTCGACCTGCTGTGCCACCAGATCGCGTTCGATGATCGCCGGCGCCGGCCGCTCCACCGGATGGCGGGTTTTGGCCATGACCGTTCCGCCGCCATCGAGCGGCCTGCCAAGCGGATCGATGACACGGCCGAGAAGTTCCGGGCCGACGGGAACCTGCACCACCTCGCCTGTGCGAGACACGCTCGAGCCGGCCTCGATCGCCGCGCTTTCATCGAGGAGAACGGCACTGATCGCATCGGCATCGAGCGTGAGGGCAAAGCCGCTCTGCCCGCCTTCAAAATGCAGAAGCTCATTGAGCCTGACCTCCGGCAGGCCCGAGATGCGAGCGATTCCATCGGCAATCTGTTCGACGCGCCCGATCGACAAGGCTTCGGGCGAGAGCGGTGTTTGCGACACTTTTTCCCGGCTGCGCGCCAGCCATTCTTCCGCTGAACTGTTTGATGTGCTCATGGTGTTTCTGGCCTCGGCGCTTCCTGCCCCGTTTGCATCGAGCCGGTTTGTATCAAGGCGGCGGTGATACGAGTGAGATCGGCGCGGAAACTATTGCGCACCACGGCATGCGGCATATCGATCTCAAGGCCCGCAATGAGCTCAGGCCTGACGTCCACGGCAATTTCGGCTGGATGGCCGAGCGCTTCCGAAAGCCGTACGCGGCAGGCCTGTGTTTCGGCCTCGGTCAGGGCGCGGGCGGCTTTGAGCTGCACCGGCGCATCCGTCGCGCCAATATTCGTCCGGATCGCTTCGGGAAGAGCCGCAAGGCCTTGAGCAAGGCCCTCGATGAAGCCCGAGATGCGTGCCTCCTCCGGCAGGCGAGAAAGCAGCTTGCCGGCGATATCGACCGCGAGCTGGCTCGCATGGTCCGCCATGGCGGCTGCTTCGTCCTGGCGCGCGCGGGCAATATCGGCTTTGGCCGCTTCCCGCAGCTTGCCCGCCTCGGAGCGTGCATTGGCGAGGATCGTTTCCGTCTCGGCCTTGGCCTCGTCTTCCGCCTTTTGCAGAGCGGCGGCGCGGGCGGTGGCAAGGCTTGTCACCTCCTGCCGCGCTTTCTCCCGTTCCGCTTCGGCTGCCACGCGCGTGGCATGGGCTTCATCTAGGAGACGCGCGATCGACGCGCGGCGGGCCTCCACGATCGCGGCAACCGGCTTGAAGAGAAACCGGCTGAGGATCCAGATGAGGATGAGGACATTGATGGCTTGTAAGCCGAGGGTCCACCAGTCGATATGCATCGCCTTGCAAAGCTCAATGCACGAAGGGATTGGCGAACAGGACGAGCAAGGCGATCACCAGGCAATAGATCGCCATCGTCTCGATCATCGCAAGGCCGACGAAGAGCGTCCGTGACAAAGTCCCGGCAGCTTCGGGCTGGCGCGCAATGGCGTCCATCGCGGCCGCGACCGCGCGCCCTTCGGCGAGTGCCGGCCCGATCGCCCCAAAGGAAACGGCAAGAGCCGCAGCGAGGATGCTGACGAGTTCGATCGTGTTCGTGTCGACCGTATTCATGGCGTTTTGGGCTCCTGTTGGGAGGGAGCGGGGCGTTCACTAACAGCCGCCCCGATGAAAACGCAGGCCAATATTGCAAAGATATAGGCCTGGATGGCGCCTGTCAGCAGATCGAGCGCCATCAAGGGAATGGGCACGAGAAGACCGGCCAGTGAAAGAATGATGCCGATGATGAAGACGCCGCTCATGATATTGCCGAACAGACGGATGATCAGCGAGAAGGTCCGGGTGATCTGCTCGACGACATTGAGAGGGATCATGACCCAGCTTGGATCCGCGAATGTCTTCAGATAACCGGCAAGGCCCTGCGCCCGCACGCCATAGACGATTGTCGCGCAGAACACGATGAGGGCCAGAGCAGCATCCGTTTCAAGATGGGCGGTCGGCGGTTCGACACCGGGAACGAGCGATGACCAATTGGCCGTGAGCACATACAAAACGATCGTGCCGATGAGCGCCCGATAGGGAGCGGGATCGACCTGCATTGTATCTTTGATCTGGCTGTCGATGGCACCCGTCACAGTCTCGAGCGCCGCCTGGCTCCTGGAAGGCGGGATGGAGAGGTGCCGTGTCACGAGCCGCGCGCCTATACCGAGAATGAGCATGATCGCCCAGGTGACGAGAACCGGCGCGGTGATCGGCACGGGGCCGAGATGGAACAGCGGCGCAAGCGTCAGCGGCGAATCCATGGCCATCCTCCAGCGCGACAAACTATGCGAACCGCGATCCGTATCTCTGCAAGGCTGTTCGTGGTGGTCTCCTTCATGGGCGGTGCATCCATTTCCAAGCGGACCAGAAACCGATGCCAGCACCGATCATAATGAGGGGAGCTGAGAAGAATATGCCTGTTGCGAAAATCTGATCGAGCCATCGTCCGAGAAGCAAAGCGAGCAAAGTCGGAACGACGATGGTCCAGCCGAGAATGCCAATCTGGCCGAGGCGTGCCCCGAGAGATGGCTCGGGGTTTTCCGCGCCTTTCCTGGCGCGTTCCGCAGCCTCCCGGGCCGCTTGCGCCATCCGATCCTCGGAGTCAGAGGGAGCAGATGCATTCATATCTCCTCCGTGTCCTGAACTGCTGCTCCCATGATCTCTGCGTCCACAGTTTGACCGGGATGCAGATAGTGCATCAACTGACGCACGGCATGGGCATGCAGGCGGAGCT
Organism: Beijerinckia indica subsp. indica ATCC 9039; assembly: GCF_000019845.1. Classification (NCBI taxonomy): domain Bacteria; kingdom Pseudomonadati; phylum Pseudomonadota; class Alphaproteobacteria; order Hyphomicrobiales; family Beijerinckiaceae; genus Beijerinckia; species Beijerinckia indica. The sequence continues at coordinate 3,165,807 of NC_010581.1, read as the reverse complement.
GCTCGACGCGCGCGCGGCGGCCGGCATCCACTTCCTCAGCCCGCATGGCCGCGACATCTTCCTCCAGCCGTGTCAGATCATCGCCCGTTGTACCCTGGCGGCAGGCTATGGCGATGCGCTGCCCTTCCGTGACTGTGAGTACACCGCTGCGCACCACGCAATAATGGATGATGTCATCCCTGGCATGCCAGCGGACGACAGACGCCCGCAGGACCGTCAGGAGATCGGCATGGCCTGGCAGAATGCCAAAGCCGCCGCTTTCATCTTCGGCGCGCAGAGAGACGATATCCGCCTGATCGATAAGGACCGCCGAAGGCGTCGTAATGCTCAGATGCAGCGCCGCGCTCATGCTGCTTTTTCTCCCGCGTTTGTCCTTCCCGGCTCCACGGCGGCCGCAGGCTTGCGCGCAGCCTCTTCCTTCTGCCGCGCTTCCTCAATGGTTCCGACCATATAAAGCGAGCTTTCCTGCCAATCGTCGCAGGCGCCTGACAGAATGGTTCGGCAGCCGGCAATCGTATCGGAGATTGGAACAGAACGGCCGGGCATGCCGGTAAAGGCTTCCGTCACGGTAAAGGGCTGGGCGAGAAAGCGCTGCAATCTGCGGGCGCGCTGGACGATCCGCCGGTCCTCGGTCCCTAGTTCCTCCATTCCAAGCAGCGAGATCACATCCTGGAGCTCGCGATAATGTTCTATGGTGCGGCGGACTTCATTGGCGACATCGACATGATCCTGGCCGACAATGAGCGGATCAAGCAGAATGGATGAGGAGGCGATGGGATCGACGGCTGGATACATGCCCTCGGCGGCCATCGCACGCGAGAGCACGACCATGCTGTCAACATGGCTGGCAATCGTCGTGACGGCGGGATCGGTAAAATCATCCGCAGGAACATAGACGGCTTCGATCGCCGTCACGGCAGCTCCGCTGACCGATGCGATACGCTCTTGCAATGCCGCAACCTCACTCGCCAGCGTGGGCTGATAACCGACGCGCGAGGGAAGCCGCCCCAGAAGGCCCGAGACCTCGGCCCCCGCCTGAACGAAGCGGAAGATATTATCCATGAGGAGAAGGACGTTACGGTGGCATTCGTCACGGAAATATTCCGCGATGGTCAGAGCCGTCATAGGCACCCGCCATCGCGCGCCGGGCGGCTCGTTCATCTGTCCGTAGACGAGTACGGTCCGGTCGAGCACTTTCGACTGGGCCATGTCGAGCAGCATCTCATGCCCCTCGCGGGAACGCTCGCCCACCCCGGCAAAGACTGAAATGCCTTGATAACTCGCCACCATGGCATGGATCAGTTCCATCACCAGAACAGTCTTGCCGACGCCAGCCCCGCCGAACATCGCGGCCTTGCCGCCCTGGGCGAGAGGGGCCAAGAGGTCAATGACCTTAATGCCCGTTGCAAACAGGCTGGACGTGCCGGTCTGTTGCGTCAGTGGCGGCGGCGCGCGGTGAATAGGCCGCAAGGGAACCCCTGCCGGCAAATCGCCGCCTTTGTCGCCGATCCGTCCTACGACGTCGAGGAGACGCCCAAGAACGGCATCACCCACGGGGACGGCAATCGGCCCTCCGGTCTTCCTGGCCTTATCGCCGCGCCTCAGCCCGGTGGTCGCCTGCAGCGCGATGGCTCTCACCGTATTCTCGTCGAGATGGGCCTGGACCTCCGCGATGACCGCGCTCCCGTCAGGATCCTCGATCACAATGGCTTCGTTGATTTCGGGCAAAGCGGAATTGGAGAAAGCGATGTCGATCACAGCCCCCCGAATGGCAGCGACCCGGCCGCTTGTCGCCATCGCAATCCCCCTCAAATCCTGATGCCGCATTGACATCGCCTACATTGATCCGCGCCGCTGATCAATGCACATTGACGTCAATGGCGGCAAGGTGAGGGATTCATGTCCGCGCTTGCGACCATGATGGGCGCTCCCCTTTAACTGGCCCTGAGCTGAGAACCATGCCGGCATGCGTTCTTATATTCAGTCTCTTAGGAGCATGAGCGATTGTGATTCCTAAGAAATTCGGTTCGAGACCGTCGCCTCATCATTGCGAGGCAAAATCCCGATGATTGAGGCTCATCGGGAGTTAGCTAGCTATTTGTATCACAACTATTTGATGTAAATCACACTGCTCAGCTTTAGGTATCGATCCTTGGCTGCATGCAAAATGATACAGATTTTACAATATCTCGACATATAGACTGTTAAAAACCATAATATTATAAGGGCTTCACTGGCCAGTACTTGTCGATGTACTTCTGGATCTCAGCACGCATAAAGCGGCCGGACTCGTCGGCGCGCTCTTCCCAACCGAAGACGCAAGCGGTGATGATGCCATCAAAGCCAACCTCGGCGAGCGACGAGAAGAAGACATCCCAGTTAATCTCGCCCTGATGCATGTCCATGTGCTGGTGGATCGTTACTTTCGCTCCTGGTGGATTGACGATATATCTCAACCAAGAGGACGCTTTATGGTTATAGGTGTCAGCCACATGGACATGGGCGATCAGTGAGCCCGCATCCCGAATCATCCGGGCCATGTTATCACCAAAGTAGAATGTATGTGGTGCGCAGTAGAGAAACCGGACATTTTTTGAGCCGATCGTCTTTAGCATGTCGATCGCCGGATGAAGCGTCTCGCACCAATCTTCGGGATGCGGTTCCATGTTGAGGGTCACGCCCTCACGCTCAAAGACCGGAACGAGTTCTTCCATCGATCGCCACCAGGATGCCTCGCTATGTTCATGCGTATACATACTGCCGCAGCAGCCGCTGCGATGGCTGCGATCAGGCGACGGGCCACGGCCGAACTCGGAGTTCATCGTGTCGACACCCATCTCGACCGCAACCTGGATCGCTTCCTTCCAGTAGCGAACGGCGGCTTGCCGCTCGTCCTCATGTGGACTTGCCCAGCGATACATCGGCAGGATTGAAGCCAATTGAACGCTATGTTCCTTCAGCGACGATCTGAATTCGGCGATCCGCTCCTTGCGTGCTCGCGGACGGACCCACCAGGGAAGGAAATCATCACGAGGGGAAAGTTCGATATATTCATAGCCGAGTTCTGCCACCTTTCGGCACAGATCATGAAGGCTGAGATGTCGATGCATGTAAGGGTCGAGGGCGATCTTCATGGGACAGGACCTGTTACAAAATTCCAAACTGCGGTGTGTACTGGAGGATAAGCGCTTCTGGCGTCGTTCTCGTTATTGGCGCCTTGTGGAAAAGGTGCCGCTCATCGGCCATTCGACGGTCATATCCTTTAACAAAATATAATACCGGCGTTTCAATCTCCGATTTGTATCCGCATGCAAATTGGCAATGACATAGTTTAATTTCGCCCTACAAAATCAGCGACATTGGTCGGCGTGATCAGCTGAAACGGCACCCAGATTGTCCGATCGGTCTTTTTTCCGCGTGCCAGCATGAGAGCGGTATCCAGGGCGCCCGCGCCTTGCCCAGCGGCATCTTGAAACACCGTTACATCAAGATAGCCCTGCCGCATCAGTTCAATCCCGTCACGGCCGCCATCGATGCCAGCGACGATATAATCCTTCACGGGAAGGCCCGCCGAGCGCATCGCCTGAATGGCGCCAATGGCCATTTCGTCAGCATTGGCGATGACGGCATCGAACTGGATCCCAGCCGAGAGCCAGTTGCTCATCAAGTTCATGGCTTCCGTGCGCTGCCAGTTCGCAGTTTGCTCCTCGACGACCTTCATGAAGGCGCATTCGGGAGTGGCGATAACATCATGGACGTCTTTGGTCCGTTGGCGGCTCGCCTGATTGGAAAGCTGTCCCATCATCACCACAACATTCGCGCTCTTGCCCTTGCCCCGCGCCTTGAGCAGGCGGCAGACCTCTTGCGCCTGCAAAGTGCCTGACACGGCTTCATCGGAAGCGATGAACGCCTGCGTCTCAGGTAATCTGTCCACGTTCGCAGGCTGCCGGTTGACATAGACGAGAGGAACCTTGGCATCGGCAGCGAGCTTGGAGATGGCCTCGGTCGCGTCTGTATCGACCGGGTTAACGATGATGGCGCTCACACCTGAGGCGATGAAATTCTGGACTTGGCTTTGCTGGCGCGCCACGTCGTTCTGTGCGTCCTCCATCTGGACATTCACATTTGGAAGAGACTGGCCGTGGGCAATTAAGGCGTTCCTCAGGACAGTCAGAAAATTATCATCAAAAGCTGACATGGACACGCCGATGCTCTCGGCGCCCGCAGAGCACGAAAAGTTTATAGCCATTACGGCAGCCAAAAGAATTCGCTTCATTGTTTCCTCCCTAATTGTAAATGAGCAGACTGCGCTGCTTTTTTGTCTGTCACGGATGTCCCGCGATCGTGCAGATAAAAGCTTCTCTTTGTGTTCTAAAGAGAAGGGGTCGCTAGAGGTAATGGATCCGCGGTGCACCAGTGGGCGCGATCCGCGTCAATGGCCTGCCAGACAGGGACAAGCGCAGCCATAGGGACAAAATCTGCCGGTTCCGCTGCGAGGTGGAAAGCTTTAACGACTTGGCCAATGTGCTCAAGCGAGGCATCGAGGATCGCCCGGCCTTCCTCCACTGTCGCCTCGGCCGCATCTGGGTTTTGTGCGAACCGGCCGAGCGCATCTGTGGCAACCCGGCCGGAGCGTTCGAGTGCGATGAGATCGCCGCTGACGACGAGAAGCTGGGAAATTTCGTAGCGACCGGCATGGTCGCCATGGAACAAGCCCTTGACCAGTTCCGGATCACTTGCAACGAAATGCTCGAACGGAAAAGCAGCCGAGAAATGCCGGGCGACCATGCGCAGGTCGTCTTGAGCTCCATTGTGGCCCGATATAACCACGGCGGCCTTGAAACCGCCATTGCGGAAGGCACGAAGCTGGTAGAGCAAAGTTTCAAGCACCAGATGGGCCGGCAGCGCCGCGAGCAACGGGTTGATACCATCCATGACTTCCCGCAGCCACGGTGCATGATAGCCGCATTCATGTATATGCCAACTCTGTGTCGGTGCGACCACGCCGCCGAAACGGCGTGCCGCCTCCAGGCACAGCCATTCGGCCTTGATTGTATCGAGACCGAATGGCGCTACATGGCCATGCGGTTCGCACAGGCCCATGGGCAAGTAGACGATCGGGCACGCATCGCGGCGCGCAATGAACTCAGCCGGTTTCAGCCGCTCCCAGCGGACCTCATCCTGTACGTTCATTGTTAGGCCACTCCGAAATGCTTGAAATTCGCGTAGTTCTTGATGAAGCGGTGGCGCGTCATCAAAGTCCGGAAGGTCGTTTCGTCGAGCGGGTCCTCCGCCAGAGCGGCGAGGTTTGCTTCAAGGAACGCCCGCACATGCATGGACGAGATCGCGGTGGTGATTCCAGGATCATGCAGCGCATATTTGATGGCGAGTGCGGCAAGGCTCGACGCATTGGCCGGCACGAAGGTGCGCAGGGCTTCCACCTTGCGAATATAGGTCTCGCGCGGAACCGTCGCGTCGAAGTAACCGTCGCGGAAATCGCCCTGCGCGAAGTGCGTCTCCGAGGTCAGGAAGCCTGACAATCCTCCTTCGTCGAGGATGCAGCGCGCGATCACCGCGACTTTATGTTCTCGGCAGAAGGGAACCAGCACTTCGAGCGCGGTGGGATCGAAGATATTGACAATGGTCTGCACCGCATCGATCGCTCCGCTCATCACGATGGGCAGTACCATGTCGGAGCGGTGATCGGGGATGGAAATGCCGATATACCGAATCTTGCCTTCGTCTTTCAGGACATGAAGCTCGTCCATCCAATAGCCAGAGACACCCCAGTTCGGCCAATAAGTGTGGAGCTGGAGCAAATCGATCTGGTCGAGGTCGAGGGCACGCAGGGACTGTTCGCAAGAGGCCCGGACCTGGCCGGGCGGGAACGATTCTGTAACCGGCATCACCGTTCCCCATTGCGGTTCGCCGGCGAGCCCCGCCACTTTGGTCGCGACGAACGGCTTTTCTCCGCGCCATTCGCGCAATGCCTTGCCGACGATGCGCTCGGATTCGCCATAGGCGCGGGCGGTATCGATGAAGGTGATGCCTTGCTCTAAGGCGAGATGAAGCGCGGCCACGTGCTCCTTCTCGTCCTGGGAGCCGAACCAGCCAGCGAAGCCCATGGCGCCGAATCCGAGACGGCTGATCTTCTCGCCGGAGCGGGGAATTTGTGAATATTGCACAATCAATTCTCTCGAATGAGATGACGTTGTGGAGCGTCAAGCTGCGAGCAAGGTCTTCAGCTTCACGTCCGGTTGGGCGAGAGCAGCAATGGCTGGCCGTCCGGCTTTGCCGGCGCCGATGATGACAACGCATTCGGCGGCCAGGTGTCAGTCCACCTGGATCAGGACCCGGCCGTCTTCCACCTTGACCGGATAGGTCCGCAGGTTGACAGAAACCGGCGCGCCTTTCGCTTGGCCCGTCCGACAGTCGAAGCGACCATTATGCTTGGGGCACTCGATGATGTAGCCCATCAGCAGACCATCCGCGAGGTGGACATGTTCATGCGTACACATGCCATCCGTGGCGAAATACTCATCCTTTTTGGTTCGGTAGATGACGAAAGTCCGATTTTCATGATCGAAGCGGATTACGTCTTCTTCTTCGATATCATCCACCGCGCAGGCGGGGATCCACACAGGCGTGCTGGTGATGGTCATGGCGTTCCTCTCAGACGGCGATGCACGTCACAAAATCGGGGATGGTCTAGGTCTAGGATGTGGGGCAGGGGGCGATATTGCCGCCAGCGCGGCTATTCGGCGAGAGTCAGATGCAAGCCTTCGGTGCTCGACTTCCTCACCATGTGATCGGGCAAACCGCGCTGCACGAAATAGTCTGGATCCCGGCACTGCCTGAGGAGGGTGGGAATGATCTCTCGATAGGCGGCTAGAAGGCTTGGATAGGGCGCGGGACAGTCAGCTTTTATGGCCTCGTGGAGTTTCGGCAGCGCATGATAGGGCACCATGGGAAACATATGGTGCTCGACGTGATAGTTCATGTTCCAGTAAAGGAACCGAAATACGGGATTCATCATCACGGTCCTGGAGTTCTGCCGGTGATCGAGCACGTTTTCCCCAAGACCGGCATGTTGCGTCAGCCCGAAAATCTGGGCGAGCCAAGCGCCGTAGAGTGTCGGCAGGCCAATCAGCATCGCCGGCAGGATCGAACCCAAAGCGATGCTTCCAACAACGATGCCGGCAAAGAGCAGAAGATAGAGCCGCGCGATCCAGTAGACCTTTGTACGTTCCATCTCGGGTACAAAGGTCGCCTCTTCAGCATCGAGCTTGCCTGAGGCATGCAAAAACAGTTTTCCGAATGCGTGAAATGTCGACTTGATTGCGAAGAGATTCAGAATCATGCTGAAAATATCGGGAGGGCGGTGGGCAACGATCTCCGGATCGCGGCCTACGATGATCGTATCGGTGTGATGGCGCGCATGGCTCCACCTCCAGATAGTCGGTTCGCGCAGGATCATGAAGCATGCGATATGATAAACGGCATCATTCAGCCAACGTGTCTTGAATGCGGTTCCATGACCGCATTCGTGCCAGCGTGAATCCGAGGCGGAACCGTAAAGGACGCCATAGACAATGAAGAAGGGGATGCAGGCCCAACTGCCCCAGAACCAGGCACCCCCAAAGCCGGTCACGACGAGCGCGCTAATCCAGATCAATGTGTCACGGATCGCTGGTCCGTCGCTGCGCTTCAGCAGTTTTTTCAGCTCGGTGCGGGGAATGGCGCAGAGGTACCAATCGGCATTGGCGAGCCCGTCCGCCTCAGCGAGATGTGTATCACGGCCGATCAGGCTGTAGTCTCGGCAGATTCTGCCATTGTTGTCCACCATGTGTCTCTCTCGAAGAAATCGTGGCACACAATCTCGCGCCCGGCAGAGTCAAGCTGCCGGTGACTGAGAAATTGGAGTTATGCTTTAGTGTTTGAATGAGAGTGAGTTGCTTCTCGCGACAGGGCTCTGTCCTGGCGGGTTTTTTTTCCTCCATCCCTGCTGCGGGTTCACCGCCGCTTAGCGGCAATTTTTATTGCGCCATCATCATAAGGCGATTGATTTATTGCAGGCAATAACGCCATGATAGTTTCTATCAAAACACTCACCGTCCTTCGTAGGCGGTGATGCAAGAACTATCAGGGAGGCCGTCCATGGGAAGGCTGCGCATTGCCGATGTCGCAGAACGAGCGGGCGTCGGGATCGCCACAGTGGATCGGGTGCTCAACCGACGGGCGCCGGTTCGGGACGAGACCATGCAGAAGGTTCTCGCCGCAGCAGAAGCGCTTGGATACCACAATACCAGCCTCCTGCGCCGGCGGATGGAGGAGACCCGGCCGCCGAAGAGGCTTGGTGTTCTGCTGCAACGGCGCAGCGAGCCCTTCTATCAGGGATTTGCTGGCCTTCTCACCCAGGCCGCGCGTAGCGGGAGGGCCCGGATGAGAATCGAGTTTTGTCCGGACCTTGCTCCCGCCACAGTATCCGATCGCATCACTGACCTTGCCGAGGGCTGCGATGTGATCGCTGTGGTCGCCGCCGATCATCCTCGCATTAGCGCGACGGTTGAGGCTCTAGCCACGCGGATGCCGGTCTTCACGCTGCTGTCCGATCTCGGCACCCAGGCGCGGACCGCCTTTTTCGGGGTCGATCATCGCAAGGCCGGCCGGCTTGCCGCCTGGAGCATCGCCCGGCTGGCGCGTCGACCTGGGCCGGTGGTGGTCATGGTGGGCAGTCATCGCTATCTCGGGCACGAGGAGACGGAGATCGCGTTCGCCGAATTTTTCCGGCAATCGGCGCCGGACTTTGAGGTCCTGCCGCCCATCGTCAGCCTGGAGGATGCTCACATGGCCAAGGAGGGTGTCCTCGATTTACTCGGCCGAAGGCCTGATCTCGCCGGTATCTATATCGCTTGTTCCGGCTTCTCGGGCGCCATAGCTGCCTTGCGGGAGCAAGCGGAGCCGGGGAGGGCTATTACCATTTCGAACGAACTGACCATCGAGACGCGTGCGGGGCTCGAGAGCGGAGTCCTCGATGTGGTGTTGGGCACGCCCATCGACCAGATCGCCCACGACCTCATCGGCTGGATGACAGGGTCCCGCCCCGAAAGCGAGCCGGCGCGCAGGAACCTTTATCCGATCACGATGCATGTTGTGGAGAACATTTGACCGAACCGGTTTTCGCGAAGCATCGAGCCGCCAACCGAGGCGCGTGACAAGTCGCGCCTCGATCGTGAAGCGAAGCCTCCTTATGGCAATTCCTGCCAAGTTCCGCCTGCCTCGTTGCTGTCCGCGGCCGCATGGATGAACTGCACGCCCCGGGTGCCCTCAGCAATGCCAGGCAGTGCCAACAGCCCTTCCGGCACCGGCTGACCCGTGCGGCGGGCTTCCACGGCGATCGCGATCTCGATGTAGAGATGACCCCAGGCGTCCGAGAGCGACTCGCCGTGACCGCGTGGCAGCAGAATCATCCGCTCGGCTGCGGGCAGGACGCCAGCCCCATGACCGCGGATGATCACCTGCTCGGGCTGGTTCAAGGGGCGGAAGCGAAGCTGCTCTGGATATTCCTGGTCCCATTCCAGTCCAGCTTTGGTGCCGTAGACTCGGAAGCGCAGAGCGCAATAATTGCCGGGCGCGGCCTGGGTGATCCAGAGCGCCCCCGGTGCGCCATTCTCGAAGGCGAGCTTCATGAAGGCTGTATCCTCCATCGCCTTTGGCGCGCCGCAGACATGGAAGTCAGCGCGAAGCCGGCTGACATGGAGGCCAGTCACGAACTCGATCAAGTTGAACGCGTGCGTGCCGATATCTCCGGTGGCTGAGGCCCGGCCGACCTTGGCCGGATCGCGCCGCCAGGCGAGCGAGCGTGAATCCTGGTCTTCCTGCTCGGTGGCCCAATCCTGGGCATATTCGACGAGCGCCTGGCGGATCTCGCCGAGCGCTCCGGCCACCACCATCTCCCGCGCCTGACGCGCCATTGGATGATAGGGATAGGGGTGGGTGACAGCGAAGACGACGCCGCTCTCCTTCTGCTTTGCGGCGAGCGCGTCGCAATCCTCGGGGGTCATCGCCATGGGCTTGTCACAAATGATGTCGATGCCAGCGTCCATGAAGGCCTCGGCGATCGGCCGATGGGTCCAGTTCGGTGTACAGATCGCCACGGCCTCGATCCCATCCGGGCGCGCCGCCTCAGCCTTCGCCATCTCACGATAGTCGGCATAGACCCGGTCCTCGGCCAGCATCCACTCGCGTCCCGAGGCCCGCGCCCGCTCTGGATCGGACGAGAGAGCACCCGCGATCACGTCCCAGCGATTCGAGAGCCGTGCGCCGGCCCAGTGCCACTGGCCGACGAGTGCTCCCTGTCCTCCGCCGACGATCCCGAGCCGCAGTCTCCGCGCGGCCCGAGGATATGTTTGTGTTCCGGTGAGACCCATGTCTGCCGTCTCCTTGTTGTTTGGGGTAGGTGTAAGCGGTGATCCGGGTCCAGATGTCACTCGCGTGATCATCGACTTCCTCGATCCCAGTGTCCTCCCTGTGGGCCTCGAAGATCCTCGCGCAGGCTTACGACCAGGACGCAGTCGCAGACCTGTAAGACGCTGAGGCTATCGTGAGGATGTGCTCTGCAGGCGTTTGGTCGCTGAGCAGATGGCTGGTTCTTTCGAGCACCTTATGTTGCAACAGTATAATTATTGCAATAAGCGTTGCAACACTTATATTGTTGATTCAGGACCCGTTGATTAAAGCCCCAACAAGTGACGGTTGCCGGGTTGCCGTGATAGAGAGGGGCGAGAAAAAGGTAAATGCGCAGGGCGAATTCAGACAGCCATCCTTGTCTGACCGCGCCGACATTTCACGCTTCATGCCACAGGGCGAAAGGTTGGCGCCAGATTCAGGCAAATACTTTCAGGCTGGAACGGGCGCTGTCCGAAAATTCGAACGCTTCGACGATGGCTTCGATTGCTGGGCGCGCCCTCTTCACCATGCGCGGCACCGGCCCCCGAGAGATTATTCCTCTCAGGTCTCCAGCAGCGCGTGGGGGCGCGACAATTGGTATTTACGCCATAGCAAGAGAAACAGGCTCGATATGACCGCGCTATATCCCACGCCGATCAAGCCGACCATGGGCACCAGTACAACACTGCAAACGATCACTGGGACCACATAGAGCAGGTTACCGAGCCATATGGCGCAATCCTGATGCCGTGCGAACAAACCTTGGTACAGAGCTTCAGCGGAGCACCGGATCCAGGCTCCCGCCGCCATCAACCATAAAACAGGCGCGTATTCGACGAACTCGGGCCGTTGAAGAGAGTACCCCAACAAAGGCACGGCTATACTGATGCCGATGGCGATGACGCCGGCAAAGAGAGCCACATGGCGGCTCGCGTGTCGCATCTCGTGACCGAATCCTGTCTGATTTCCCTCTCGGTAATGGACGATAAGGCGTGGATAGACGAAAGAGAGAACTCCCGTTTGCACCAAAGTCAGAATGGCGTTGGTGAAGGAGAAATAGAAGGTCGCAATGCCGACGGCCTCCAGGCCCAGAAAATGCGCCAGGACGAAACGGTCGGAATAGGACCCTGCCATGATCCCAAGCGTACCAAGCCAGATAAGATAGGAGTTTGTGACTCCCGCTCGGATCCATTTCCAATTCAGCGGCTTGCCCCGCAATTCACGCCACGGCATTTTTCGCCAGGCCCAAAAGGTGGCGGTAAAGAAAAGCATGTAGCCTAACAACCATGCTGTAAGCACCGTATCCACATGACGATACTCGGGCCAAATCAAGCCGATCGCAGCAGCGACAAAGCACCATCCCCCGCCGCCTATAAAATAGAGTGCATTCGCTAAAAGTGGTCGCTCTAAAGAAACCATGTTAACGTAAGTAAGGTTGGAATAATTATCTGTAATCGTCAGAGCGCAAATAAAAAACAGCGGCAGCATGCCGATGCCGACTAAACCTGATTGCGCGACGGCAATCATGATGAGCGCTCCGACAAAATAGTTTGCCAAATAGAATATCGTCTGGTCGCGCATTTTAACGAGCGCCTCAATCGGCGTCGTTCGCACCAGTTCACGCGAAACGACATAATCTAAACGAAATCCGAGTACATTGGTCAGGATCATCACGGATCCGAACACGAGACCATAGGTGCCTATATCATCAAGGCTGAAATAGCGCCCCATGTAAAGCGACAGCCCCATTTTCCCACTGAGGGTCGCGAGTCGCAGAAGCGTGTTGAGAATGTGGAGCATGTATTTGTGCTTCATTCTGTCGAAAATTTATGGCGACGTTATAAAATTGCGCCTTGCTTTCCGAATAAACGCGAATTTTATTTCAATAAAACATAACGTCATCATACAGGAAAAATGCAGCAACGATAGCACTTTAAAATTGTCTAAATAGCATGCGTAAATGGATATCTTTTTTCCGACATGTCGATCGGGGGCGCAAATGACTTAATAAAAGAAATTTTTGCCATCAAGCGCCGTTTTTAAGCCCAAGGCTATTCCGCCGATCAATGTTGACCGTGTAACGACATAACGCGGACTCAGAGTTCCACCAAACTCGGCATAAAAGAGAATACTCTTTGCGTTGGTTAGCCCGTCAAAATCGAAGATCAACCCTTTTTGAGCAGCATCTTGCATGGCATTCCATACGAGCAGACTCGTGGCGCCACCATGAGCATCTTCCGTTCGAGACGTCATGTAATAATACGTAGAGAATTGGTCCCAAATACAAAAAAGGACTGCGACGAGCGAGCCTCGTTTGTCTTTTGCGGCGTAAATGCGCCCGCAGTTCCGCGTCAGACAGGCCTCGATGATCTTGCAGGTCGAAATTTTATCATAATAGGAGCAGTAAAGTCCCCGCCATTTTAGGTTCTTTTCGTAAAAATTCCAAAATAACTCAGGATCTTCAATATCATAGGAAGTAAGCTCTTCGCTCGCCTTGCGGATTTTCTTTCGCTTCTTAGGACGCATATTATTCCATAATGCGTCAGTTACTTGCGGTGGAACTTCAAAAGTGAACTGAACATTTGTTGAAAACTGCTCAGCCTGAAAAGCCACGACATCTGTCACATCACGATGCAATTTATACTTGTAAACTGAGGCGGGAGGGAGCTTGGAGATGAGTTCTCGGGTGATCTGTAGTTTCCTTAAAAACCGTGTTTCTGAACTACCGTTGCCCTCGTTTATGGCTGGCCCGATGAAATGGGTCATCTTTGGGTTTACACTATATGTGAAACCGGATTTCCGCTTCAAAAAATAGGGCAGCCATCCCACTAACTTTCCATCTTCAAAGCATTCTACGACGTCAAAGTTCCCATTTGTTTCAATATCAAGCCACCAACGTTCATGAAAGATCGTCGGCACGAGTCCGCTGGCTTGAGCTCGGGGATAATAACACTCACTATCATTGCTTCCACGTGTCATTACATCCGCCTCTTATCGACAACACAAGGTCTTCAATTGATGTATCAACCAAAAATGGATTGCGATACTCTGTCATCGCCTGGCACTGTCACCCTTCATAGTAAGTTGTGTAGGCATTGCCCTTGTAGGCTTCGAGGCTCCGCAATGCTACGGGGTCGGCCTTGTTGAGGAGAATGCCAGTGAGACGTCCGCGAATGGTGTGCGAGTCAGAAAGGGCTTCCAGAACAAGGCTTTTCTTGGTCTGCCCCCACTCGACGACAAACACAAAACTGTCGATCAGACGCTCTATCACTTTGGCATCTACGACTGACGCTATGGGCGGAAGCTCAATAATAATATATTTGTAGACCTTGCGAGCGGCGACCAACAGCTTTGCCATCTGTGGCGAGCCGAGCAATTCAGCGGCATTCAAAACGCGTTTCTCGACCACGCATGGTAGGATATCGAGATGCGAGCGCCGCCGATGATGGACGAGGGAAGCAAGCCGAGACGGATCGTTAAGAGCTTCGATCACCCCCACACGGGCGCTAGGTGTCAGCCTGGCGGTTAGCGATCGGTGATGGAAGTCACCATCGATCAGGAGTGTCCGAGCGCCCGATGCAGCAACGAGTGCTCCTAAATTAGCTGCAACGATCGTCTTGCCCTCTTTTGCAACGGAAGAAACCACGCCGATGACCTTGACTTCGCGCGAAGCTTGTTCGGTATTGATAAACACTTTAAGATTTCGGAGTGTTTCTGTGAAACGCGTGTGAGGCGCGTCGAGCACAAACTCCTCTAAGCTTTCTGCGTTGTTTCGAACGGTGTATCGCGATTTAAGACTATTGGGAAACACCGGTCGCCGAGTGCTATTCAACGACACGGTCGGCAAAATACCTAGGCAACGTACACCAGTGATTTGTTCAACTTCTTTGGGTGTTCTAAACACATCGAGGCTCAATTCTCTCGCTATGGCTCCGGCGGCTCCCCCGAGCAGCCCAAGCACAAGTCCACCGGCAATGATCAATGGGCTTTTTGAGGCGCTACTATGTAAAGGAGGAGTGGCCTTTGTAATGACACGGGAGTCAGTGACCGGGATAGTTTGTGTCTGCACTGTCTCCTGAAATTTCTGCAGGAAACTATCGTAAAGATTGCGATAGGCTTCCGCCGAACTTTCGAGATCACGCATCGTCACCTGAGCTTGATTGCTTGCCCCGGCCTCCTCGACTAAACGGACCATGCTATCGGTGAGAGATTTCTCTCTTGCCTTGGCGATTTCATAATCGCTTGCATAAGCATCCGCAATTCGCCGTTCCTCATTTCGGATCGATTTAACCAACTCGTCCATTTGTGCGTGAAGCTTGGTCACCGAGACGTGCTTTTCGCCAACCCGAGAAGTGAGATCGGCTGCCCGCTCAGAGGCGTCGAGATATTGTGCGCGAAGCCTAGTAATGACCGGATTGTTCAGGGCGTCTGTAACTGTTGAATCAGGAATGCCATCAGTGTTGATTTGCCGGATACGGTCTATCCGAGCTTTGGCTTCCGCAGTCGCAGTCCGGGCGCTAATCAATTGCGTATTAAGATCTGATAATTGCTGCTGAGTTAACAAGCCTCTGCCTGTGTCTACAATATTGTTGGCCGATTTATAAAGTTGTAATGCCTTGTCAGCATCAGTCGCTTGCCTCTTAAGCTCGATCAAGCGGTCTTGAAGCCATATACTGGCCATTTTGGTCGATTTATTCTTTGCCTCTAAATTAGCTGCCAAATAGGTCTCGGCGACGGCATTGGCTATTTTAGCCGCTTTGTTTGGATCTTTTGACGAAAAACCGACATCGATAATATAGCTCAGTTCGTCACGCTTAGGATTAAGACGTTTAAGAAAATTTTCTACAGTAGTTCGTTCAATGATGGTGTTGGCGTCGACCGTACTGTCTTCCTTCAAACCGAGAATTCGCCTTACGTTGGCTATAAGAGCCTGTATCGTTGACTCGCCGAATTCAGGATCCTCAGTTAAGTTCATCGCCTTGATGACCGGAAGAGCGATGCTTTCCGATGAAAGGACGCGGACTTGACTATCCACCAGCGATGTATCAACAGGGGTTACTTCGGCAAGCTTCTGCGTTTGCAAGTTCTGGTTCATTCTCGTATCGATGAGAATGCGAGCGGTGCTTGTATAAAGTGGAGTTGTAAGTCCTATATAGAACAGCGTCAGCGTTAGCCCAAGCAGACCTCCGACTGCAACCCACTGCCACCGTCGGCGCAAAGTCCCGAGAATTTCTGAAATGCCAAATGTGGCATGGTCGCTGGAAGGAAACGGGCTCGCCGATTGAAGAAGAGAATTGTCGTTGAGAGGGCGCATTGTCGCGTTACCTGTCACTAGAGAATGAAAAAATACATTTAAAGAATGATCGAGGATACGTTTGTCACTTCCAAGCATCTATGGGTCTGAATGGGTCGGCAAGTTTGAGGCTTCCAGGATCTGTGAGAGATGGCTCTCCAATCAATCCTCGTTCTCGCACGGGAGGTTGGGCCGATGTACGCTTGGTCAATGATTGAGGAGGGGAGTTATCGATGGGCGGATCGGACAAACTTTCCGCAAACAGATAGGCATGCGTGACAACGTTGTCTCCTATCGATTTGACGACGTTCTTAATTCGAATCGCGATGGCCGGATCGACGGCCTCGCAGAAAGCGACTGCCCTATAGAGACCTTTGCCGATGGCCTCTCGCTGCTGAAGGGTTGCGCCCGGTAAGATTGATTTTATAGCTTGAGCCCCAGTGGGAACCTCGGCGGCATATTGGCTTATTGAGACGCTCAGGTCCTGCGTTCCACGTTTGCTGCTCGCGTAACGTTGAAGGAGAATTTCCGGTTTCCGCAGGAATTCGTCAATCATTGCGGGGGTTAGCTGCAGAGCTTCCGGCTTGCATGCGGCGCAGGCATTTGAACATGCGATGAAACCACAGACCGTATAAAGCGAAGCTCTAAAACATACATCAGCCAACGTCATGAGAGTTCTCCCCTCTGGCTGGAAGCAATCCAGCTCTTCCATTGGATGTCTACAATTAAATCCGGTGCCGTGAGTGTTGATATAGGAGCCGGTGTTTGTCATTCCAGCTGGCGGTAACAGCCAAATCGCTTAAATCTGACGTTCGCTGGGGATATAATAATTCACCCCAAATGGCATTTTGTGTGCGTAAAAATGACCGTATTGGCGTAGAGTCGTCGTATAGGATCGCACTTCGACAAGATAGCGACAACACAAGCCGAGCGTGACCCATATCATAGGATTTCTGAGTGAGTCCGTGGTAAAGCCAGACAATAATATGCAAAAGCAACTTGCGATGAGCGGATGAGCTACGGAAGGAATCAGACCTGTTGTCTTTTGATAATTCAGGCTGGCGATGAGAACACTTCTCGCCAACAAAATCCATAAGATTATCCACATGATAAGCCCTACCAGGCCGAGTTCGGCGGCGAGACGCGCGAATATGGAATAGGCTGCGGGCCAAGATTTTGGGTCTTCCAGATATGTTTGAATTTCGGGACTCAAATATCCCCAGCGTGGTAGAGAGTCACTTAAATGAAAGGCATATTCGCCGAATCCAATACCAAAAAGCGGGCTGCCGAAAGACATGTTAAAGGCGGCCTCAATGCTGGCGAGGCGGGAAAGATCTGATACGGAAGATCCCGTAATAACAGCGGCTTCATAACGCTGCAGGTTGGCCGTATAGAAAATAACGACCGCTACCACCAGGCATGTTAAACAGAATGTAAGGACAAGGCTTATGTTTTTTTGAGCCTTGCGCGAATGGGGTGGTAAGTAACCGTAACGGAGCACGGCGAGCACAAAAGCGCTGCCCATCATCAATATGAGGCCTGTGCGGTTGCCTGACAAAAGCGTTAATGCTGTCAAAGATGCAAAAGCGATAGCATAACCAACAAAAGCCCGTCCCTGGCTGCCGACCCAGCCTGCAATCAGCCAAGGCCATGCGAACCCGGCATAAAGACCGAAAGCGGGTGGTTCGAAAGCTAGAGAGCGGAGGCGGGGATCCCATCCATTCGCATAGGCCGTGGGATTTAAGCCCCCATGCACGATTCTGTCGAGAAAAGCATATACACCCGTTGCCACACCCATATGGCGGGAGAGAAGCTCAAAAGTTGAAAATGCAAGACAAAGATAGACGCTGATTGCAATCGGCTTGCAAATCACCTGCTTCCACGCACGTCCTGCAATGAAGAAAGTCAGGTAAGCCAGCATAAAACTATATAATATAAGAAAAAACGCAGAAACGAACTTTTCGATGGCATGCCGGCCATTAAAGACGTTCGTCAGAATAGGACCCGCATTCATCAGAAAAGACATAACGATGAGGCACGTCGTCCAGAATAGGATAACAGTAAGAAGCTTCATCGAGGGGATTTCTCGCCCTTCCGCCGCAAGAATTCGGGACGATGCGATGAAGAAAAATACGTTGCTACCGATAGCGGCTAAGAAAAAATACGTTGATAATTCATGTTGAACCTCTCCCAGAAAGCGGAGGCCGACAATTCCGCTGAAGGGTATGGTCATCATGCCGAGAAAAAACAATATTCTTGTCATGGCCCCTCTACGTTCTTAACCGTGACTTGCGGAGCATTTTCTTCTGTTTCGATGAGTTGAGGTGCCGATGCCATCGGTATGCTTTTGTCCTGCTCCAATGCGAGTAATGAGCTTGCTTCCGAAGCTGGGCGAGTGCTCCAGAATAACAATGCATGTTTGCCGTCAGGATGGCGCAGACGAAGGACATAATCGCGCGGATCCATCACCACTATACGGCGCTCAATGACGTCGTCGTGGATGAGAGGCAGAATGGCTCTCACTGCCTTTATGGCTGGCTTGTCTTTGCCGACATAATCAATCAAGCCGTAATGCGCTTCACTATCGGTCTCCCCCTGCATGGAATCGCGCCATTCGTACCAGATTGTGACAGGAACGCCGCTTAGCAGGTTTGAAAGATGCATACGCATAACATAATCGGCCTGCTGTTCTGGGGTCACTTCAATGGAACTAAAGCCCCATTCGGAACAGATCAACGGCAATGGATGCTGGCCTTTGCGTGTGTGCTCTGCAATAAAGGCGAGTGCTGACGTATTATCCTTCATCACGCTCTCAGGTGATTTGGGTGCCTTGTTTGGCTCCATACGGTAGGAATGAACACTGATAGCGTCGAAACACGAACTGGCGGGTGAACGCAACACAGTTGCTATCAATCCCAGCCCAAGCCAGTCCTGTAAACTAGGCATGCCGGCGGCAGCCGGCCCGATAATCTTCGTATTTGGTGCAACGTCGCGAATTGACTGGCACGTTGCGACGGCAAGCTTGGCATAGGCATTGGGATCAGTCTTGGGTGGCCAGAAGTAGTTCAAGTCCGGCTCGTTCCAGATCTCCCAAATAATGTCATCACCTCTATAGCGCTGCGCGGCAGCGGCGGCAAAGCGGGCAAAGGCCTGTACAGCTCTCTTATCCGTAGGTGCCCTGATGAGAGTTTGGACATGATTCAAATTTGTGGCGTCATGGGGCGCGTCTATTTCGCCGGAATAGTCGGGATGGCCACCATAGAGAATGATGATGGAGCGTAAATGCCGGGCGCGAACCTGTTCAATGAATCGATCGTATTGTGTCCATATATAGGATCCAGATTCATTTTCGACATTACGCCATGCAATGCCGTACCGTAAAAGACCAAAGCCGCTGGCCTTGATTTCATCGAGCTCCTCGGGCTTCGTATTCCATTCCTTGATTTGTACGCCAAAACTCTTCCCGATAGACTGATCTTTAAGCCAGTTCGTTTCCGTTGCAACAGGGAAAGCGCTTTGGCAAGGAATGGCCAGGAAGAGGGTAAAGCATAGAAGACCGGTCGAGCGTTTCATCGGTTCTCCCATTCGAAATCGCTATTGATGAGACGCAACCGAACGAGATCAGTGCTGTTTTTATATTCCGTGCTGCCTTCATAACTAAATGAGAGATCTGGGTTTTTGGATAGCAATTCGTTATAGCGTTTATATTCAGCGCTACCGTCGAAATGTATCTCTCTTTTGATTGCGTCATGAACCCGAGCGCTGAAATCCTGAAAATACTTGAAATGGAGCATCGCTCCTGTCACTGGCGCGAGCCGGACTGGGTTGAGACGGTGGTTGTTGATATAGGCATAGCCGCGCTTCCACTTGATCAGGGGCATCTTGAAAGCCTGTGGCGCAGAATTTTCACCGCCAACTTTCCGCACCAGGCCAAGGCGAAATGCGAAATGCGATAGTCGCCGTATGAGCTTCACTCGTAGGCGTGGCCATAGTTTGGGTGTGTTTTGCCGGGGAAAGCACAGGCGTAAACGAGGTCCGCCGATCGGTTCGATCGGCGGAAAGGCTGGTTTCAGAAACGGTAAGCCCAGGCGGCGGACGAAATAATAATCCCGGTCAAAGTAGTTAGCTGCATTGAGAAAATTCTCGCCGCTCTTGTACTTGACCTTATGGAACGGCCCGGGGTTGTACATATCAAGTAGCAAGGCAAAAATACCCTGATATCCCCGGCGATCAAGCCACGCGCAAAGGTCTGGCAAATCGGACTTTTCGCAACCCGGGTAGACGAGAATTTCATCGGCGTCGGCAAAAATAATCCAGTGTCCGTTGCCATATCTATCTGAAAGAGAGTTGATCCAGTCCATACCAAAGTTTGCGACAGCGAAAGATCGTGCCGTGTAAAAGACGCAGCAGTCTGGCTGAGCCAAAAGGAAATCAAGCGTCCCATCTGCGGAATCATTGTCGACAACAAAAAAACGCTTGACGCCCAGGCGCCGATAATAATCAAAAAAATAGGGTAACCGGAGGCTTTCGTTCCGCACAACAGCAAAGAGCCGCACTTCGCCTTTATCCTCGGGAACACAATGTGCGTCGATCCGCTTCAGATCAGGATGCAACATCGAAGCGGTCCCCTTTTATGTCGCTTTCTAGGATCAGTTGTTTTTTATTACGTTTCTCCTTGCCTGCGGCAAAACGCTGGTAAAGAATGCGTGTTTGCGCGGCGATCGCTTCTATTCTGAACAGTTGAGCGTGCTCACGGATTTGCTCCGTCATGAGCATTCTCTCTTTAGGATCAAGGACGATTAGTTTTAGCAAGGCAAGCGCTAGACTTGCGGCGGAAAAGC
The DNA here is from genome assembly GCF_000019845.1 of Beijerinckia indica subsp. indica ATCC 9039. Lineage (NCBI taxonomy): Bacteria > Pseudomonadati > Pseudomonadota > Alphaproteobacteria > Hyphomicrobiales > Beijerinckiaceae > Beijerinckia > Beijerinckia indica. Next base: position 3,145,224 of record NC_010581.1, on the reverse strand, counting down.
CGTCTGCGATAAAACCTGTTTGCCCTTCTACAACGGCTTCTCGTGCGCCGCCCACAGGTGTTGTAACAATAGGCACAGCGGAAGCCAACGCTTCCAAAAACACAATCGGAAACCCCTCGTAGTCGCTGGAACAGAGGAGACCATCAAATCCCGCGATAATATCACGGCTATTTTTGTCGCCAAAACATCGCACAGAACCTGTTAATCCACGCTCGATAATCGTCTTTTCGATCACCGCCCGCAATGGTCCATCGCCCACAATGGCGAGTCTCAAATCCAGGCCCTGCCGTTGAGTAAGAAAGTGCGCATGAGCGAAAGCCTCGATCAGGCGCAAAGGATTCTTTTGTGGCCACAACCGTCCGACATAGCCAAGCACAAACTCATTATCCTGATAGCCGAGCTCTCGTCGGGCAACTAAGCGACCGGAAAAGCCGTCCGACTTTACGCCGTTCAAAACGACAGCGACTTTCGCTTTGTCAATTCCAATATGCTTTAGCGCATGTTCCTTTTCGAACTCAGAGACTGCGATAATTGCATCGCAGCATCGACTGAGTATTTTTTCAATAAAGCCATAGAAGCGCCCCCCTTCCGGGGACATGGTGACGAAAGCGTGTGGCGTATAAACTTTGAGCGCTTTTGGGAAAAACAACCCAGATATACGCGCCAATGCGCCCGCCTTTGAGCTATGCCCGTGGATGACATCAAGCGGCCTCATCTGGTGCAGGCGACGATAGAGGCGCCAAGCATCTGTGAAATCGTGAACACCAACTTCACGTCGCATCGACGTCTCGACCAGCTTTAGCCCCGGCATCGACGATAAAGCCCCGAGAAAAGAGGGAGTTGCCCGGTTCGCTGCATAGATTACCGTTATATCGTCGCCTACTGCGAGCCCTTCGCGGGCCAGATCGACAACAACTTGGCCGGATCCACCTCCGGCTGCTTCGATGATATGGCAAATGTGCATAGTAATTCCTCCTAATCCTCTGAGATTATTGCTTTTCGGAGGATATAAATTAATTATAAGGCATGGTGATACGCGGCCAGGAAGCTTGAGCCAGATAATCCATTCCTTGTAAGTTTTTTATAATACTGACAATCGCGAGAAATGATCTGCAAACTCTTCTTGAACAGTCATCAAGCTTTCTAAAAACACAAAGACTCTAAACAGAAGCCAAGGGTTGCCTTATTTAATCCCTTGTATCATTCAATGACGGGTGTGGCGGTGGTCGCAGGCTGGCCTGCGACCACCGCTTTCATGGCACGACAATCATTTGCGAAGTCGTATTATTGGCCATATTGGATTCCGCAAAGCGTCCAACGTCATTGACGTTTGCGGTAATCGTATGTGTTCCAGCGGGGATAGTGTAGAGGTTGCCGTTGGTTCCGATGGTGGCTGAGGCGCCAGCGGCCAGCGGTCCATCGGCGGCTCCCCAGGTGGCCCATGCCCCATCAACGGAATATCCGACACCGATCACCACACCGGCAGGTGTTGCAGCGACGCCTTGGTTTTTCACGACGGCCGTGAAAGCGCCGTTGGCATATGAGAACGAGGTGACAACGACATCGGGCAAGGCATTGCCACCAACGGTAATCGTCTGAGAGTCCTTATTATTTGTTATGTCTGATTCAGCAAAGCGTCCAATGTCATTGACATTTGCGGTGATCGTATGGGTGCCGTTGGGGATAGTGTAGAGATTGCCATTGGTTCCGACAGTGACCGAAGCACCGGCGGCCAGAGGTCCATCGACCGCTCCCCAGGTGGCCCATGCCCCATCGACGGAATATCCGACACCGATCACCACGCCCGCAGGTGTTGCAGCCGCGCCCTGGTTCGTCACGACAGCGGTGAAGGTACTGCTGGCGTATGAGAGGGACGTGACAACGACGTCAGGAAGGTTGGTCTGCAGGACTGGAATAATTGGCGCTATTGCAGGCACACCGTTTGAGTTCAAGACAAAAAGCATATAATAGCCCGGAGGAGCTAATGACGGGGCCGCGTTCAACATTCCCGTGACGTAGGCACCATTTTGGGTGAACGGGATCGGGATTAATCGCTGCTCTGGATCGTATGCATGCGTATTAAATCCCACGCGGATAAGATTGACTGCGCTGATCGTATCACCCGCTCCCACTTGCATCGTGAAAGTCTGGTTCAAACTGAGTGTTGCAGGGGCGGCAGCGATAGTCGGGCGGGTGGCCGGGTTCCCGGAACCGTCTTTTGCGTAGAGATAAGGGGGATAGTAAATTTCCGCATTGAGCTCGCTTATCGGACCGGGAGCTCCACCGCCTCCCGTCAGCACCGACCCATCAGGCAAAAGCAGGGTTGCCGAATGATAAAGACGAGGGGTGGCAGCGGTGGCACCAAGCGTCCAGGTTCCGGTCAGCCTATTATAAAGCTCCGTTTGATAGACGGCGCTGTTGAGATCATTAAAGGTGGCGGAACCGCCTGAGGCGAGGATGCTTCCATCGGCGAGCAATGTCAGGTTCCCCATGTCGCGCACGTAATTGAGCGAACCGACTGTGCTGACCACTGGCGGATTTTGGGAAATATCGACGGCCTGAACAACTTTATTATTGCGTACGGCCAATATACTGAAAGGGTTGCCGTTCTTATCAAGCGACATCACTGTCGGATAATCATTGGTCCCCCCATTGAGCAGTGCTCCTGTATCCTGCATGGTCCCCGCGCCGGCCGTCGTAAGCCTAAAAATATTGCCGGCTTGCGATAAAAAATATGTCGTATTATCAGCACCGACGAAGGCTCTCGGATAATACCATTCATTGGTGTTGCTGGGTGTGGTTATTGTAATTCCATTCAGCGCGGTCCAGGTCGAGGACGCCACGCTGAAGAGTTCAGGCGTTGGCTCTCCCCCGGCGGTCGGCGAAAGGAGTCCACCGAGAATCAGTTTATCGCTGGTGGGCAAAGTGACCGTGGTGGGATACCAACGCGGATAGATCATCTGTCCTGCGGATGTCAGACTATTCTGTGCCGGCGTAAAGACTTCGACATTATTGTTCGAGTAGTTTCGCACGCCGTTCACGGTCAGATCGCCGCCAGCGATCAACATTTTGCCACTTGTCCCAAGCAGGGATGCTGTACTGCAGAAGAGGTCAGTGGCCGTGGTATTTGTCAGGATAGTATGTGCGGCAGTGCCATTTCCAAGTGTGGGATCCCAAACGTCATAGACGAACTGGCCACCTTGATTGCCGTTTTGGTCGGTGCCGTAACTCAAGACCCGACCGTCGGGTAAGAGGGCGACGTGAAGGGGTATGATCGGCCAAGAAAAGACAGGGCCAAAAAAGCCAACCTGATTTCCGCCTGCTGGAACAGCGGCATTGACTGTCTGGTTAGCTCCATTGGCTGCGGGGGCAGCAGCTCGAGATTGCGGAATTGCCGGGACGTCGCCGAGCTTGAGATTTGGTCTCGCGGTCCCCACCGGTGCGTTGGGGCCGTAACCCAAGTCCACAGGGGCCGACTTGCTTTTTTCCTGGGTGAACCACTCATTGTTGAAAAGTGCAACCACCGGCAGTGAACCGGCGAGGCCGATGACGATGATACCACCAATGTAGATAGGTACCTTTGTGAAGACTCCGAGTGTTGCCCAACGGTAAGAAGCTGATTGTAAAAACGTATTAATAAGACGCATGACGGCCCCTTAATAGCGTTGTTAAAATCGAATGTTGTCAGAAACGTAAATATCAAATGATATCGTGCAGTATGACTGCGATATATGAGAAATATAATGTAAAATGCTGTAATTGCTGCGTTTCGCTATGAGAGAACGCTAAAATCATCATACTGTACGCTGACAAAATGAGGCGCAGATTTGATGCTGCATTAATAAAATGCTTATCTCTTGATAGATAAGCAAAATATGACCTGCGGTATGTTAATACCGTAATAGCTAATCACGGACTACCGAGCAGGGTGGCATATTGCTGGTCAAGTGACTGAAATAATTAGTTTAATATATTCGTGTGTGTCATTCTAAGAGTAATATTGAGCGTTCTGTCGAAAGTCATGATTTTGAATGAGAGAATATATCGTATGTGCTCTAAAACATGAGCGCGTATACCCTATTATGGGAAGGGTAAAATACGTCATGCTATGTGTCAACAGAATATTTAGATAGCTATAACGTGGCAACTCAGGCTAAATTATAAAACGTCTTTGGATTTTATGTAAATGTCATATGGTCTTCTACAAAAGTGCCATAGATTGAATGTGAGATGCTTGGTAAGGACGCATTGAGAAGTTGCATCAATGGGTTTCAAGCCATCTGAATATCGGTGATCCGCGCCCTAAAATTTCACTTTGTCCATTTCGGTGCAAACTAAGCTAAACTACTGGGTTAGTTCACTTCTCCAACCATTTGATATCTCTTCGGTGAAGCGCAAATCAGGGGGCTGTAGGCGATCGAAATAACACTCAGAAGATTTCAGGTGTGGAATGACCCGGGAACATATGAGATGACTTTGAATTGCTTCTGTCGGTGTAATCGTGAGTCGGTGTGAATTTATCAGCTCGATGAGCAAAAATGGATGTCTCCATGGGGTTCTCGTAGTCATAGCTGGTGTTTTGTGCCTGCTCGAGCATATTCTGACGACAGATAGAGACACCATAAGAGAGAGATGGTGAAGACAGCAATAGCAGGGGAGCGTGAACAATGCTTTGGATCGGCAGAATGAAGCGACGGGACTGGTTGCCCATCGGGGCTGTGGCGGGATTGGTCTTGTCGGTGGTGATGACCGGCCCCAGCACTGCGGACGATCAGGCGCGGGAAGCGGATGCGATCGTGAAGGCCATGTCGGATTATCTGGCCAGCCAGAAAACGATCGCTTTCGATTTCGATACGGAAATAGAAGTTGTCACGCCGCTGAACCAGAAGCTGCAGTTCAACAGTTCTGGCAATGTGAATATCAGTCGGCCCTCCAATTTCCGGGTGCAACGCACGGGCGGCTATGTCGATGCCGAGCTTATCGATGATGGAAAGACGGTCACGCTATTTGGAAAACGTATCAATAAATATGCGCAATTAGATGCCAGCGGCTCGTTCGATCAGGTTATCGATGATCTTCGCAATAAATATTCTGTGGATCTGCCTGCTGCCGATTTCTTCGTTTCCAATCCTTATCACGTGCTCCTGGAAGATGTCATCGAGGGCAAACATATCGGCCGAGGCGTGATTGATGGTGTGGAGTGCGAACATTTGGCATTCCGTAACAGCGATGCGGACTGGCAGCTCTGGGTTCGGGTGGGCGACAAGCCGATTCCATGCAAATATCTGATCACCAGCAAGGCGGTCGGTGAGGCGCCGCAATATTCGATCCGTTTCAAGAATTGGAAGACCGACGTTTCCTTCGCGCCGGATGCTTTCACCTTCAAGCCGCCGGCCGATGCGCAAAAAGTTGATCTTGGTCAATTGCCAAATTTGGATGAGGTTCCTGACAGCGCGCCTGTAGGAGGGCAGAAATGATAGGCTTTCGGAAGAAGATTTTCTTTTCCACCTGCGTGGCGGGCCTGATGGCTTTTGTCTTGTTGGTGAATGATCATCCCTCGCACTCCTCCAATGGATCGCTTGTCTCCTCTGCTGAAGCGGTCATTGGCCGCCCGCTCACGCCCATGAGCTATGCCGGTGTCGCGCGCCGCACGACGCGTCGCGCCGTTGCCGTGGGAGCAGCAGCGGGTGCTGCAGCGGGCGCCGCCGTAGTGCCGGGCTGCGTACAAGTGGTCAATGCTTATGGCCAAGTCTACTGGCGCTGCCCGTAAGCATTGTTATGGGGGCTTGCTCTGTAATCTTACTGTGCGCGCTGGCTACCCTGTTTTTAGAACGTCCGATACCGAATGATGTCCTTGATGTGGTAATGTCTATACTAACGTCATAAAACATGACCATTAGAACGCTTTCGAATTTTTGCTATGCCTTTGGGAACGCGAAAATTCGAGAAAGGAGCCAAGAGGCGCTGATGGCGTCTCTTGGCAGGAAGCCGGAGAAATGGTCATGTCGCGCGTCTTGAAAAGCGTCATTGCGCTTTTATTTCTTGGCGGCTTGATCGCGGGAGGGATTTGGATCGCCCGATCCATCACATGGCCTCTAACGGTAGCGGTTCCTCCGCTTGGCGACACGACATCCAAGATGCTCCAGGCTTTGGGGCGGGAGGCCAGTCAATCGTCCCATTGGGTTCGGATGAAGCGGATTTCCGTCGCCGATATGCCGGCCGCGGCTGCGGCTCTCCAGGATGGCAAGGTCGATCTCGCGATCTTACGCACCGATGTCGGATTGCCATCCAAGGCCCAGACCATTGCTATTCTGCGCACCTATCAGGTCTTTCTGATCATCCCGCCGAATTCCTCGATCGAAAGTTTCAGTAATCTTCGCAACAGGACAATCGGGTTCCTGCCGGGTCCGCCGGAGGATCAGGCTCTTCTCGATAAAATTCTCACCTACAACAATATTCCGACCACGTCCGTAAACAGGCTCCAGCTCACACCTGCTGAGGCCGGTGTGGCGCTGGGGCAAAAGAAAATCGCCGCCATCTATGTTGTCGGTATCCCCGGTATCGGGATTTCGAGCGAGGCTTATGCCGCCGCCGCCAAGGCGACAAAAGGCACGCCGCAGATCATCGGTGTGGATGAAGCTGACGCCATGGTGAAACATTTTGGCGGTCTTCAAAAGGTGGATATAGACGCAGGCTCATTTGGCGGCGTTAAGGCTCAACCCGAGGAAGACACGGCCACGCTCGCCGTCACATTGCGTCTCGTCGCCAAACAAAGCATGTCGAATTATGTCGTAGGGGAGGTGGCCCGCAAACTCCTCGAGGCAAAAACGCGTCTGGCCTCGACAGAACCCTCGGTGATGGGAATAGAGGCGCCTGACACGGACGATACCCAATTTGCGATTCATCCGGGAGCGAAAGCCTATTTCGATGGGGATGCGCCGAGCCTGTTCGATCGTTTTGAAAGCCTGTTCTGGATCGGCTCCGCGGCCTTGGGTATCCTGGGCTCCGGCCTCACCTGGCTGTGGAGCCGGATCAGGGGACCACGGCAGGACATGGAGCCGGTCGGTGATCGCCTGGCGAGCTTCCTCAAAAGGGTCCGCCAAGCTGACGAACGGGCATTGGCGGAACTCGAGGATGAATTGGATTCCATCGTGTTACAGTTGATCGAGGCGCGATCGGAGGGGACCATCGAAGGTGATGACATTAATACTTATGCGATCGCCGTGCTGCATGGCCGCGCGGCGATCGCGGAGCGTTTGGCCTTCCTGAGGCAGCAACAAGGTCAAGGAATGGAATAAAAAAGCAGCGCGTGATTTCAGAAGCGCGTGCTTCTTTCCAATCGCGGCGGCGAATACGATTGATGCCTATCCTCCGAATCGGCGGAAGAAATCCCAGATATATTTGGTCGCGTCGATATCATTATTGTAGGCGCCGCGTGATGATCCGAGTCCCATGGCCGCGCCGCGATGGCCTGGAATCGTATGGCCACCGCCTTCGACACGCAAAAGCTCCACGGGTACCTTGCAGCCGCTGAGCTTGTCGAGCGAGACTCTGGTTCCGTCCGCGGGATCGCGATTCGGCAGAAGGGTCGACACATGGCCATCACCGCAGCCGGCCGCCTTGCCGAAAATATTGAGCGTCGTCATGATCGGCGCCAGCTCAATTTTATTGTCGGGCAGATTGGCGAGGCCGCCCTGAAAAGGGACGAAGGGATCCTGCGTGCCGGCGATCATTATGAGTGGCACCGGCCGGGCGGGCGCGCAGCTTTGGGCGAGATCGGCAGGCAGGCTGATCAGTAAAGTGGAGACCGCGGCCCATTCGCCCTGATTATTGCAGGCAAGCCGCAAGGCCAGCATTCCACCCGAGGAGACGCCGATCAGGAAAACCCGCCGCCGGTCGCCGATACCATCGGCGACGAGGCGATCGACCAGATCATGGATGAATGTTTTGTCGCGCTGGGCATCGACTTCAGTGGTGGCTGCCCAATGGCCGCCGATCGCCTCGGGATAGACCATGACCGGCCGTGCTGTATGCAGGATTTCTTCAAGGCCCAGAAGATGGCGCACCCGTGCGCCATTGCCGCTGCCACCATGCAGCACGATGATGAGGGGCCGGCGTGCTTTTTTAAGGCGCTCGTGCTGCACCAATATGGCTGACCGGGTCTGCCCACCCGAATGCACAGTAATCCTGCCATCCGCGGCATGGCTCGCGGAGGAAACCCACGGAAAAAGACAAAGACCGAGCGCAAGACCAAGAGCGGGTCCAAGCGTAAAGGCTGGGCGAGGCAATGCCATGATTTCCAATGCGCACCACAAGAGCTTTCAGTTTATTATCATGCCCACGCCAAGCCAAGCATGACAAGCAGAATTGAAAATGTCGTGATTCTTGAAGGGGAATTCAGTTTCGGCAAAGCCACCCGATAGTGGGGCAGGACCATTCGCGAGATTGACAGAGCCTGGAGGGTGATTCGATTCCGTGTGAATAATACCAACGGTCATGATCGATGACCGTTGGACCACTCTTGAATTTTCGCTCTCGCTTTGAAAAAGCGAAAATTCAAGAAAGGAACCAAAGATCGTTATTCACGACCTTTGGTATGACGAACAGTGAAGAACAGGCAATAGGCCGCGTCAAAAGCGCCTCTGTCGAAGAGGTGAGTGCAAGTGCGTTGTAGGATGCGTAGGTTTCCTTTACTGGAACGAATATCAACAAGCCGGCACGGGGAGCCGTCTGTCGCCATGAGGCGGGAGGCTAAAGAGACTCAACGGCGCGGTCAGCGTTGATGTGGAAGTCTTTTTACGAAAGAAGTGAGCGAAGCCCATGGCCGAAATCAATCTAGGTCCTGGCAGGGTGGGAAACCAACGGCCGTTATCCCCGCATTTGCTGATCTATCGGCCCATGCTCACCATGATGATGTCGATTGTGCATCGCATCACGGGCGCGGCGCTCTATTTGGGAACCTTGCTCCTGGCCTGGTACCTGATCGCTGCCGCATCGGGACCTGAGGCCTTTGCGACAGCCTCGATCTTCTTCAATTCCATTCTCGGAAAATTGATCCTCCTGGGATTCACCTGGGCTCTGTTTCATCATTTCCTTGGTGGTGTCAGGCACATGATCTGGGATGCCGGCTATGGTTTCGATGCCGCTGGGCGCGAGTTTCTGGCGCAGGCGACCTTAATCGGCGGGATTCTCCTGACCCTGTTCGTTTGGATTTTGGCTTATTTTATCGGCTAGCCCCTTCGTTTCCAGCAGCTGGTCGTGATGCGGAAATTGGGTAGGGATCGGATACGGGCTGATTCCTGCTCCCGCACCTGTGCTGGATTGGCGAATCACAGGAATGGGCGGTCTCGAGGCCGCCGCGTCAGTTTAGGCGTGCCGGTTATTAGGGATGGGACGACATGAGGCATGATTCTTCTTCCATGCGGACCGCGGCGAGCCGGGTTCGTTTTCTCGGCGCGGCGCGATCCGGAACCGCCGAAACTTGGCATATGCGGGCTACATCGGTTGCCTTGTTGCCCCTGAGCATTGCCTTCGTCTGGATCGTCCTTTCCTTGCTCGGCAAGAATTATCAGGACGTCGTCGCGACGCTCGGTAGCCCCTTGCCCGCGCTTCTCATCCTGCTTTTCGTGCTCGCCAGCGTCTATCATATGAAGATTGGCATGCAGTCGATCATTGATGATTACGTTCACGAACCGCATTTCAAGGATTGGGCGCTTCTGGGCAATCTCTTCTTTTCCTTCTGCATCGGCCTCGCCTGTATCTATGCCGTCTTGAAGCTGAGCTTCCTCTGACGAATACGGGACCGGACTGGTCGTTTAAATTGGCTGAAAGGCAGTATCATGGCCCTTAACGGATCATCGAACGGAACCGCGGCGCCGGCCTATAACGGGACCGCTTATCCGATCACCGATCATACGTTCGATGTGGTTATCGTCGGTGCAGGCGGGGCTGGTCTTCGCGCGACCGTGGGATGTTCCCAGGCGGGGCTTCGCACGGCCTGTATTTCCAAGGTTTTCCCGACCCGTTCGCATACGGTCGCGGCGCAGGGCGGTGTCGCCGCCTCGCTCGCCAATATGGGGCCGGACAATTGGAAATGGCACATGTACGATACCGTCAAGGGATCGGACTGGCTGGGCGATCAGGATTCCATCGAATATCTCTGCCGCAATGCGCCGGCAGCCGTGTTCGAGCTCGAACACTGGGGCGTGCCGTTTTCGCGCACGGAAGACGGCCGTATCTATCAGCGGCCCTTCGGCGGTATGACCACGGATTTCGGCAAGGGTCCGCCGGCACAGCGGACTTGCGCGGCTGCTGACCGCACAGGCCATGCCATTCTGCATACGCTTTATGGGCAGGCCCTGCGTAACCAAACCGAATTCTTCATCGAATATTTCGCCATCGATCTAATCATGGAAGATGGCCATTGCCGTGGTGTCGTCTGTCTCAAGCTCGATGATGGCACGATTCACCGTTTCCGTTCCCAGCTCGTGATTCTCGCGACGGGTGGCTATGGCCGCGCTTATTTCTCGGCGACATCCGCCCATACCTGCACGGGCGACGGCAATGCCATGGTGCTGCGTGCTGGTCTGCCGCTGCAGGATATGGAATTCGTGCAATTCCATCCGACTGGCATCTATGGCGCGGGTTGCCTGATCACCGAAGGCGCGCGCGGCGAAGGCGGTTATCTGACCAATTCGTCAGGTGAGCGTTTCATGGAACGCTATGCGCCGTCGGTGAAGGATCTGGCGCCCCGCGACATGGTTTCGCGCGCTATGACGATGGAGATCCGCGAAGGCCGTGGCGTCGGTAAGGGCAAGGATCACATCTTTCTTCATCTCGACCATCTCGACCCGAAAATCCTGCATGAGCGGCTCCCCGGCATTTCGGAAAGCGCCAGGATCTTCGCGGGCGTCGATGTCACGAAGGAGCCGATCCCGGTTCTGCCGACCGTCCATTATAACATGGGCGGCATCCCGACGAATTATCACGGCGAAGTCGTCATCAAGAAGGGTGATGATCCAGATGTCGTCGTGCCGGGCTTGATGGCGCTTGGCGAGGCGGCTTGCGTGTCCGTACACGGCGCCAATCGTCTTGGCTCGAATTCGCTGATCGATCTGGTGGTTTTCGGCCGCGCCGCGGGCCTCCGTGCCGCCGAGATCGTAACGGCCGGTGCGAAACAGCCGGAACTTCCGGCCGGTTCTGCTGATCTTTCGCTCTCCCGCCTCGATCATTTCCGCAATGCCAAGGGCTCGTTGCCCACCGCTGAACTGCGGTTGCGGATGCAGAAGGTCATGCAAAATAATTGCGCGGTCTACCGGACCGGCGAGACCCTGGAAGAAGGCTCCAAGCTCATCCATGAAGTCTGGAAGGCTAAGGATCAAATCGGTGTGACGGATCGCGGTTTGATCTGGAATACAGATCTGATCGAGACCTTGGAATTCGATAATCTGATCGTGCAGGCCGTCGTCACAATGGATGGCGCGGTCAACCGCACGGAATCACGTGGTGCCCATGCGCGTGAGGATTATGCCGAGCGCGATGACAAGAACTGGATGAAACATACATTGGCCTCGATCGATGGCACGGCCCATACGGTGAGCCTCGATTACCGGCCGGTGCATAATTACACCATGACCAACGAGATGCAGTATATTGAGCCCAAGGCGCGTGTTTATTGATCAGTAGACTATCGGACGGCGTGAGCTTTCCGATACCTGGGCCGCATGAACAAAAAAGCCGTTTAAGGCGTTGTTTCAAATAGGCTCCCGGCAATCGAATCGTCGGGAGCAGAAGCCAAGTTGAAACAAAAAAAAATGCCCTCGCAAAGCGAGGCACGGGAGGAAATCATGCACGGTGCCTGGAAATATCTGCTCTGCGCGAGCCTTGTGCTCTCCGCCTCGAATATGAAACCGACCTTCGCCGCCGAGAGGGAAACCCAAGGTGCTGTAAGTCCGGAAGTCTTGATCGGTTGTTGGGGAACCGGCTCCTCGGAGGAGGGGCAGGCCACTGGCGAGAAACAAGTGCATCGGACACGCTGTTTCGGCGCGGATGGAAAATATGTGGCCAGTGTTAAGATCTGCGGCAAAACCGCCAATGGGAAAGAAGAACCGTGCGAGAAGAAGAGCACGGACAAACTTGCTTTCCGGTGGGAGGGCAATGATCTCAACATGGAGGATCGCCGTGACGAGCAGGTCATTTGGGTCCGCTGCACGCCGAGCCTCAAAGGTCGGGATCGCTTGGTCTTTACGGGCTGTTATGCCTCTAACGAGGAATGGACCCGTCAGGCTTCCGCCGAATAAGGCTTTGGGCTAGGCCGAAAACCCGATTTGCGGAGTTTGAGACTTTCGGGGATCGGGCGCGACATCGAGAATGATCGAAGTCTCTTCTTGGAGAGGAGACTTCGAAAGGGAGGCAGGTGGAATGGAACGGCGATCATGCATGGGATCTTGCCTGGTCTCAAACAGACGGTGAACCGGCATTCTTTGCGGCTGAAATTCTAAAGGTTCTTCATCATGGTTCAGTTTACCCTCCCTAAAAATTCGACGGTGACGACAGGCAAGACATGGCCGAAGCCGGCTGGAGCCAAAAACGTCAAGGAATATCACATCTATCGCTGGAACCCAGAGGATGGAGCCAATCCGCGCATCGATACTTATTTCGTCGATCGTGACAATTGTGCGCCGATGGTTCTCGATGCCTTGATCTATATCAAGTCAAATATCGATCCGACGCTGACCTTCCGCCGTTCCTGCCGCGAAGGCATTTGTGGCTCATGCGCCATGAATATTGACGGCACCAATACTCTTGCCTGCACCAAAGGCATGGATGAGGTCAAAGGGGCGGTAAAGATCTATCCTTTGCCGCATATGATGGTGGTCAAGGATCTCGTGCCGGATCTGACCAATTTCTATGCGCAGCATGCTTCGATTGAGCCTTGGCTCAAGACGACGACGCCGGCTCCGGAAAAGGAATGGCGGCAATCGCCTGAGGATCGCAGCAAGCTCGACGGCCTTTATGAGTGCATCCTCTGCGCCTGTTGCTCGACCTCATGCCCGAGCTATTGGTGGAATGGTGACCGTTATCTCGGTCCTGCCGCGCTCCTCCAGGCCTATCGTTGGTTGATCGACTCTCGCGATGAAACCACGGGTGAGCGTCTCGATAATGTCGAGGATCCGTTCCGGCTCTACCGCTGCCACACCATCATGAATTGCGCCAAGGCTTGCCCCAAGGGGCTCAACCCTGCCAAAGCCATCGCCGAAATCAAGACGATGATGATCGAGCGCCAGCTCTGATCCGAGAAATATCTCTCTGAATTGAAGGCACTTTCTCGAATTTCTGCCAATCTGTTGAGAAGGCAGAAATTCGAGAATCCTCAGTCGTCATCTCTCGTGACCGCTGGGAGGAATGGACGTCGTTCTTGATCGGAATCGTGGCTTGAGCGAGGCTTGCCTTCTTTGAGCCTTATTCTGCGGTTTAGAATAAGGCCCGAGAAAGGATGCTTGATGATCGGCTTTCCAATCCGCGCAGCGGCGATCGCTTGTCTGCCTTTGAGTGCTATAGCGCTTGCAGATAAGGTTTACGCCGAGACGACCCCGGCGCTTGACGCGAAAATCGCCCATTATGCCGCGATGCATGGTGTTCCGGAACGTCTCGTCCATCGCATCGTGCGGCGTGAAAGCAAAGGCAATCCGCACCTCGTCAGCCGAGGCAATCTGGGTCTGATGCAGATCAAATATGCGACGGCCCGCAGTATGGGGTATTCAGGATCGCCGCAGGGCTTGCTCGACGCCGAAACCAATCTTGCTTATGCCGTGCCCTATCTCGCCAATGCCTATCGGCTCGCGGGTGGCAACGAGGATCGTGCCGTCACCCTTTACGCTGCCGGTTATTATTATACGGCGAAGAGCAAGAATATGCTCGGTGAGTTGCGCACAGCCGATTCGGCGCCGATATCCTCTCGTCCCATCATGGCTATGGCTCCGGCCGCTCGTGAAATGTCGCGGGATCTCGCTCTGGCCCGCTCCGAATATGAAATGGCCCATCAGCAAAGTGGAAGCCAGCTAGCTTCCACTCCGGTGGAGATGGCGTCGAGCAGCATGCCGGTTGTCGTGCCCTTGCCGCCGGTACGTCCAACTCTTGCCGGCGAAGCTCCGCGTGAGGAAAGAAATCCGGGGGAATATCAAGTGGCGAGCCTTGATGCCGGCATGACAGGTGGTTCCTTTCCGGACAAGGCGCCGGTCGTCGCGCCTCTGCCACCGCCTCGTCCTTTTAGCGCGTATTGAGTTCAAACCGTGCGGGAGCGTGATATGATCCCCCCGCGAAGCTTGCCTTTTTCCCCTGATCCTTGGCAAAAGAAAGCGTCCGCCGGGTGCGATTTTGGGAGCAAGCCATGTTCTATGCGATGAACCGTTTCAAGATCATCAAGGGTGAGGAACAGGCCTTCGAGCAGAAATGGCTGTCCCGCGACAGTCGCCTGAAGGAATTGCCCGGCTTCATTGAATTCAACCTGCTGCGTGGTCCAGAAACCGAGACCTATACGCTCTATGCCTCGCATACGGTCTGGGCGAGCAAGACGGATTTCGTCAATTGGACCCAATCCGAGCAATTCCGTGCCGCGCATGCCGGGGCGGGGAGCGCCAAGCCGCTCTATCTCGGCCATCCCGAATTCGAAGGGTTTGAATCCGTGCAGAGCTTGAGCAATCGGTCCGTTGCGCAAGCCGCCGAATAATCGCGCCTAGAGCATCAAACCGAAAAGTGGACACCATTTTTCGGAAAAATTTGATGCTTTTATAAAGATTTAGAGCATCGCTCATGATTCCGATTTAACGAGCGATGCTCTATACTCCGGGATTTTGAAAAGAATGGTACACGAGGGCTGGGCGTTCTATGCTCGGCTCCGTGTGCGGTCGGGCATTGGCTCCGCTGCGAAACTTTGCCGAAGATCATATCATGACCCTTGTTCATCGTCCGATCGAAGCCGGCGACCGAGTGTTCCTAGTCGACGGTTCTTCCTTTGTCTTTCGGGCCTATTTTCAGTCGATCCGGCAAGACGCCAAATATAATTATCGGTCTGACCGTCTGCCGACTGGCGCGGTGCGCCTGTTTTGCACCAAATTGTTCCAGTTCATCCGCGAGGGCGCGGCGGACCTGAAGCCGACGCATCTGGCGATCATTTTCGATAAGTCGGAAAATTCCTTTCGCAAGGAGATTTATCCGCCCTACAAGAGCAATCGCTCGGAGCCGCCGGAAGATCTCATCCCGCAATTTCCGTTGATGCGCGCTTCCGTCCGCGCTTTCGGCCTGCAGCCGGTCGAGCAGGATCGTTATGAAGCGGATGACCTGATCGCCACTTATGCGACGCAGGCCCATGCTCTCGGCGCTGAGGTTCTGATCATTTCCGCTGACAAGGATCTGATGCAACTGATCGGGCCGGGCGTTTCCATGTATGATCCTGCCTCCGGCGAGGCTGGCGCCAAAGGAGCACGGCAGGAACGGCGGATCGGGCAAGAGGAGGTCGTCGCCTATTTCGGTGTCGGCCCTGACAAAGTCATCGATGTCCAGGCGTTGGCTGGCGATTCGACCGATAATGTTCCAGGCGCGCGCGGCATCGGCATCAAGACGGCGGCGCAGCTCATTAATGATTATGGTGATCTCGATAATCTTTTGAAGCTCGCCCGAGAGATCAAGCAACCGAAACGGCGCGAGATCCTCACTGAACCGGAAAGCGTCGGGCTGATCGAAATCTCCCGCAAGCTTGTCACTCTGGTTCGTGACGTGCCGGTGGAAATCCCGCTCGCCGATCTTGGCTTGCATGCGCCGGAACCGCACAAGCTCGTCGCTTATTTGAAGGCGCTGGAATTCACCACTCTGACCAAACGCGTGGCTGAAGCCTATGGCGTCGATCTTGCTGCGGTCGAGCCCGATCCGGCCTTTTGCGGCGCGGCCGGCTGGCGCGGCCGCAATGGCGAGGTGCTCGTTGAAGCCGAGCCAAAAGCGGGTGAGGGGGCGACGGAACCAGCCGGTGCTGAAGCTTCGGGAGAAGTCGCGACAAGAAGCGGGCCGAAACGCAATGCGCGTTATGGTGAGCCTGTTGAAAAAGCAGCTTTGGGCAGCGGACCGGGTCTCTTCGCCTCCGCCCGCGCCGCCGAGGGACGTGCTGGGACATTCGAGCACTCGGCCTATCAGACGATCGTCACTCTTGAGGCTCTCGATGCTGTAATCGCGGCGGCTTATGAAGCGGGCCTGCTTGCCATCGATACCGAAACCACCTCGCTCGATCCCATGCTTGCGGATCTGGCTGGTCTTTCTCTCTGCGCGGAACCGGGAAAGGCCTTCTATGTTCCAGTCGGCCATACGAGCGGCGAAGGGCAGGATTTGTTTGAAGGTAAGGGCCTGCTGCCGGGGCAATTGCCGATCGGCGTGGTGCTGGAGCGCCTGAAGCCGCTGCTTGAAGATCCAAGCATCCTCAAGATCGGACAGAACGTCAAATATGATTGGATCGTGCTGAAACAGCACGGCGTCGAGATGCGGCCCTTGGACGATACGCTGCTGCTCTCTTATGTGCTCGACGCTGGTCTGACCGACCATGGCATGGATGTCTTGTCCGAGAAACATCTTGGTCATAAGCCAATCCCCTTCAGCGCGGTTGCCGGCAGCGGCCGGACTTTCATCGGCTTTGCCCGGGTCGCGATCGACAAGGCGACGGAATATGCGGCGGAGGACGCCGATGTCACCTTGCGGCTCTGGCGTGTTCTGAAACCGCGTCTGCCTGCGGAAAAGATGACCACGGTCTATGAGACCTTGGAAAGGCCGATGATTGACGTCTTGGCCCGCATGGAGCGCCGGGGCGTTGCGATTGATCCGCCGTTGCTTGGCCGGCTTTCAAGCGATTTCGCGCAGGATATGGCGCGCTACGAGGCGGAGATTTACGAACTCGCCGGGGAAAAATTCAATCTCGGCTCCCCCAAGCAATTGGGGGATATTCTGTTCGGCAAGCTTGGCCTGCCGGGCGCCAAGAAGACCGCGACGGGAGCCTGGTCCACCGCCGCCGGCGTTCTTGAGGATCTTGCCGAGCAGGGCGTCGACCTTGCCGCCCGCATTCTCGACTGGCGGCAGTTGGCCAAGCTCAAATCCACGTACACGGATGCGCTGCCAAACTATATCAATCCTTCGAGCGGGCGCGTGCATACATCCTATGCTTTGGCCGCGACAACCACCGGGCGGCTTTCGTCCTCGGAGCCCAATCTGCAAAACATCCCGGTCCGCAATGAGGCAGGACGCAAGATTCGGCGCGCTTTTATCGCCCCGCCAGGGCGTAAATTGGTTTCAGCCGATTACAGCCAGATCGAATTGCGGCTGCTCGCCCATATCGCCGATATCAAGTCGCTGAAAAACGCCTTTGCTGAAAACCTCGATATTCATGCGATGACCGCCTCGGAAATGTTCGGGGTTCCGGTCGAAGGAATGCCGAGCGAGATCCGGCGCCGTGCCAAGGCCATCAATTTCGGCATCATCTATGGTATTTCCGCTTTCGGCCTCGCCAATCAGCTCGCCATCCCCCGTGAGGAAGCGGCCGCTTATATCAAGAAATATTTTGAGCGTTTCCCCGGCATCCGGGCCTATATGGACGACACCAAGAAGAAAGCGCGTGAGAATGGCTATGTCGAAACGATTTTCGGCCGCAAATGCCATTATCCGCGCATCAAGGCCTCGAATCCTTCAGAACGCGCTTTGAATGAGCGCGCGGCGATCAATGCGCCCATTCAAGGCTCGGCGGCTGATATTATCCGCCGCGCGATGATCCATATGGAAGCCGCGCTCGCGGCGGAAAAATTATCCGCGCAAATGCTGCTGCAAGTGCATGACGAATTGATTTTCGAAGTGCCGGACGATGAAGTCGAGGCGACCATTGCGGTTGTGCGCAAGATCATGGTCGAGGCGCCCTTGCCGGCGGTCCACCTGTCCGTGCCCTTGCAGGTTGATGCCAAGGCCGCCCAGAATTGGGATGAGGCCCATTGAGAGCGCTGATTGTCCGTATGCCTCGTGAGCGCGGTCAATATAAACGCTGTGGCTGTGAGCGTCACGGATGAGCGTTTCTCCCGCCGCTTCGGTGAGCCTCTCTTTATGGCAGGCCGTGCCTTTCGCGGGTCTCATTCTCTCGATCGCGGTTGGGCCGCTCGTCCACAAACATTGGTGGCATAATCATTACGGCAAGATCGCTCTTGCCTGGGCTCTCTGTGCTGCCGCCGTCTTGATGATGAAATCGGGTGTGCCGGCCGCCATAACGGCCATCACTGCTACTCTTCTGCACGAATATATGCCCTTCATCCTGATGATGTTCGCCTTGTTCACGGCGGCGGGCGGCATTTCCATTCGGGGTGGTTTTACCGGCACGCCGTTTTCCAACGTCCTGCTTCTGGGGCTGGGGAGTGGGCTTGCGAGTCTCATCGGCACGACCGGGGCCTCGATGATCCTAATCCGGCCGCTGATCGCGGCCAATGCGCATCGCTCCTTCAATGTGCATGTCGTGATTTTCTTTATTTTCCTCGTGTCCAATATCGGCGGGGCCTTGCTGCCCATGGGGGATCCACCCCTGTTTCTCGGCTTTTTGCACGGGGTGGATTTCTTCTGGACCTTGCGTCACCTCTGGCCGCATACGCTGATTTCCATCGGATGTTTGCTTGCGGTCTTCTTTCTTCTCGACTCCCTCCTGCCACAGAATCGAGAGCGGGCAGGGCACTTCGCGCATCCCTCGGGCCTGGAGGTGAGAGGGATATTCAACGCTCTGTTCATCCTTGGCGCGGTCGGTGCCATCATCCTCAGCGGTCTCTGGCATCCAGACTATGATCTGAAGCTTTTCGGTATCCCGCTCGCCGCTGAAGCCCTGGCACGTGACGTCATGATGATCCTTTTCGGCGGTCTCTCTCTTTTCTTTACGAAGCGGGATATCCGTCGCGACAATGGATTCGATTTTGACCCCTTGATCGAAGTCGCCAAGCTTTTCGCCGCGATCTTCATCTGCCTCGTTCCGGTTATGGATTTGCTGCAGGCGGGGGCACAGGGCCCGCTCGCTCCCTTGATCGGCGGCTTGGAGACTCTAGAAGGCAGACCTTTGCCGTCAGCCTATTTCTGGACGACAGGGCTGCTCTCTTCGTTCCTCGACAATGCGCCGACCTATCTTGTCTTTTTCGAATTGGCGGGAGGCGACCCGGCCGTTTTGATGAATGCCAAGGCTGATGTGCTTGCGGCCATTTCCTTTGGAGCGGTCAGCATGGGGGCCATGACCTATATCGGCAATGCGCCGAATTTCATGGTCGCGGCCCTGGCGCGCAAGAACGGCATCGCCATGCCGGGTTTCCTTGGCTATCTGCTGTGGTCCTGCGGGCTGCTCTTGCCCTTGTTTCTCGGCCTCACCTGGCTCTTCTTCCGGATCGGATGAAGAAAGCTCAGGCATGTTGCAGCTTGGACAGGGCCACGCGCGCGACATCGACAAGATTTTCCAATGTCTTGCGTAACTCTTCGGCATCATGGACGAGCGCCGGAAAAACAATGCGCGCTGTGCGGTCGCCGCAGGCGAGATCGAGCCCTTCCGGATCGATGCCGGTCGCCCGCCAGTCGCCATCGGGGGCTTCGGCCAAGGCTTTGGCGAGCAGCGCGAGCGCTACGGCATGGTCCGCGTTGAGATGGGTCAAAGCGCGCACTTCGGAACTTATCAAGTTCGCGGACCCAGAGATGGACGTCTGAATCTGCGCGGCGGAAAATTGCCCCGCGCGTCCGAAACCGCCGTTGAGATGGGCGTGCTGGAGGCGGATGCGGCAAAAGGAGAAATCGGGAAAATCAGCATAGAGCGCCGATTTCGGATGGCGGTTGAGGAAGCGCCGTTTGGCGGTCTCACGCGCTTCCGAGTCCTTGAGGACTTCGGCGCGTCCCGTCACGGTCAGGCGCGGATGCGCGAGAGGATCGCCGGGCCCTGTCTGAACGAGGAGAAGTGAAACACGATCATCCACTATGAGATGTTTGGTATGGGTGGCGAGTGCGGATATGAGGAGGAGGGGCGAACCATCTGGTTCGGTCGCGACATTGACGAGGCTGGCGAAGGGAAAACCATCTTCCGGCGCCAAGGTGGCCAGCGTGCCGGCGCGAATGACGCGCAACAGACGTTTGGCCTCGCTGACTGCATCGTAGGACGGAAGGTGACCGGATTTGTCTCCGTTATCCTTGGAGTTCATGCAGGCTCACGCTCAAGTCATGCATCCGATGCCGGTGTGATCGAGCCAGATAGGGTTCCGGCTTCGGGCTGGAAGAAATCAGAAAATGCGCCGCCATCGGATTGCCAGGTGAAAAACAGACAGTCCGTCATCAGTTATCTTTTAGTTAGTGAGCGAAGCTGCCCTTCTTTTCAAGGCTTATCATTGCATGGGCGGCATGACTGAGGCAGGCATCAGGGCGCATGATGAAAGTCAGCCGAACCAAAAATGCGACTATGAGCCGAATATCAGCAACGAGGACGCTCATATTGCTGCCACGATTCGTGCTCAACAGCCATGCTAATGGCTAAGTTACGAAAAATATTGAATCTTTGATATGGCTATCTTATAAAGAAAAGATGGTTTGCCCTTTTGCGCCGGTCCGTCTTAAAATCTTAAATAAACCGTGACGGGTTTGCGGACATTGAAATTCCCGAGCGGAATATTGCTTATGGTTTTGGTGCAGGGTGGTTTGGATGGACCGTAAGCCATGCAGCCAGCGCGGGGCAGGGCAAAAACGGGCGGACAGGATCCGTTCAGCTCTGGAATACTAGAGTGCTGCAAGCTTTGAATCGAAACGGCCGTCACGCTCTATGTCTTTGAAAATTCGTTAAGTTTATCCTGAATGGGATATCCGCTTTTAGGTTTGATGCTGTAGCCGTGCCCCCTCTGAAGCGGATGCCACACTTCGGCCGTCAAATCCCGTGAACGTGGCATGGCGCAAGTTTTGAGGAAAAGGCCAAGGTTCGCCCGATTGGGCTCATAGGATGAGCCGGCGACCTCTTCGAATTGGACCCTTCATGCCGACCATTGCACTCGTCGATGACGACCGTAATATTCTCACTTCCGTCTCCATCGCTCTGGAAGGCGAAGGCTATCGCGTTCAGACCTATACGGATGGTTCGACCGCGCTCGACGGATTGAAAACGAGCCCTGCCGATCTCGCCATTTTCGACATCAAGATGCCCCGCATGGATGGTATGGAGCTTTTGCGGAGGTTGCGGCAGAAATCGGATATTCCGGTGATCTTCCTCACCTCCAAGGATGACGAGATCGATGAATTATTCGGTCTCAAGATGGGTGCCGACGATTTTATCAAGAAGCCCTTCTCCCAGCGTCTGCTGGTCGAGCGCGTCAAAGCCATTTTGCGCCGTGCCAATCCGAAGGAGGCAGTGCCGCAGAAAGAAAACGAGATCAAGATTCTCGAGCGCGGCCAGTTGAAGATGGATCCGGAGCGCCATACCTGCACCTGGAAGAATGAGGGGGTAACCCTGACCGTCACCGAATTTCTGATCCTGCAGGCGTTGGCGACTCGTCCCGGCGTCGTCAAGAGCCGCAATGCCTTGATGGATGCGGCCTATGATGATCAAGTCTATGTCGATGATCGCACGATCGATAGCCATATCAAAAGGCTACGCAAGAAATTCAAGGCTGTTGATGACGAATTCGAAATGATCGAGACTCTTTATGGGGTCGGATATCGCTTCAAGGAATGAGCGATTCCCGGATCGATGATACGGGAGTTGATGGATTGCAGGCCGATGGAAGCGGCTCGATAGAACGAAGGAGCGATGAGTCTCGAAGCGAGGGATAATCCGATCTCTGGAGGTCGGGCGGCGGAGCGTGTGATGATCGAACGCGCGGGGCTCGATCGCTCCACGCGAGCGGCGCAGCGTGCGCGGCGGCTCCGGCGTGGTTTCCTGCGTCGCCTGCGCGTTCTTTCGCGCGCGGTGGCCGCTCGCTTTTCTTCTTCGCTGACGCGGCGAATCATCGTCTTGAATATTGGTGGTCTCGTCGCACTGCTCTTCGGCTTTCTCTATCTCAACCAATTCCGGGCCGGTTTGATCGACGCGCGCATGCAGAGCCTGCAAACGCAAGGCGAGATCATCGCAGCGGCGATTGCCGCCTCGGCGAGTGTCGAGACCGATGCGATCACCGTCGATCCGGAACGCTTGCTGCAACTCACCCCCGGCGAAACCTATGGATTTTCTGACGAACGTCAGCCGTCGTTCGAATTTTCGATTAATCCTGAACGTGTCGGGCCGGTTTTGCGCCGTCTCGCCTCGCCCACCCGCACGCGGGCGCGGATCTACGATCGCGATGGGTATCTTCTCATCGATTCGCAATCCCTGACGAGCCGCGGCAATATTCTGCGCTATGATCTACCCCCGGCCTCTCCGGCCGCATCGGCGCCGTTCTATGTGCGCCTCTGGCATGCCGCGCGGGAGCATTTCCGTGTGACGGAATTGCCGCTTTATGAAGATATAGGCGGCGGCAATGGCAAGGCCTATCCAGAAGTGAGCCGGGCTCTTGCCGGCGGCGAGCTCTCGGTGGTGCGGGTCAACAGCAAGGGTGAGACGATCGTTTCGATCGCCGTGCCGATCCAGCGTTTCCGTGCCGTGGGCGGCGCGCTTCTGCTGTCGACTCAAGGAGGGGATATCGATCAGATCATCGCCTCCGAGCGCTGGGCGCTCGTGCGGATCTTTCTGGTTTCAGCGGCGATCATGTTCGTGCTCTCGCTGTTCTTCGCCGGGACGATCGCCGAACCGATCCGGCATCTGGCCGAGGCCGCCGATCGTGTGCGGCGCGGCACGAAATCGCGGCAGGAGATTCCCGATTTTACCGAGCGCGCCGATGAGATCGGCCATTTGTCGGGCGCCCTGCGCGACATGACCAAGGCGCTCTACAATCGGATCGAGGCGATCGAAAGTTTTGCCGCCGATGTCGCGCATGAATTGAAGAACCCTTTGACGTCATTGCGCAGTGCGGTCGAAACTCTGCCGATCGCCCGGACACCGGAATCGCATCAAAGGCTTTTGTCCATCATCCAGCATGATGTGCGCCGGCTCGACCGGCTGATCAGCGATATTTCCGACGCTTCGCGACTCGACGCGGAACTTGCTCGCGCCGATATGGATTTCGTCGATCTCGCCAAGCTGCTCGAGGCGGTGGTCGGCATGGCCAATCAGGTCGAGACGGAAAATGGCGTCCAGGTCAGCCTGGATTGCGTAACGGAGCGGGAGCATGATCATCGCCACCGGCTGGACTTTGTCGTGCTGGGTCATGATTCGCGGCTGGGCCAGGTGTTCAACAATCTCGTCGATAATGCGCGTTCCTTCTCGGCATCGGGCGCCAGCGTCCGACTGATCTTGCGTCCGGCCAAAGGGGATCATGGTGATTGGCATTCGCCCGGTGGAATCGAAGTCCTCATCGACGATGACGGACCGGGAATTCCAGCCGATGCGTTCGAGCGCATTTTTGAGCGTTTCTATACGGACCGTCCGAACCAGGGTTTCGGTCAGAATTCCGGTCTCGGCCTGTCGATTTCGCGCCAGATCATCGAGGCGCATGGGGGCCATATTAGCGCAACGAATCGTTTTCTTTTGGGATCGGACGACGAGGAAGACACAATTTGCGGCGCGCGCTTTGTGGTCTGGCTCCCCCGCGCCGTCGCGCCACCACCCACGCCGAGAAAAGCCGAAACGGTGCATCATTTCGGATGGACTGGATAAACGGGCTTTCGAGAGAGGTGGCGTGGTTGGCGAAGCGTCCTTTGTGCATGCGACGGCTCTGGTCATTGGTGAGACCGGCCTTCTGATCCGTGGCGTCTCGGGAGCGGGCAAGAGCGCGCTCGCCCTGGCGTTGCTGGCGCTTGCCGAGGAGCGCTTCTATTTCGCTCGCCTCATTGGCGATGACCGCATTCACGTCGAAACCTATGGAAATCGCGTGATCCTGCGACCTCATGTCGCGATTGCTGGGCAGATCGAGCGGCGCGGGCGTGGCATTCTCACACTTCCCTTTCTCGACGCGGCCGTGGCCCGCTGCGTGGTGTCGATCGAGGACCATGCGCTTTCGCGTCTGCCGGATAGGCTTGAGGAAGAGACAATCCTGGCGGGTATTCCTCTGCCTCTACTCCGTTTGGAGCCGGGCTTGCCGCCGCATGAGAGGGCCGCCGGTCTTTGGAGCGATTTTCGGCGGATGGGTTTTCTATGAGATGACCTTGAGAGCGGGTCTGAGCGGAAATTCCTCTCTTTCAATATCATATTATTGGTCATAAAGATTGGAGGTCGGATCCTTCACGAAGCTTGCCCAAGGGGGCAAAACGCGGGAAGAATTCAAAAGTTGCCTTGACGACTTTTGAGAGATGGCTTTTGAGCATGGCGCTACCTCCCTTCCATGGGACGCTGGATAGGAAATGGCCGTCGCATTGGATTTTCCCATATCCTTGTCGTCAAGCCGTAGCCGTGGCTGGCTTTCGACCCCCTTTCATGAACCATGGATTATTTGCCATGCTCAAGACCGCTGCCTTCACCCGGTCGAAGGGCCATGCCCGTTGGCATGGCGCCGGTAGGAGAGGATAGTTTCCGATGATCGGCATGGTCCTCGTGACGCATGGTCACCTTGCGACGGAGTTCAGAGCCGCGCTCGAACATGTGGTGGGTCCGCAAAATCAGGTGGCGACTATCTCCATCGGGCCCGACGACGATATCGAGGAGCGACGCAAGGATATCGTGCAGGCCGTCTCACGGGTCGATTCGGGGGATGGCGTCGTCGTCCTGACCGATATGTTCGGAGGAACGCCTTCGAATCTGGCGATCTCGATCATGAATGGATCGCATGTCGAAGTCGTCGCGGGCATTAACCTGCCCATGTTGATCAAACTTGCTTCCGTCCGAGACGTTTGTACTCTTGAACAGGCCGTGATCCAGGCGCAAGATGCCGGCCGTAAATATATTTATGTGGCAAGTCGGGTCTTGAGCGGAAAATAAATGGCACGCGACTGGCAGAACGAAAACGATGGAAACGCTGGGGAAACGGCCGCGCTGATCGGCGAGGACGTCGAATGCTGCCCAGAATGCATTATCCCGGAAGGGGCGCTCGCCCGGACTTTGACGATTCTAAATCGTAAGGGTCTGCATGCCCGCGCCACCGCTAAACTCGTACAATGTATCGACGGCTATAATGCTGAGGTCACCGTTGGGCGCTGTGGCGACCGCGTGGGTGGCACGTCGATCATGGGGATTTTGACGCTCGGAGCCGCGCAGGGCATGACGATTACCGTCAGCGCAGCCGGTGCGGAGGCCGAGGAAGTGCTTGATGCTATTGAAGCCTTGATCGCCAACCGGTTCGGCGAGGAGGAATGAAGCGCTCGCTCCCTTCGGAGCGCATGATGCCAAGGGCATTGCAAGGGGTTCCTGGTCTCCCGTCTCGAACTTCCGTGTTTCTCAAAAGGCTAGCGAAAGTTCGAAAGGGTATGAACGATCACTTCCATTGATCGTTCATGCAGAAAGTGAGGCGCGCCAAGTGGCACACAGACCGGCAAGGGATGCTCAAGAAGCTTTGGACGAGGCCCAGGATCTGGTCTTCGAGGCGTGGGATTCGGCCACCAGCAAGCGATGCGTTGCCCTTGCCAAAAAGGCGCTCACGATTAGTCCCTTGTGCGCGGATGCCTATGTTCTCCTTGCCGAACATGCGACGACGGGGTCCGAGGAAGAACTCGATTTGTGGCAGCGTGGCGTCGATGCCGGCAAGGCTGCGCTTGGCGCCGATTTTGACGGATTTGTGGGTGGTTTCTGGGGATTCCTGGAGACACGGCCTTATATGCGGGCCCGTCTCGGCTTGGCCTGCGTCCAATGGGCGAGGGGCGCTCGTGATGAAGCCATCGACCATTTGCGCGCCATGTTGGACCTCAACCCCGATGATAATCAGGGCGTTCGCTACATCCTCGCCTCCTGGCTGATCGAGGAAGAGCGCGATGCTGATCTTCGCACCCTGCTAGCCCGATATTCCGACGACGACATGGCCAATTGGACATGGACGACGGTCCTGGCGAATTTTCGTGGGGAAGGGGACACCGAGGAGAGCCGCCGATTACTTGCCAAGGCCATGGCAGGCAATCCTCATGTCTTGGCCTATCTGTCTGGCGAACGTAAACTGCCCAGAAGCCTGCCGCCCTTCTATAGTTCCGGAGAAGACAGCGAGGCAGTCCATTATGCCGAGGATTTCCGCGCGGGTTGGGTTGCAACGCCTGGCGCGCTCGAATGGCTGACGGCGCACCAGCCGGAGCGAAAATCGCTTCGACGCCGGGCTTCGCGCAAAGTCAAATCAGCATAGACGTCCACGCCTGAGAGCGGGCACACTTCATATTTATACGATGATGCAAACTCGTACCATCGGCCGTTCTTACGCCGATGGTACAGGCGTCACATTCTCATCCCTTTTTATGTTTGCGAATCTCGCCGATCAAACCGGCAGTCGAACCATCCAGCCCTTCGAGCGAGGCTTCGGAATCGCGGATGATTGGGGTCAATTTATTGGCGAGTTCCTTGCCAAGCTCGACGCCCCATTGATCGAAGGAATCGACGTTCCAGATCACGCCCTCGACAAAAACCTTGTGTTCATAAAGGGCGATCAGCTGCCCGAGCACGCGGGGTGACAGGCGTTTGTAGAGAAATGTGCTGGAAGGGCGGTTGCCGGGAAAGACCTTATGCGGGGCTAATGTGTTGACGGCCGCTGTGTCAAGACCCTGAGCCGTGAGCAGTGTTTTCACGTCCTCGAGGCTGCGACCCTGCATCAAAGCCTGGCTTTGCGCCAGGCAATTGGCGACCAGCAATTGATGATGCTTGGCATCGGCGCCTGAGGGTTGGGCCGCGACAAGAAAATCGATTGGCACGATTTCCGTGCCCTGATGCAGCATCTGGAAAAAGGCATGCTGTCCATTGGTTCCGGGCTCGCCCCAGACGACCGGTGACGTCGATTCTGTTACAGGTGCCCCTGAAAGCTGAACCGATTTTCCGTTCGATTCCATTTCGAGTTGTTGCAGATAGGCGGAAAAGCGATGCATGCGCTCGTCATAGGGAATGACCGCCCGTGTCGCATAATCCCAAAGGTCGCGATACCAGATTTCGAGCAGCGCCATAATCACGGGCACATTGCTCTCGAGCGGGGCGGTCTGGAAATGCTGGTCGATATCCTGACCGCCGAGCAGGAATTTCTCGAATTTTTCGGCGCCGATGGCGATGACGACAGAAAGGCCGATCGCTGACCAGACCGAATAACGGCCGCCAACCCAATCCCAAAAGCCAAAGACCCGATCGGATTTAATGCCGAAGGCCGCGATCTTATCGAGTTGTGTGGAAACGGCGCAGAAATGATCGGCAACCGCCGCTTCACCGAGCTTTTCGGCGACGGCTTCACGCGCGGTCTGCGCATTGGTCATCGTCTCCAATGTCGTGAAGGTTTTGGAGCAGACAATGAACAAGGTCGTCGCGAGCGGCAATTTCTTCAGAGTGTCGCCGAGGTCGGCCCCATCGACATTGGACACGAAATGCATGGTCAGATGGTCGGCGACAAAGGGGGCAAGCGCCGTGACGACCATGCGCGGGCCGAGATCAGAACCGCCGATGCCGATATTGACGATATCGGTGAAACGCTCGCCATTGGCTGCCTTGATCGTGCCCTTGCGGATCGCTTCGGCGAAGGTGAAAATCTTCTGCCGTTCCGCCAGCACCTCGGGCATGACATCCTTGCCCTCGGCGAGCACGGGAGCACCGTCGAGCTTGCGGAGCGCCATGTGCAAGGCCGGGCGATGCTCGGTGATATTGACCGCCGCGCCGTCGAACAATTGGCTCCGCCTGTCCTCGACGCCCGCCGCGCGAGCAAGGGCGAATAACAGGTCGAGAGTCGTCCTTGTGACGCGATGTTTCGAATAATCGAACAAGACGTCATCGAGCTTGATGTGGAAATTTTCGAAACGATTGGGATCGACCCTGAAAAGATCCGCGATGGTTTCCTGGCTCGCCTCGCGATGCGCCTTGAGCGCTGCGAAAGTTTTGGCGACTTCATCCCGGTTCATGGGCGACCTCCCGAGCAAAATGATCTTGGACCCAAAAGCAACTTCTCTTTTTGAGGCCAATCCATTGCGTTTTTATAACCAAAAATCGTGGCGCGCGTAGGTGATCGATAAGATCATCCTGTCTTGAGCCGCGCCACGACGGAGAAGCGGTAATTTTATGGATTATAGGCGCGTTCGCCATGGCTCGAAACGTCGAGCCCATCCAGTTCTTGCTGCTTGCTGACCCTGAGGCCGATCAGGAGATCGACGAGTTTATAGAGAATCGCCGAGCCGATGCCTGACCAGAGCAAGGTGTAGACGACAGCCTTGAGCTGGATCAAGAGCTGGGTGGCCATCACATAATCGCCAGCGACCGCGGAGCCCGGCTTGCTGATGTAATCAGTAAGGCCAGTCCCCCCGAGCGCCGGGGCGACGACGATGCCGGTGCCGATGGCCCCGATAATGCCGCCAATGCAATGCACGCCGAACACATCGAGGGAATCGTCATAACCGAACTTTTTCTTGACGACGGCGACGAAGAAGAAACACACGATGCCACCGACAAGGCCGAGCACTAGGGCACCTCCCGGACCGGCGAAGCCTGCCGCTGGCGTAATCACGACAAGGCCCGCGACGGCGCCAGAAACCATGCCGAGCAAGGAAGGCTTGCCTTCCTTGAGCCATTCGACAGCGCCCCAAGCAAGCGTGGCCATGGCAGTCGCGACGAATGTATTGACGAAAGCGAGTGTGCTCGCCCCATTGGCTTCGAGCGCGGAGCCGGCATTGAAGCCGAACCAGCCGACCCACAGCAAAGAGGCGCCGATCATCGTCATGGTCAGCGAATGCGGTGGCTCGATGTCGCGTGGATAGCCGAAGCGCTTGCCGAGCATTAAGGCGCCAACGAAACCGGCAATACCGGCATTGATATGGACGACAGTACCACCCGCGAAATCGAGCGCGCCGAGCTGGTTGAGATAACCGGCATTGGCGAGTGTCGCGTCGAGATGAGCCTGCGCGGCTGCCTTGGCCGCATTGTCTCCCGCCTCGGCCAAGGCCTTGGCGGCGGCAGCGAGTTCATCGGGGCCGGCCCAATACCAGACAGCGTGGGCGATGGGAAAATAGATGAAAATGACCCAGAGGGTGATGAACACCAGCAAGGCAGAGAATTTGATGCGTTCAGCGAAACCACCGATGATCAGCGCCGGCGTGATGCAGGCGAAGGTCATCTGGAAAGCCATATAGATGAATTCCGGAATGACGATGCCGTTCGAGAAGGTCGCCACCGTTGAATCTGGCGTGACGCCCTTGAGAAGGACACGGTCGAAACCGCCGATAAAGGCATTCCATGTGCCGCCGTTGGTAAAGGCCAACGAATAGCCAAAGAGGACCCAGATCACTGCGACAAGCGCCACAATGGCGAAGACCTGCGACAGGATAGAAAGCATGTTCTTGGAGCGTACCAAGCCACCGTAAAACAACGCGAGGCCTGGGATGGACATCATCAAGACCAGAACAGTCGAAACCAGCATCCAGGCTGTATCGCCTTTGTTCGGGACGGGCGCGGCATCCTGGGCGAAAGCCGTTTGGGCCATGAACAAGCCGAACATCAGAGCCAGCGCGGCCAAGCCTCTTCGTGGATATGTTCGTCCCTGCTCTTCTTCACCCCCGGTGAAACGCAGGAGCCAACGAGGCGCAACGAAGTTCATGGCATAATTCCCCCTGTGCCAGTCATACGGTTTCGGTCTTCCTATTCACGACGCTCGAAAACACCAGGTCCCAAAAAGATTGGTTTTGTCGATAAGAGTCGTTCGCGAAGCGAATGCCGGACCAAACATGGGATAGCGGCCCGTCACCCGGCGCAGATGAAAAGATGAATATTAAAGCGCGTCGAGATCGCGTTCACCGGTGCGAATCCGCACCGCGGTTTCGAGCGAGGTGACGAAAATCTTGCCATCGCCGATCTGGCCGGTCCTGGCCGCGGCCGAAATCGCCTCGATCGTCTTGTCGACGAGATCGGAGGCGACAGCGACCTCGACCTTCAATTTGGGCAGGAAGCTGACGGCATATTCGGCACCACGGTAGATTTCCGTATGGCCTTTCTGCCGTCCATAGCCTTTGACCTCGGTGACCGTCATTCCATGGACGCCCAGGGTGGTTAATGCATCACGGACATCGTCCAGTTTGAACGGCTTGATGATCGCCATCACGATTTTCATGTCGCTTACCTGTCTGCGCCTCTGCGGCCTTGCGGGGCTCCAGCCACGATTGATTTTGCTTCTTATAGGCAAAGTCAATGCGGCTTTAGAGTATTTTCTGTGTCAATCGTATCAGAAAATACTCTCTATCATTTTGTTTGAATGGATAATCTTTATCCCGAAGGCGGGAAACTTTCGGGATGATCTACAAAAGGATAAATCCGAAAGTGGTTACCATTCTTATGAATTCGATGCGTTCACAAAAGACTCGTCGCGCCTCCGTTGCATCAAATCCAACACCAGAGAATCAATATGCTTTGCCTTGGGCTGGCTTTCGGTTTCTGGACACACGGGCGCAAGCTGCTCCCTTTGATTCATGATTTACCAACATATCGAAATATTCGCAAAAGGGGGATTATCCGTCGAGCCCGTCGCCGCTGAAATCATTGGCCATCGAAGGTTTGAGCCTAAGCATTCGCCTCAGCTCGATGATGATCCCCATTGGCAAAGCCCTAGCAAGGGCCGCGCCTGCCTGCAATCGGGCGGATCCGATCGGGCGAGAGCGGGATCCAGGATCTGTCGTTCCATCAGGCGCGTTGACGGATCAATCCTTCCTGCGACACGGAAGCGACGAGCTGGCCGTTTTCGGAAAAGATCAGTCCACGGCTGAGACCGCGGCTGTGGCCGGTGAAGGAGCTTTCTTGCGCAAACAACAGCCATTCGTCAGCACGCAGGGGCTGGTGTAACCAGAGGGCGTGATCGAGACTGGCCGCCTGGATCTGCGGTTCGAAGAGCGTAAGGCCATGGGCAGCCAGGGCTGTATCGACCAGGGTCAGATCGGACATATAGGCAAGAGCAGCATAATGGAGCGCGGGCTCGTCGGGCAGGCGTTGTTTGACGCGCATCCAGATGTAGGGCAGGAAGTCCCGTGTCTTGCGATTGAAATAATGTTCCGGGTCGATGATCCGGATTTCGATTTTTTGGTCAGGCGCGAACCAGTGCCGTGCCGCCTTAGGGAAACCAGGCCCATATTGGGCCAGAAGTTTTTCGGGATCAGGCAAGGCCGCCGGCGGCGGTACACGCGGCATGGCGCATTGATGATGCAGCCCCGACTCAGGGCTTTGAAACGACGCCATGGCGGAAAAGATCAGGCGATCGTGTTGAAAACAATCGCAACGCCGGACGGCGAAACTGGTGCCATCCCGCAAGCGTGTGACGCTATAATTGAGAGGCGTCAGTGTTTCGCCTCCCAAGAGGAAATAGGCATGCAGGGAATGCGGGATGCGGCCTGGTGCGGTTCGCAGGCAGGACGCCAGGGCCTGGGAAAGCACGAGACCGCCAAAGACCCGATTCCAACTCGTCGGTGGGCTTATTCCAAGGAAGCGATCCGGCTCAATTTCCTCGAGGTTGAGCCAGTTGGAAAGTTCAGTCAATCGTCACGGTCCGTCTAGAACGGGCTGATGGAAAACCAGGGCTTATCCATGAGCACGTGGAAATGAATGAAAACTGTGTTTCTTGGTAAACAAAATGGCAAGATGCCGCTCTCCCGCACTTAATCTTCGAGCGGTCGGGCTTCCTCCGGCAACATGATGGGAATGCCGTCGCGAATGGGATAAGCGAGCTTAGCGGCCCGCGAAATCAGTTCCTGGCGCGAGGCGTCATATTCGAGGGTCGTCTTGGTGAGAGGACAAACCAGGATTTCGAGCAGGCGCGGATCGATGCGGGTGGGTTCGCCGCCATCATCGTCGAGCCCCGGCTGTTGGTCTTTGTCCTGCCGGTCCCTGTCTTGCCCTGTCTGCATGAGCCCCATCACGGAAAAGGTTGACCGACAAAAGGCATTCAGCGTCTTGCCCAATCGAGAGTCCTGCCCGGACTCTGAATTTGCTCGGTTACCCGCCTATCTACTGGCTTGCGTTGATGGAGGCAAGATCGGTCGCTGATGACTGTATCAATGTGGCGGGCGGCGTGTTCATTTCCCTCTATGTATGGTGGGTTCTATCATGACCCACGTGACAAAAGTGCTAGCGACCCCTCGACCGCCTCATCCGAGAGGTCGCTGCCGCCGTATCACCGGCCTTCTGTTCGCGCATTTCGGTTTGAACCGGTCCTGCCTCCCACCCAAAAACGCTACGCCCCCCATATAGAGGCGAATGCTGCCGCTCATCGCTCATGAACTCTTCGAATGACGGCCCATCGACGGTGCGTTCCAAATGCCGCGCCTCTGCATCGAGACGGCGGATGGCCTCGAGCCGTTCCTCATTGCCGAGCTTGGCCTTGGAGACCGCCGATTTCAGCACTTCAATCGTTTGGTCGTAAACCTTGGTCGGCACAGGATAGGGATGCCGATCCTTGCCTCCATGAGCGATCGAGAATCGCGCCGGATCCGTGAAACGGCAGGGTGCGCCGTGCACGACCTCGGCAACCAGCGCCAGGGCGCGTATGGTGCGTGCGCCGACGCCTGGCACGAGGAGAAGTTCTGGAAAATCCTTCGGTCCGCAATCCGCGGCGGCTGCGAGCGCCCCATGCAGGCGGCGGATCATTACATCCTTCGGGCGCACGTCGTGATGGGCCGGCATGATGAGATGCGGCAGCACGAGCTGGTCGGAGTGGTCTGGGGATACAATCTTGCCTTCGAGGGCCGCAACCTCGCGCGCGATACGGTCGGGGCCGTGATCGCGCAAAAGATCGAGCTGGCCATTCCGCGAGGCTTTCGCTCTTTTATCGGTGAGATTGATGATCTCACCCTGATTTTGCCCATCGATCGCCTGATGCGGCGCCTCGACGAAATTTTGCAGGTTTTCCGATGGACCGAGCGTCTCTGAGAGCCAATGATAGCGCCGCGCCTGCCGCCGCTCGCCATTCATGCCTTGCTGCACAATGGCCCAATGCCCATCGTCGGCGACGATGAAGCCATGCAGATAGAGATCGAAACCATCTTGCACGGCAGCGCTGTCGACTTTGGCGACGAGCCGGCTGGCTTCGGCGAGTGCATGCCCGTCGAAGCCGACGCGCTCGCCAATAGTCGTCAGTTCCAAGGGTGTTTGGCGCGAATGGCGGCCACGCCCGCCGCAGACATGCAGACCGAGTTCTCCCGAAAGAGGGCCGAGCCCGCGTTTCAGTGCCCCGATGACGCTGGTCGTGATTCCCGAAGAATGCCAGTCCATGCCCATGACGGCTCCAAACGACTGGAACCAGAATGGATGCGCGAGACGGCGCAGAAATTCATCGCGGCCATAATGATGGATGATCGCCTCGGCGATGATCGCGCCGAGGCGTGCCATGCGAGCGCCGAGCCATGCGGGAACCCAGCCGTTGTGCAGAGGCAGATCGGCGCTGCCAGCCCGTCGAGCCAAGGGGCCTCCTCATTCTGGAGTTTAAGAGTCTCATGCAACGAACAAAAATAGAACAAAGACCTTAGAGGCCATTGCCTGGCCAAACAAGGTTTTTCAATGGGACGAGAAAAGCTCCGTTCTTTTACGGAGCTGGGTAATTCCCTCGCCAGGAATTCTGTTCTAAGAGCATGCCGAAAGACGGTGCTTGACGCCGGGTTGAAAGGCGTCCCGTGGTCCAGCTTATGCTGGGGAACGGTAAGCGGATAAAACGAGAGGTGCGACGTGGCCGAGAAGCGAGTAGTCGACGAAGGGAACCAGGACGACATGGGTCGGATACTCGGTTACTATGTCTATGCGGATACCGAAATCTGGTTCGAGGACGATAAGGTGAGCCGCAAGGATGGGCCGGCGGTCATCACGCCCGATGGCGTCGAGCGCTATTATGTGAATGGTAAGGAAATCACCGTCGAGGTTCGCGATTTCTTCGCAGAGCACCGGTGGAACCCAAAGAAAGCTCTGAGCACGCCAGAGAAGGTTGCGGCTTTTCAGGAGAAATTCTGCAAATAAGTTCAGAATGGCCTGCTCTGGATGAAAGTCCGGTCAGGGATCTTGGTCAGTCACGGGCGAGCGTCGTCAATTCTATTGAATAGGTCTTTTGCCATGCGTCGGGCGCGGAGCTTGCCGGCGCATGGTATTTTTTTATCAGCCCTTATGATCCACATGCGGCTGGTACGGCTTGCGGTCCCCCCTGAACAAAGTAGTCAGCTTTCATCATCTCGCGGAATTCGCGCAATTGCGCGCGTTATTTCAGCGCGCCTCCTGCGTCTTGTCCGGAGGGACGAGGCCTGAACAGAGATTCGGATGCTGCATTCACCCATGCAGCTTGGCAGGCCGTCACCGAGCCTTGTTTCCACGCCCGTTGACGAAGAAACGTGGCGCGTAATCATACAGACATCTTCCTTATCCCTTGTCTTTTGCGCTTTCCGTGGCGCGGTGCGGCTCTTGTAAGAAACAACTAAATACCTGAATTCTCAGATCCATCATTCACTGGCGCAAGCCACAGCGGATTTGCGAATGGGTCGGCAAAATTATGTCAATGGCGTGCATCTGCTGCCGGCTACGGGCGAGTTCAGTTATGATACGCTGCCACGTTTCGGCCAGCGCATCGACGAGGCCGGGTTTTCGCCGCTCAATCTGTTTCACGGCGGTATCCCAGGCAAGACGGATTTCTCCACATCCATCGACCAGCTTCAGGCGGCTTTTCCTGAGTGTACGACCGTCTCGCTGATCGTGGCCTGGTTTGGCAGTTCGGTCGATGCCGCGTCCTGCCGGATCTATCCATCAACGACCTATATCGGCGGAGCTTTTCAGGATGAATCGGGCCACGCCGATGCCTGGTATTGCTCCGGCCTGACACAGATTTCGAACGGCCTGATCCCGCTGCCGCGCTCGGGCTCTTCCTTTGTCTATGGCGGTACTCCATCCGATCCATCGATCGTCCGCGCGATCCGCGATCTCAAGGCGCGCGGTTTACGCGTGGTCTTTTATCCCTTTATTTTAATGACATCCGCAGGCTTTCCCTGGCGAGGGCGTATCACTTTCGCAGCCGACCGCTCGGAGGAAGCGACTACGGCAGTGACAACCTTTCTCGGTTCCGCGACAGTTGATCAGTTTACACCGGATACAGACAATCTGACTGTCGGCTATTCCGGTGCGCCGGCTGATTACAGTTTTCGCCGCATGATCTTGCATTATGCATCGCTTTGCGCTTCGGCAGGCGGCGTCGATCTGTTTCTGATCGGCTCGGAATTGCGCGGTCTCGAACAAATTCGCGGGCCTCATTGGAGCACGGCCGGGACCGTCGATGGCAATGGCTGTGCGGTTTGGGACTATCC